>CAZXCE010000468.1:0-6783 GCA_964639175.1 uncultured Clostridia bacterium
ACTGACTCATCAATCACTGACTCCAAACGGAAAAATATGACACTTGATCAAAGGCACACTTTTCAAGATTCGGTATGTGTCGTTTTCGGGGCTTCGGGTGGAATCGGCTCTGATCTGGTTCACCGACTCAGGCGGCGTGGGTCGCGGGTTGTATGTGCTGGTCGCAATCAGGTCAGGCTCAACGCGCTGGCCGAAGAATCTGGCGCTGAAGCCTTCATTCTGGATGCCACTCAGACCAGCCAGGTTGAAGGCTGTATTTCTCACGTTGTTGAAAAATATGGTCGGATTGATGGGATTGCCAATTGCGTGGGGTCACTCTTGCTCAAACCAGCTCATTTAACCACTGATGCTGACTGGAGCACCACGCTTGCAACAAATCTGAACTCAGCATTTGCGGTGGTTCGTGCTGGCGCAAAGTATATGAAAAATGGCGGATCCGTGGTGCTGGTTTCTTCGGCGGCGGCCCGGATTGGTCTGGCAAATCACGAAGCCATTGCGGCGGCCAAGGCTGGGATTATTGGCCTTGCACTTTCGGCAGCCGCTTCATACGCCGCCAAAGGGATCCGGTTTAATTGTGTGGCACCAGGGTTGGTCCAAACGCCGTTGACAGAACGCATTACATCAAATGAGCTGGCGCTCAAAGGTTCGGTCGCGATGCATGCGTTGGGCCGGATTGGTGATCCATCTGATGTGGCTTCGGCCATTGAATGGTTATTGGATCCGCAAAATACGTGGGTTACCGGCCAGGTCCTCGCCGTTGACGGGGGGTTGTCCAGCATTCGTCCACGGTCAAGCCATTAGTATCGTTTCCAGACATTGTCACTACGAAAAAGACGAAAAAGATCAACCACTTACCAAACCCAATATCTCAGAAAACTTGTAACAAGGTATAGTCTGGGGAACCAGGCCGCAAACCTGTTCAAACCTGCGCAACGGGTATCGCCCAGAGTATCACTACCCTGCCAGCACTTACTTTGTAAGCTCAATCAGACTGGCAAGCTGATCCCAGAGTAAAGTCATTGAGCCTCCACGTACCTCAAGTGAGGGAAGGGTTGAGCATCCTGAGAGGCTACCGTTCGGTGGGAAATCACCATCGAAAAGCGATTCCTTGTGTAAAATCAGAAATCCAGGGGTGAGCGGATTGACACTCTGGCTCCTGGAGCAGATGGCTGAGGAGTTTGGGTCTCTAGCTTGATGCACCTGAGGGTTCGACGACATAAGCGCCAAGATAACAGGTAACTGCACCTCGAAGAGGTAGCCAGAGGGTAGCCTGGGGTGGCTTTGCACCCCAGGTTCCAGTGCCCTCCCCCTCTCGTTTCGCCCCGGCAGGGGAGCAACGCGATCCCGCCCCTGCCGGGGCGAAATGGGATTGGTACCCCATTCCTGGGGGGGCGCCCAAAGCGGCTTCCCCCAGGCTACCATCTGGCTACTCCTTCGGAGTGCAAGCAGCTGAATTGCCTTATCTTGGCGCTCATGGCCCTCAGCCCTCAGCCCTGGTATTTTTAGCCCTGGTTTTCAACCGGTTTTCAAGGGGATTCACTCCGAAAGTTCAGGTAGAAACAGAAGCGAGTTTACAGAAATGGATGTAAAGTGAGGGCTTATCAAAGCCTGCCTTTTCCATTGCTTAACTCAAAATCTATTGAACTGAATTTTCGGAGGATTACTCCACATGAAGCATCGCTGGTTTTCCCTACTTATTATTGGCGTTCTGACTATTTCCACACTCTCATTTCACCCGTTTCCAACCCACTCCGCATCATCTCCAACCGTTAGCCGGACACGAACACAACCCAGACAAGCCGCTAATATCCGTATTCAACAACCCAATCCCGTCGTGAACGAACAACGTCAGCTTACCTTGACGGCAACCGATACCGAGGGGCAGCCGGTCACAGGTGTGACCTGGGAGTCCGGCAGCCCCGATATTGCCACGGTTGATCCAACTACTGGAGTGGTGAGCGGGATCCAACGTGGATTTGCCACCATTACCGCACGGCGGGGCGGTGATTCGATATCTGTTTTTGTCGTGGTGGTTCGCGTGGCCGACGCCCAGGGCGCAAAAGTCCCAGGCGATACCAAAACCGATACCGCTGGCCATTTGTATATTAGCGACCCGTTGGGACATGTCATTTTCCGCAAAGAAAACCTTGCCATGCCGGCTTCGATCTTTGCCGGACAACGCGGCGCCAGGGAACGCATTGATGGGAACCGTCTCCAGGCTCGATTTGCCGGTCCCACGGCAGTGACCGTCAATAACAGTGCCGACGGCGGAATTTTCGTGGCTGACACACTCAACCACAGCCTGCGTCAGATTGATTTTGACGATAACGTAACCACAATTCTTGGAACCGGTTCACCAGGGCAGATGTCCAATGATGTCACTCCGTTTGATCAGGCAGTTTTTAATGGATTGCGGGGTGTGGTGACTGATTCAGGTGGAAATCTATTTGTCGCTGACACTGACAATCACGCGATTTATCAGGTTGATTTTGAATCCAAACAAGTCATTTTGCTCGCCGGGCAACCTGGTACCAGCGGTATCGCCGATGGACGCGGGCGAGCCGCCCAGTTTAATCGGCCCAGCGGCCTGGCCCTGAGTTCAGATGGCAAACTTCTGATCGTGGCTGATACCGGAAATAATCGTGTCCGGCTGGTTGCTCGTAATGGCACGGTGGCTACCCTGGGTCGAAAATCCAGTGCCCGTGGGGTGTTGGAATCCAGCGCCTCGCCTTCGTTTTTGAGACCTGAAGAATATCAGCTTCTCATCCGACGACTGGCGGCAATCCCGGCGCAAGCTGAGAACGAACTCACTTTTATGGTTCCTCAATCAGTGAGTGCCGATGCCGTGGGCAATATTTATGTGGTTGACCAGACGGGGGCTTCAGTGGTGACACGGGCCTTTGGTGATCTTCCACAAATAGTTCAACTGGCTCAGGATGGAAGCTTTCAACAGGCAGCCAGCGTTCAGGTGCGTGGGACAGAGAGTTTTGTGCTCGATACCCAGGCCCAGGCTGAAAATAATGCATTGAAGGTTGTCACCGTTGGGGCGCCATCCATCAACAATCTCAGCCGAACATCAGACACGTTGACCGGAGGCTCGGAAGTCATTATCACTGGCAAAAACTTTGCGCCGGAAAGTGTGGTCATCCTGGGGGACCGGGTCATCCTGAATGCAGAAGTCCTCAGTGCCACCCAAATCCGGCTTCGAGTTCCCTCTCAAAATGCCCCTGGAAATCGAACACTTTCAATTCAAACCCGAGGCGGCGTGGCCCAAAGTTCATTTGGGATTATGGCCAAATCACTCGATTCGATTACCAAAGGTGATATCACAACGGTGGCCGGAGGTGTGGCATTTATTGGGGACGGCGGACTGGCCGTCAATGCCAGTCTCAATCTGAATGCCTTTGGTGGCGGAGTCGTGGAGGTTGATGGCGAAGGAAATCTTCTGATTGCCGATTCCGGGAACCATCGCATTCGCCAAATCAACGAGGCTGGAATCATCGCCACTGTGGCCGGAAGCGGCAACCCCAGTTTGAGCGGGGATGGTGGTCCGGCGCTGGGTGCCGGTATCAATTTTCCGATGAGCGCCACGATTGACGGCCAGGGAAACATCATTATTGCGGACTCTTCCAATAACTGTGTTCGCCGGGTGGACGCTGTAACTGGCTTGATGAGCACCATTGCCGGCACAGGTGATTACAATTTTAGCGGAGACGATGGTCCTGCCACCCAGGCCGCGATTGCGCAACCAACCAGTGTGGCAGTTGATTCGGAAGGCAGCATCTTTATTGTGGATAGCGGAAATAATCGGATCCGCCGCATTGATCCCCAAACGGGTATTATTTCCACGGCGGTTGGAACCGGAGACTTTGGTTTTGACGGCGACGGCGGCCCGGCTGACCAGGCCCAACTGGCACTTCTGTTTGCGGGTGCCATCCGAATTGCCGACGATGATGACCTGCTGATTGCCGATACTTTTAACAACCGCATTCGACGCGTTGATTCTGATACCGACATCATCACTACCGTGGCTGGCATTGGTCCAACCGGTAGCTTTAATGGAACATTTGATGGCGATGACGGACCAGCCACACAGGCCGCTCTCAATGTTCCGATTGCCCTCGCGCTGGATGAAGATCAAAACCTGTTTCTGGCTGATCTGGGCAATAATCGCGTCCGGCGGGTAGATGCAGAAACCGGCATTATCACCACTGTCGCGGGGAATGGCGAAAACAGTGGTGGAGACGGCGGCCCGGCGCTTGATGCAGGTCTGGTTCCCTGCGGTATCGTGGTTGATGGTTTTGGAAATCTCTACATTTCCGACGACGGTCAAAACTTGATTCGAGAGGTTGATGCCGAAACCGGAATTATCACGACCATCGGTGGCGGTGGCGGTGACCTTGGCGACAATAGACCGGCAATCATGGCCAATCTCAGCTTGCAAGACACCTCTGGAATCGCCCTGGACCAGCAAGGAAATATTTACTTTGCAGATGACGGAAATCACCGCATTCGCAAAGTTGACATCCAGACCGGCATTATCACGACCGTCGCCGGAAATGGCCGAAACGGGTATTCTGGCGATGGCGGCCCAGCCATCCAGGCATCGCTCAATGATCCATCCGGAATGGCAGTGGATCAGGCAGGAAATATTTTGATTGCAGATTCGAGTAATTCAGTTATTCGCCGGGTTGATGCCCGAACAGGAATCATCACCACGGTCGCCGGGAATGGCGGGTTTGACTTTGACGGCGACGGTGGTCCGGCTCTTGAAGCAACCTTGAATTTTCCAACGGACGTGGAAGCCGACCAGCTTGGAAACATTTATGTGGCCGATTCAAATAATAACCGGGTCCGCAAAGTGGATGCGCGTACCGGCCTGATGACAACCGTAGTGGGGAGCGGTCCAGCCGGCGAACCTGTCAGCAGCGGCGATGGCGGACTGGCCACCCAGGCCCGGTTGCGATATCCGCGAAGTGTGTTGATTGATCGCGAAGGAAACCTGTTTGTGGCTGACCGCGAAGCTGGCCGCATCCGCCGGGTTGATGCCAGCACGGGGATCATTCGCACGGTGGCTGGCGGTGGCGATGACGACGCAGACAATGTTCCAGCCACTGAGGCTCAGCTTTTTGGCCCCCACCGCATGGCAATGGACGGCGCTGGCAATCTCTTCATTGCTGAGGCTTATGCGTCGCGGATTCGCCGGGTTGATGCTCAAACAGGTCTGGTTTCAAGCTTTAGCGGGTTTGGAATTCCAGGCTACTCTGGCGACGAAGGCCCAGCCGATCAGGCCATGCTGGCTTCACCTCAGGGAGTTGCCATTGATAAGCTCGGGAATGTGGTGATTCTGGATACCGGAAACAATGCCATTCGAACGGTGAAAGAAGGTGCAGCACCGGCTGGCGGTGGCGGAAACCCTGATACCCAAAATCCGACGGTGACCAGCCTCACGCTCTCGAAAACCAAAGTCAAACGCAAAAAAGATGCTTCATTGGGCATTTCCTGGGCTTCAGCCGATAATACCGGCGTTACCGGTCATGATCTTAGCTTTGCCGGAGACGGCACCACCTTTTCAACCACAATCATTTCCGGATTGCCAGGCACTGCCCAGAGCTTCACCTGGACCGTTCCAACCAGCCTTGCCAAAACCAAATCAGGCCGGGTGCAAGTCACTGCCCGTGATGCCGCCGGGAACCTGGGCACAGCCGCCAGTGGAACTGTCATTATCAAATAATCTTCATTAGGGTTCGGGGTTCAGGGTTTGAAAAGACAAAAGGGACAAAAAGGACAAAAATTCGAAAACCCTGACCCTGAACCCTGAACCCCAAACCCCGAACCCTATGACCCAAAACCAACTTATTATTGACGCCTGGGCACAGCCCCTCACACGACAATCGGCACAAAAAATGCCCGAAGTTGCCCGCCTGTTTCAACAATCTGGTTCGGCAAAACTTCTGGAAACAGGGCTCACGGCTGAGCAAATCGTGATGGCGATGGATCGGGCTGGCATTCAGACATTGATGCTCTCTGCCTGGCATCGTCCTGGACAATGGATTTACCATAATGACGACATTGCGGAGATGATTCGCCAGTTTCCAGATCGCTTTTGCGGTGTGGCGGCGGTCAATCTCGAAAAACCCGTTGAAGCGGTTCGCGAACTGGACCGTGCGGTGAAAGAGCTTGGATTCAAAGCGTTACGTGTTGTGCCCTGGCTGTGGAATCGCCCGCCGAACGACAAATTTTACTTTCCCCTCTATGTGAAATGTATTGAGCTGGATATCCCATTCTGCACCCAGGTCGGACATACTGGCCCGCTGATGCCGTCTGAAACCGGGCGACCAGTACCCTATCTCGATGAAGTCGCCCTGACATTTCCCGAATTGAAAATTGTAGCCGGACACATCGGCTTTCCCTGGACCGATGAAATGATTGGCGTGGCCTGGAAACACGAAAATGTTTTTATTGACACGTCGGCTTATTTGCCCCGTTACTATCCGCCGCAACTGCTTCAATATATGAAGACTTACGGCCAGGACAAAGTGCTCTTTGGGACGAATTTTCCACAACTGTCGCTTGAGAAATGCGTCCAGCAAGTTCGGGAAATCGGTCTCTCCCCTGAGATTCAGGCCAAATTTTTTGCCGAAAACGCCCGGCGAGTCTTTAAACTGGGGGCTGAAAACCAGGGTTAGGGGCTAGGGGCTCAGAGCTGAAGATTTTTGGGTTGAAGCATTGGTTTTATTTCATCCCTCATCCTTCATCCCTCATCCCTTCGATTGCCCCAGG
>CAZXCE010000469.1:0-6749 GCA_964639175.1 uncultured Clostridia bacterium
GCTGGCGGGACGGGTGGGACCGGTGTCGGTGCTCAAGGTGGGGCATCACGGCTCCTGACTCCTGACTCCTGACTCCTGACTCCTGACTCCTGACTCCTTTCACAATGCCTTACGCGGCGGCATGGTGGTATTGGCCAGGAGCAACCCGGTGACCAGTGCAATTGCAACCAGGATCATTCGGAAGGCGGCTTCAACCCCGGACACCACATCTTTTTCGAGGAATTTCGCGACGCTTCCATAGCCGACGCTGCCAGGAACCAGCAACATAATGCCCGGAACGAGCAATACCGCCGCCGGGCGTTTTTTATATTTGTTGTACAGGTTTCCGGCCAATCCCACCAGCAACGCACCCAGACACACCCCAAGTTCTGGCCCCAGCATCCAGGCACCTGTTCGCGCCCCCCAGAACCCCACCAGGGCTGACAGCAAAATCCATCCCATATCTTTTGGACGGGCTCGAAAGAGGACGGCCAGTGAAAGCGGTGCAATGAGCAGGGCCAGTGGTTCGGTCCACCACGGAAGCGTTTCCGGACGCTGAAACAGGGAAACGGCTGGCAGAATGCGTTGAATTTGGGTTCCCAGCGCCACCCCAAACCCAATTTCAATCAGGAGCAGAATCGCGCTCATCAACCGTGCGGTTCCGGCAACCAGACTCCGCTGGGCAAGTTCATTCATGGCCACCGTCAGGGTCAATCCGGGGACTAACACAATCAACCCGCCTAAAGTGGTGATATAGACCGAAATCGGAGCAAAAACCTGGGTGGCCACAATCGCCAGCACCGAAGCGATAATGGCTGAAACTGGATCAAACACGCGTGACAGATTTGGATACCGACCAGCCAGCCAGGCAAAAATCCCGAGTGCCATTCCAATCACGGTTGCCATCAGAATTTCACGCCAGCCGCCTCCTAAAAACCTGGAAGCCATGCCTGAAGAAATCCCAAAGCAGATCGCCGTCAAAAAATCACCATACCGGGGCCGGGCGGCTACGATTTCATCAATTTGTTGAGCCCCTTCACTCGGCGTTAAAGTGCCGTCTAAAACTTGCTCGGCCAGAGTGTCGAGCAGAACAAGTTTTTCAAGATTCACTTCACCGGGTTCGACACGAATGAGCGTGGTGCGCTGTTCTTCAGGGTCGCCAAAGGAAGCGAAAATGCTGGTTGGGGTTGAAAAAAACTGACCTTCCAAACCAAGAGTGTTTGAGATATCAACGAGTGTGTCTTCCAGGCGATGGGCCGGGGTACCGTATTGATGGAGCGCTTTTCCAAGTTTGAGGACAAACGCGATACTCGACGTCTCAGCGCGTAGCGCCTGGGTCACCAGTTTGGGCAACGTATCGGCGATAGAATAATCGTCAGTATGGCTTGGCGGCGCTGAGGAAAAATCTTGCATATCAAGGAGAAGTGAGGACATGACGAATGAAGAATTGAGAATGAAGAGTGAAGAATTAGGCCTTATCAGAGATAAAACCGGGGACACTGAAAAAAGGATGGCGTCAAGTCAGTACCACCCGCGTGAGCGGGTGGGTTGCCAATGAGAGGAAGCTCCATTTTTGGCAAATGGTTAACTCCGATAATGTCGAATGAAAAACGAAGAGGTTTCAGCCGCTCAATTTCTGCATTCTCCATTCTCCATTCCAATGTCTTCAGTCCCGGTTTTTCAAAAATTGGCCTAGTTCGTGCTGCATCTGCTCTGCGGGAAGATGCACACGCTGGCCGTGTCCAGGCAAAACCCATTCAAATGAATAGTTTTTGAGTTTTGCCAGTGATTTGAGTTGTTCTGGAAATGAATACCAGCAGTAATCAGCCGAAGCTGATAATCCCTGGCGAACGCGACTCCACCACAGATGGTCGCCCGTGAATAAAAACCGGTTGCGGTAGCGCAATACCATATGTCCACGAGTGTGACCGGGAGTCGGAATAATCTGAAAATCCGGATGAAAGGTGATGGGTTCGACACCGTCAATGATGCGTTCGGCATCTGGCTGGGCGGAAAGCTCATCGCGATGGATGATGCGTTCGGCTTTGAATTTGCGGGCATAGCTGGTGGCTTCGGCCACGTCATCGCGATGGGTCAGGAAAATAAAGCGGATTCCGCCAAGCTCTTCGATGGGACGGGTCAGGTGCGGCAAGAAGCGGGGCGAGTCAATCAACCAGTTCCCATCGGGATGTTGCACAAAATAGCTATGCCCTCCATAGGACTTTGCCGAATTAAACCCGCAGTAATAGACACCATCCTCAATCAAAAACGGAAAGTCTGAAATCACCTGCTGCGACAGGTTTTCTCCAGTTGTTCCAATGGATCCGGTTGGGCAGGCAAGCAGGGCACGCGTGGCTTCGCGGCGGGTTTTTTCATTGTCGGGTTGTGCCTGGACGAAGGAATAGTCACCGTCGTCTTCAAACACGTCGGGGGCAAGCTGACGACAGGTATCACAGTTGATACAGGTTGAATCAACAAAAAATTCGCCTTCGACATTGCGGGGAAGCCGCTTTCCAAGACTTGCCATTGTGATTGCCCCTTTCAGTCCAAATCGGAGTGTGCTTCAAAAATGATGAAGAGTACCCAATCCGGTTCCTGCTTGTCACCCCATTCCTCCACCTGCGGGAAAAGGTCCGGTCAGTTAAGGTTTTTGGTACCCTGGTTGCCGAAAGGACAAAAAGGACAAACATAAAAAAGGGGAATTGATGTCCCAAACAACTCAAATTTCTTCATTCTCAATTCTTCATTCTTCATTCCCAATTCTTCATTCTTCATTCTCAATTCTTCATTCAAAGTGGCCCTATCGGTTTTTAGGAAAATGGATATTGAACGGGACTACATTCTTGGCTAGTTTTAATATTTCTCATCAAACTCATCATTTTTTATTTTCTGGGAGTAAGCCAATGACTGATACACAGTTGCGTTTGAAAACTGGACTCGCCGAGATGCTCAAGGGCGGCGTGATCATGGATGTTGTGGATGCTGAGCAGGCTCGGATTGCTGAAGATGCGGGGGCCGTGGCTGTGATGGCCCTGGAGCGCGTTCCGGCTGATATTCGCCGGGATGGCGGCGTGGCCCGGATGTCGTCACCTGGCATGATCCGTGAAATTATGAAAACGGTGTCAATTCCCGTGATGGCCAAGGTCCGGATCGGTCACTTTGTCGAAGCACAGATCCTTGAAGAACTGGGCGTTGATTTCATTGACGAATCTGAAGTTCTGACGCCGGCAGACCATGCCAACCACATCAATAAATTCGCTTTTAAAGTGCCATTTGTCTGCGGTGCGACGAATTTGGGCGAAGCTCTCCGCCGGATTGGCGAAGGCGCGGCCATGATTCGCACCAAGGGCGAAGCCGGCACCGGAAACGTCGTCGAAGCCGTCAAGCACCTGCGCCAGATCCATCGTGATATGCGGTTGCTGACTGTGCTCAGTGAAGACGAATTGATGGCCGAAGCCAAGCGACATCAGGCTCCGTTTGAACTGGTGCAACTGGTTGCCAAACTGGGCAAATTGCCGGTTCCAAATTTTGCAGCGGGCGGCATTGCTACACCAGCCGATGCGGCGATGTGTATGCAACTTGGTGCAGAAACAGTGTTTGTCGGCTCTGGAATCTTTAAGTCATCTGATCCGGCGCGGCGGGCACGGGCGATTGTCAAAGCGGCAACCCACTTTAACGATCCGAAAGTTTTGCTCGAAGTCAGCGAAGACCTTGGCGAACCGATGCGCGGCATTGATGTGACAACACTGCCGGAAGGCGAACTCCTGGCAACGCGAGGATGGTAGTTTTTGAAGGGTTCAGGGTTCAGGGTTTTCGATGACTTGTCACGGTTGTCTTGATCTTTTCACAGGCCGTAAACGATCTGCCTCAATTCAACCACCGCTACGCGGCGAAAACCCACACGCCCTGACAGGGTGAAAAGGTGATTTCTTTCATCCTGCATCCTTTCCCGGAACCCTGAACCCTGGATTTTAAAGTTATGAAAATAGGTGTACTTGCGCTTCAAGGTGATTTTGCGGCACACGGTCGGATGCTCACTAAACTGGGGTACGACTGGTGCGAAGTTCGACGTCCAGCCCAACTGGATGAAACGGATGGTCTGATTTTACCCGGCGGTGAAAGCTCAACCATGATCAAGTTCATTCGCGAAGAAGGTTTTTTAGAACCGCTTCGCGAATATGCCCGCTCCGGAAAAGTAATGTTTGGCACCTGTGCCGGTGCGATTTTATTGGCGAATCAGGTGACCAATCCAGAGCAGGAATCACTGGCGGTGATTGATATTGGCGTGCAGCGCAACGGATATGGCCGGCAGCTTGATAGCTTTACCACGCACGTGACAGTTCCAACACTTGGTGACGAACCGGTGGAACTGGTGTTTATCCGGGCGCCGATTATCACGCACCTGGGTGAAGGCGTCGAAGTTCTGGTTGAGCACAATGGAAAGCCGGTGATGGTCCGTCAGGGCCATATTCTGGCGGCGACGTTTCATCCAGAACTGACGGCTGATACCCGTACTCATGCTCTGTTTGCTGAACAAATCCAACCGATTGTTTCCCAACCGGCCTGAAATTCTTCGGCACTCAAGCGATGGCTGGTGAAAAAAAGATTGCCAAACTGGTAATTCCAGCGATAGTTTGAGTGCCGAAACGGTGATCTTTCCTCACATCATCAGTTTCAATCTTTTCTGCATCCCCTCTATAGCCGAACCTGATGAGCCTTTTCGATTTACTCACCCAATCTGAGGAACGCCGACCACTCTCTGTTTCTGAACTCACTGCCCAAATTCGCCGCCGTCTGGAAGGTGAGTTTGGGGCGGTGGTGGTTCAGGGTGAAATCTCAAATTTCAAAGCCCACTCCTCCGGGCACTGGTATTTCACCCTCAAGGATGATCGGGCGCAAATCCGCGGCGCCTGTTTTCGCAACGCCAATCAGCGCATTCGATTTCGCCCAGCCGATGGGTTGAGCGTGATCGTCCGTGGAAACCTGTCGGTCTATGAACCTCGTGGCGATTATCAATTGCTGGCCACGATGATCGAGCCGGTGGGTGTTGGTTCACTTCAACTTGCCTTTGAACAATTAAAAGCCCGACTTGAAAAAGAAGGATTATTTGACCCGGCGCACAAACGGCCTGTTCCGCTGATGCCTCGCCGGGTGGGTGTGGTGACGTCTCCGACCGGCGCTGCGGTTCGCGATATTGTCCGGGTTCTTTCGCGTCGCAATGATACGGTCAGCATTTTGTTGTATCCGGCAGCCGTTGAAGGAGACAGTGCCGCTAAAGAAATTCGAGCCGGAATCGAATATTTCAACACCCACAACACCGGCAACACCGCCGTTGATGTGTTGATTGTCGGGCGTGGCGGCGGCTCGGCTGAATCACTCTGGGCATTTAATGACGAAGCTCTGGCGCGAGCTATCCACCAATCTCAAATTCCAGTTATTTCAGCCGTCGGCCACGAAGTTGATTACACGATTGCTGACTTTGTGGCCGATTTGCGCGCCCCGACGCCATCAGCCGCCGCAGAAATGGTGGCGATTCAGAAAAGTGAAGTCATTGGGCAGTTAAACCGGGCGGAAGCAACCCTGGAGCGGCACATCCGATATAAGCTCCTGGTTGCCCGGTCACGCTGGCAGGAGCTGGCCCGACATCAGGTCTTTTCGGATGTTCAATCACGGCTACGCGACACCCAGCAATGGCTGGATGAGTTGTCACAACGGCTGGAAACCAGCATGGTGACTGGCCTGCGGTCACTCGGTGAACGTGAACGGCGAGCAACACAACAGCTTCATTCATTTGACTGGTCACGCTATTTTCAACTTCAACGCCAGCGCGTCGGGCAAACTGAAACCCGGTTGCAGACTGTGCTGGCTCATCAACTGGAAGCCCGTCAGGCACGGTTCGAGCAGGCAGCAGCCCGTCTGGAAATGCTCTCACCGTTGCGAGTGTTGAGCCGTGGGTATGCGCTGGTGTGGGATCAGCAGGGACACCTGGTCAAGCGTGCGGTTGAGGTCAAATCCGGAGATCTTCTTCGCATCCGAGTCAGTGAAGGTGAAGTATCCTGTACAGTTCTTGATTCCCAGCCTGAAGAATCATAATCTCTCGAAACTCCAAACCTCCATAACTTGCGCACCCCACCCAACCCGTTTCAACTCGAAGGAATACAGTTATTTCCTTCTTTCCGGCCCATTTTCACTCTCAAACCTTATGCACCCAAATGAACAGCTCATCAACAAGTTCTATTCAAGTTTCCAGAAGCGCGACCACGTCGGAATGAATGAGTGTTACCACCCCAACGCTGAATTCACCGATGAAGCGTTTGTCGGTTTAAAAGGCAAAGAAGTCCATGCAATGTGGCACATGCTGTGTGAACGGGCAAAAGACTTTGATATGACCTTCAGCCACGTGCAGGCTGATGACCGCAAGGGATCGGCCAACTGGGAAGCCCACTACACATTTCGCCTGACTGGGCGACCGGTTCACAATGTCATCAAAGCCTCATTTGAATTCCAGGATGGAAAAATCATCCGCCATCGGGACACATTTGATTTCTACAAATGGGCCCGGATGGCTTTTGGAATGAAAGGTGTATTGCTCGGCGCAACTCCGTTTTTCAAAAAAGCCGTTCAGCGAAAAGTCCAAATTACGCTTCAAGAATTTATGCAGGCCAAGAAGTACAATGGCTAAGATTAAGTGGCTAGTGGTTAGTGGTTAGTGGTTAGGAAGCCTTAAAAAATAAGTTCCTGGGAGCACGGTCACCCTTTTAGGTCCAGGT
>CAZXCE010000470.1:0-6747 GCA_964639175.1 uncultured Clostridia bacterium
AGGGTTCAGGGTTCAGGGTTTAAGAAATTCAATTTTTTCAACAAGTTAGCTTCTCTGTAATATGATGATTTCATTGCAAAATGGTATATGAGCTGAAGAGAATCAACACTATTCCAAGCCCTGAACCATGAACCCTGAACCCTGAAACCTGTTTTTCCAAGCCCTGAACCCCGAACCCTGTTCTTCCAAACCCGGAACCCGGAACCCTAAAAACTATGCAACACGCAATTTCAGTTGAACACATCACGAAAACCTATTCGAGCGGTGCCAGTGCCGTTCACGCGCTCCACGAAGTCTCAATGAACGTTGTGCCAGGTGAACTGGTGTTGATGATGGGGCCGTCTGGGAGTGGGAAGACAACGCTGCTGTCAATTATGGGCTGCATTTTGACCCCAACGTCTGGGCGTATCTGGATCAAAGGTCAGAACGTATCGGCGCTCTCTGATTCGCTGCTTCCCAAAGTGCGTCGGTCGCACATTGGGTTCATTTTTCAAGGCTTTAATTTGTTCCCGGCCTTAAATGTAGGTGAAAACGTAGAAGTCGCCCTCGATCTGAAAGGAATTCGTGGCGGCAAAGCACGTCGAATTTCCCAGGAATTGCTCGACCGGGTCGGACTGGCTGACAAGTTGTATTCGTATCCGGCTGACCTTTCCGGAGGGCAAAAACAGCGCGTCGCCATTGCCCGTGCTCTGGCCGGAGATCCTGATATCATTCTGGCAGATGAACCCACGGCGGCGCTCGATAGCACCAGCGGCCAGACCGTGATGGAAATGTTGCGCGAACTGGCCCACGAACGGGGACGCGCCGTGGTCATTGTGACCCACGATAATCGGATTTTGCACTATGCGGACCGGATGGTTCGAATCGAAGACGGCAAACTCAAGGAATTACCAACCCAGAAACTGGCGACAGTTGCCGTACACGCAAACCAGAGTTCAGGGTTTGGGGTTCAGGGTTTATAGAAAGACAATTTTTTCAATCAGTTCACTCGCATTGTCAGGGAGCTGGAAAAGAATGGCCGGGTACCCAGCACAATGCACCAGACATGGAGAAGCGTATGCGAAAGAATTTTTTTGTAGCGATGGTTTCAGTGGCGATGGTCGGCAGTCTGGCCTTAACCGGGTATGCTGTGAAACTGGTTGAACCTGGAAAAGCTTTTGAAGCCGCGACGACCACCAAAGAAAAATCACCTGCCAATCTCGTTCCGGGTTCGGGGCGGATTGAACCACGATCCGAAGAAATCAAAATTAGTTCGCAGGTCAGCGGAAAATTGAAATCCGTGCTGGTCGAAGAAGGTGATTTGATCGAAAAAGGTCAGGTCCTGGCCGAACTTGAGAACGCTGATTTTGTGGCGCTGGTGGCTTCGGCCCAGGCCCGGCTCAAGATTCGTGAAGCCGAATTGCTCAAGCTCAAAAATGGTTCCCGAACCGAAGAACGCCGCGAAGCCCAGGCTAATGTTCGCGAAGCCGAGGCTCAGGTTGCGAATGCCAAACTTGAGTACGAACGCAAACAAAAGCTCCTCGCCGAAGGGTTTATTGCCCGTCACGACGTAGACACGCTGGATCGAAATTACCAGGTAGCCCAGGCCCGGCTCGAAGCGCTTCGCGAACGGATGAACCTCATCGAAACCCAAACTCGGGATGAAGACCTGGCGCGGGCCGAGGCTGAAGTCCAACTCGCTCAGGCCGAAGTACAGGAAGCCCAGGCCCGGCTGGCCAAAACAATCATTCGCTCGCCCATTTCCGGAATCGTGCTTCGCAAACATCTGCACATTGGTGAAAGTGTTTCCGACACCAACCCCAATCCGATTGTGACCATTTCGGATCGGCTGGCCCAGCGTGTTCGGGTTGATATTGATGAATCTGACGTGGCCAAAGTCAAACTGGGACAAAAAGCCTATGTCACGGCTGATGCGTTTGGTGAGAAACAATTTTATGGGAAAGTCGTCCAGGTTGGGCAAATCTTAGGCAAGAAAAACATCCGGACCGAAGAACCAACCGAGCGCGTGGACACCAAAATCCTTGAAGTCCTGATTGAACTCGAACCAGACACCCGGTTGCCCCTGGGGTTGCGGGTCAATGCCTTTCTCATCGCAGAACATCAATAGTCTCACCACAGAGGACGCAGAGGGTCGCAGAGGCTTCAAAAATGAGGTTTCCTCTGTGTTCCTCTGTGGCCTCTGTGGTGAAAAATTCATTAGAATAATTCGCCGTTTAAAACTGGAACATGTTCAGTCAAAATCACCGGTTCGAGCGTGATTCGAGATTTGATTGAGTTTGAAATCAGGCAGTATTTTTCGGCCTTTTCAAGCAATTTCAAACCCCGCTCCAGGTCTTTGGTATTGGAGATGACCAGCACAGGCCGGATTGAAATTTCGGTGATTTGAAGACCAATGCCTTCCACTTTTTCCAGCTTCCCGGTCGCGGTTGAGTCAAAGCTTTCGAACTCAAGTTTGGAATTTCCCGCCATGGCCAGAAACGTGGCCATAAAACACGAATTGACCGACGCCACAAATAAATGCTCTGGGCTCCAGTAGCCTTTGTGCCCACCAAATTCTGGCGGAGTGGCAACGCTTAAGTCTGGCAGCCCTTCGACTTTCAAGTTTCCAATCTTTTCCCGATCCCATTTCACTTCAACTTCATAAAAATATGGCATGGCCATAGTGCTCAGCCCCTTTCTGAAATTTTCGTCTTCAGAAAGAATTGCAAGCTTTGTGCCAGAGGAATTTTTCTCAGAAGGGTGTCTGGGAGGGAAGGTTCACTCCGGCGGTCGAGCCCCAGGGAACACAAGGACACAAAAGGCATCTCGCCGCCGGCAGTGGAATATTGGTTTGATTCGAGAGTGTCGCTGAAAAGATGCTTTTCCTTTCCCTTCTGTTCGCCCCAGTTGAATATCCAGTTGAGGGCTGATGTGAAAAAATCCACACCTAAAAAACAAAAGACCTGCGGCAGTTGCCTGCGGCAGGTCTGAAGACATGGGATTCTGGTCAAGCGATTAGAATGTCAATTTTCCAACTACCGCTTCATAACTGCTATTGCTATTTCCAGAATCAAACGGATTGACCATCGGGTAATTGGCTGATTGGGAGACACCCGAGAAAAAGGCATCTCCAACACTATCAACGCCAAGTGCACAGGTTGTGGTGGGTTCACCTGTATGCACTCGATCCATACCGGTACCCCCTATAAACGCGACGTGAGTGAGCGAATTGGCACCACTATTGAGCAGATCAAACCGGGCGACAAAAATATCATAGCTACCGGGGTGAGTATCTATTGGTGACTGGGCATTTTTGGCAGGAAAATTTGAGTATGTTTGTCCCAAAATATACACATATGGGTTAGTTACTCTGCCACCTAAAGCAATATCAAAGGTTGACGTAGTGTAGATTCCACCTAACAGGCTTGAATATAGCATAGAAGCGGCTCCTGATTGATTTGGATCAATCTGGCAAACAAAAGCTTCATTACCTATGTGACTTCTTCTGAAGGCATTGGCTGTTGTTGGAAATGGGTATCCATAACCAACCCCGGCTTCTCCGGTGACATAGATCAATCCATTCGAATCCACTGCCAATGCATTTCCACTATCATTTCCGCCGCCACCAATGAGAGTTGAGTAAGCCAGTGAGTTGGCGCCACTTACATTGGTATTGATTTTTACAGCAAATGCTTCACCAGCTCCGTTGGTTGTAGGAGGAGATTGTTGGAAAGCTGTTGGGGTGGTTGGGAAGGGAATGACCGGGACACCTGCTCCCCGAGAATAGTAACCAGTTAAGTAAATGGTGTGGTTTTGATCTACAACCATATCGTAGGCAAGTTCTGTACCATCCCCACCAAAGTAAGTCACAATTGAGGCCGCATTGGGGTTGTGGATATACAGTTTTGCAACAAACATATCTGTCCCCCCACCAAAGGTTGTTTGAAGTGCTCCACTGGTGATTTTCAGATTTGGAGTTTGAGTATACCCGGTCACATAAATAAAAGCTCCAGGTTCGTCACCAGCATCACCATAGGCAATGATTTTTCGGCTTTTTGAGGGGCGCACTACGGTACTTCCAAGTGGAGATTGATCATTGGGACGGCTATCACCAATGTAACTACAATACAAAAGCCCACCTGGACCAGCGTCAGGATCAATCTTCGCTACATAGGTATAGTAGAAGATTTGATTAGCTTTTGGTCCAACTGTTTGATAGGCATTTGGAGTTAGAGGAAAATCAGTACTAAGTGAGTTCGTAATCCCAGTAATATAGGCATTACCGTCGGGATCAGCCGTAATTCCTAATCCTGAATCATTTCCGGTACCTCCAAAAATGGTGGAATAGATACAAGAACCACCTGCATCCAGTTTGACAACAAAAGCACTTGTTCCAACAGCAGAAAGACCTAAATTATTGAAAGTAGGTGGGGTACCGCTCCCGCTCCCTATAACATAAATGTTTCCTGAACTATCAACATCAATATCTTGGGGAACCCCAGTGAAATTTCCAAAGAACGTTGAATAAATCAGGTTTCCATTCCGATCAACCCGGGAAATAAACAAGTGGTTGGTTGAGCCAGTCCCACAGGTTACTGTTCCAGATGGCGTGGTTACCTGATTTTGGATGGGGAAATCTCCTCCCGAACAACTCAAATGCTTCGAATCTGTTTTCCCTGCAATGAAAACATTGCCAGATATATCAACCACAGATTGAATATTTGTTTCATTGCCTGACCCTCCAAGGTAACTGGAAGCATTTAAAATCACCGGGTCAATCACGAGCGGTTGCGTCAGATCATACTTTCCAAGCTGGAAGCCAATCGTGTTGTTCCCTTTGGCGACATAGTTCCCGGCAATTTCCTGACGGGTGCCGTTGATGGTTTGATAGACTACGGGTTTGGATTGACGAATTTCAGTTTTGCGGGTTTTTAAAACCAGTTCGCCTTTTGAATCAATTTTGACTGATTTGGCACCCGTGAAGGCCAACGCAATGGCTTGTGGGTTGCTGCCCGGCGCCACGATAAAGTCATATTCAAGCTGGCGATTGGTGCCATAAAACACGGCATCAATGCCCGGGTAAACATTCTGGTAGCTGACTTTGCCAAAGGTGGAAACATCATTTTGCCACTGCTTGGGATCATTTCCACTGATATAGCGGAGTTTCCCTGGTTTCTGGTCCTGGCCAATCAGGTTGGGATTGGCGGTGGCATTGACCATTTTCAAGTGGAGTTGTTCATCGGTTGGCAGGGCCACGACGACTTCATCCTGGGTCAGATAGGTTGAATACCCGCTGCCTTTCGCAAAATATTTGATGGCTGAGTGTACCTGTCCATCATTTTCTTCAAAGTACATCGGAATCCCACCCAGAGTTTGCTTTGTCTGGGATTCACCAAGGTAGGTTGATTCTGTTTTTTGCTGAGAACCAGTTGACTGGTTTTGTTTTTTGGTTTGGGCAAAAACCTTGCCTGAACTGGTATGACCTGAAAAATTGAACGCTGGCATCGTGAGTGATGAAACCAGGCTCAAAGCAATCGCTATCGTAAGAAATTGGAGCCGTAATTTTGAATTCATGGGTACCTTCCAAAAAAAAAGAAAAAAATGGCTTTCATCAGACCAAAATAAAAGTTCATCCAGGTACTGAGTGAAGCGGTTCCTGTGGCGGTGTAGTTACTGAATCAGAACGGTTAATGTATTGTCCTGCATTCAGGAATGCCAGATAGACTGCAAACGGTGTGCCAGTCTTAATTATTCTCTTTTTTGGAATCTTTGTTTCAGCGTAAACTCTTGTATTTAAACATATTACATGCGATTTCTTGAATTTAGGGATGGACCAGTCACACGCAAATACATAGAAAAATCTTAACCAGATGGTTAAAAGCTTTAGCCTTTTGGTTAAAGTGAGTTTACTTAATGCTATGCGCCGGGCACGCGTACAAAGCGGAGAGATTGTGGCTAACCCTTATTATTTATAATAGTTTATATCGAATAGCTTTTTTCAGCGAGTGCCCCGATCAGCCCTGGCAAAGTGGCAAGTTCAATCGGTCCCAGCCGCAGTTTTGAGGGGATTTCAGCTCGACTTTTTAACTATTTGGTGAAAACCTGGGATTTTAAGCCTTTTTCCTTGGGGTAACGCCATGACGGTATCGGAACTTCCCAACGCTGATCTCCAATTTTACCCTGAAGCATTTACCCAGTCAGAAGCCACTGCCTATTTTGATCGCCTTCTGGAGTTGATTGCCTGGGAACAACGCCAGATTTCATTTTTTGGCCAGTTGGTAAATCAACCACGCCTCGTCGCCTGGTATGGCGACCCGGATGCTGTCTACACCTATTCGAACACAACTTTTGAACCACTTCCCTGGATTGCACCCCTCACGGAGATCAAAAGACGGGTTGAAACGGTTGCCGATGTTGCCTTTAACAGTGTGCTCTGCAATCTGTACCGCGATGGAAGCGACAGCATGGGGCTTCATAGTGATGATGAGCCGGAGTTGCGTGCGGTCCCGGTGATTGCCTCAGTCAGTTTTGGGGCAACCCGAACCCTGCACTTCCGCCATAAAAAGCGCAACGACCTGAAATACTCGCTTGAATTAACCCACGGGAGCCTGCTGGTGATGAAAGGCACGACCCAACAATTTTGGAAACATGGGGTTCCGAAAACCTCCAAACCTGTTGGTCCACGCATCAACCTGACCTTTCGAGTCGTGAGAAATTAGGGTTCCGGGTTCCGGGTTCCGGGTTCCGGGTTCCGGGTTCCGGGTTCCG
>CAZXCE010000471.1:0-6742 GCA_964639175.1 uncultured Clostridia bacterium
CGGCATTGGTCTGGTTGAACAGCAACGGGTGGTCTTTAAGCAATTGTGGAGCGATCACGGCTGGCAGGACACCGACCTTGTCTTTCAATTTGGCCAGGGGGTGGCAGGTCGGGTGGCTGAATCGGGAACGCCGCTGGTGGTGGCACATCCTGAAGCTTCACCCGAAACGGCCTACCGGGAAGATGTGGCTGGTTTGTATAAAGCTGGGGTGCTGGCCGTGCCCATCCGAACCCGAACCGGGCTGGTGGTCGGAGTTTTGGAGGTTCGTAACCGACCTGGGCACAAACTGTTTTCCGAAACCGATTGTCAGTTGATCGAATCGCTGGCCAATCAAGCCGCTGTAGCCATCGAAAACGCCGGTCTCTATGGGGAAGTCGCCGTCAAAAACACCGAGCTTGAAGAGAAAAACCAGATGATTGGGCAGTCGCTGGCTGAACTTGAACGACTCTATCAACAGGAACAGGAGGTCACCCGGACCCTGCAGGAACTCAACCAGATGAAGACCAACTTCATTGTGGTCACCTCGCACGAGATGCGAACGCCGTTGACGGTACTCAAGGGATACAATGAAGCGTTGCTGGGTGAATTTTTTGGCGAATTGAGCCCGATGCAGCAAAAATCACTCAATGTCAGCCAGCGCATGATTGACCGCATGGTCAATAGTTTTAACGACATTCTGGAAATGCTCAAAATCAACGAAGGCGTGGCCACACTCCACCGTGAACCGACAGATTTGACCCGGCTGACAAATGGTGTGCTTGAGGAACTGTCACCATTTATTGAAAAGCGCAAACAGCGAGTTGACCTTGAAACATCTGGCCAGTTGATGGTTGCGGTTGATCAGGAAAAACTGGCGCTGGTGTTAATGAATCTGGTTCAAAATGCCATCAAGTTTACACCTGACGGTGGGGTGATCCGCATTGAAATAAAGGAGCAGGAAAACCAGATTCGTCTGCAGGTGACCGATTCTGGAATTGGAATTGACGCTGGGGAACTTGAGCGGATTTTTGATAAGTTTTACACCACGCCGGACCCTTCGACCCACAGCTCAGGCCGGTTTGAATTTTCTGCCCGGGGCACCGGACTCGGGCTGGCGATTGCCAAAAGCTATGTCGAAGCCCACGGTGGCCGCATCTGGGCCGAATCGCCAGGAAAAGGCCAGGGAAGCACCTTTTGGGTTGAGCTTCCGGTTCAGGTGACAGAGTGACCGGGTTCCGGGTTCCCGGTTTTTGAAATAATGAAACAAGGACACAAAGGACAGAAGAGGCAAAAGGGACTTAAATTCGAAACCCTGAACCCTGAACCCTGAACCCTGAACCCTGAACCCTGAACCCTGAACCCTGAACCCAAAGACTTCTTTCTCGCCAGTTATTTTCGAAAAAGGAAATCAAAAAACTATGACTATTCTCATTATTGGCGCTGGATTTAGTGGCACATTGACGGCCATCCATTTACTCCGGCGCGGATTCAGCCGCCCAACTCGCATCATCCTGGTCAGTCGAGTCGAGCCAATGGCTCGTGGCGTGGCCTATGGGACCCGCAACGACCAGCATTTGCTCAATGTGGTGGCGGGCCGGATGAGCGCCCTGGCGGACGAGGAAGACAGTTTTCTGCACTTTGCCCAGGGCCACAATCCATCTATTGACGGGGCCTCATTTGTATCGCGGCGGCTCTATGGTGACTATCTGGGACATTTGCTTGATCAGGCTGAAGCCGAAGCCGCACCTGGAATGCGGCTGGAGCGTGTTTTAAGTGAGGTTGAATCAATCGAAGTTTCTGAAAGCAATCAAATTGCAACAGTTCTTCTGTCAAATGGGAAACAGATCACCGCTGACCGGGTTGTTTTAGCCACTGGCAACTTCGCACCGTCAAATCCACCAGTTCAAAACCCAGAATTTTACGCCAGTCCCCGCTATGTGCGGGATCCGTGGGCGCCGGGTGCCCTCGATACAGTTGACCCAGACGCTGGCGTGCTGTTGATTGGAACCGGGTTGACCATGCTGGATGTTGTCCTGGACCTGCATCGTCGCGCTAAACTGGGCCGCGCCAAACTGGTTGCGCTCTCACGGCGCGGTTTGTTGCCGCAACCACACCGTTCACCGGGTGTCCCTCCGTCGCACGATCATCTTCCTCCGGGGTTACTGACAGGACCCAATACTGTCCGCAATTATTTCCATGCGGTTCGATCTCATATCAAAGAACTGGCCGAACAAAATATTGACTGGCGCGAAGTCATCAATTCGATGCGCCCAATTACTCCGAAGCTCTGGCAAATGCTGCCCGTTAAAGAACGTTCCCGCTTTTTGCGTCACGTGCGCCATTACTGGGATGTGTGTCGTCACCGAATGGCCACTGAACCTGCCGATATCCTTCACCGGCTGATGGAAGATGGCGAGCTTTCAGTCGTCGCCGGGCGGCTGGTGTCGTTGACTGAGCAGGCTGATTCGGTCGAGGTAACGCTTCGGTTACGTCAGCAGAGCGACCTCCAAAGCCTGAAGGTCAGTTCGGTGGTGAACTGTACCGGACCTGAAACAAATATCGCGCGGCTGGCAGATCCATTGATGCGGTCCCTGTATGTGCAAGGGTTGATTCAGCCGGATGCCCTCGGACTCGGACTTGAACTCTCAGACAAAGGGGCTGCCATCAACCAGAATGGCCAGGCGTCACAGGTGTTGTACTACGTTGGGCCATTGCTCAAAGCCCGGTATTGGGAAAGCATCGCCGTTCCTGAGTTGCGAATTCACACCGCCACCCTGGCCGAGACCATTCGGAATTCATTTGAAGCCGCACCCGCCGGGGTCACGGCCTTGAGCGAATAGTGGTCAGCGGCACAAATCAAAGGGACAACAAGGACAGAAAGGACGCACAAGACAAAAAAGAACCCGAAAACCCTGAACCCTGAACCCCAATATGTGGTTACACACCAGTTTTTTCCTTCAATCTGAGAAACAACAATCAGCCACATCTGGTGACTGGCGGCGAAGGTGTGGCCTGATTTGCCTGCGTCTGGTGTTCAGCCTGGTTGTCTTGTTTGGGGCGGAGTTTCCAGCGTCGGCCCAGATTTATCGGTTCAAGTCCTACACGTCGAGTTCCGGTTTGCCCAGCAATGTGATCTACAGCATGTTTCAGGACAGTCGGGGCTTTTTGTGGATTGGAACTGATAGCGGATTGTGTTGCTATGATGGCGCTGGATTTCAAGTCTACAGCAAAGCCCAGGGGCTGCCCGACACCAACGTTCGGGCGATGTGTGAAGACAAGCAGGGACAGTTGTGGGTGACGACTGAGGGCGGAGTCAGTCGCTTTACCGGCAATGGGTTTGAAACATTTACCACCGCCCAGGGCCTTTCCAACAATCGCACCTATTCGGCAACTGTTGGGCGGGATGGCACATTATGGTTTGGGACGGCCAATGGCCTGAATCGCTTTGATGGAAAACGGTTTACGGCCTATGGTACTCAACATGGCCTGCCTGCCGAACGAATTTGGGCGCTTCTGGAAGATTCCAAGGGCACGCTCTGGATCGGTCAGCGTGGCGGCGGGTTGATTCGGTTTCAGGATGGCGTCTTTACCACCTTCAATCAATCCAACGGCTTGGCTGATGATCGTGTCTTTGGTCTGGCGGAAGACCCGGCTGGCGGATTATGGATCACCACCAGCGGTGGCCTGTGCTTTTTTAATGGCAGCACGTTTCGAATCTACACTCAGGCTGATGGGTTAGGCAGTAACTCGACCGATAAAGTCTTCATTGATCGGTATCATCGGGTATGGTGCTCGACGTTTGGCGGCGGGTTGTGTCGCTTTGAAAACGGTCAGTTTGTGGTTTTCAATCGGGCGCATGGATTGCTCGATAATTATTTGACGGCGTTGCTTCAAGATCGAGAAGGCAATATCTGGTGTGGCACTCGCTCAAGCGGCGTGTGTCGGTTAAGTAGCGAGTTGTTTGCTTCCTACACTTCAGCCACCGGAATTACCAATGGCACACTGACGGGTGTGGCACAGACCCCAGATAGCACGCTCTGGTTTTCCTCGCTTGGCGGCGGGCTTTCGAGTCTCAGCAAAGCCGGTGAGATTCGTCTCTATGGGGTGAAGGAAGGATTGCCGGACCTGGATTTGTGGACGGTTCTGGCTGATAGTCAGGGCCGAATCTGGATGGGCGGGGCACGTGGCATTGCCTGTCTTCACAACGGACGCATCACCAGTTATTCACGCGAACAAATCGGGGCACGAGATCGCATCACAGCGATTATCGAAGATCGCCAGGGCCGCTTATGGTTTGGCTCACACCCAAGCACCAGCAACGGGGTGGTGATGTTTGATGGCACGAAATTTCAGCTTTTCACCACTGAACAGGGATTACCCCAGAATCCGGTTTCAAGCTTTACCCTTGATGCTGATGGAACGCTCCTGGCCTGTTCCGAAGGGGGCTTGAGCCAGTTTGACGGGGTGCGCTTTGTCCCGCATCCGGTCCAGGCACTGCTCGAAGACCGTCGGATTCGATGTGTCTATGTGGATGAGCAGAAAATTTTGTGGATTGGCTCACTCAACGGGCTATTTCGCTATGACGGAACACGGGTCCAGCACTTTACCCGCCAGGATGGACTGGCCAGCGATACGGTTCGCGCCATCATCAGTCTGCGGGGTGAAATCTGGATTGGAACTTCGGGTGGCATCTCGGTTTATGATGGCAAAACCTTTCGGAATTACACCACCCGAGAGGGACTCCTCAATGATGAGATTTTCACCAGTGCCTGTCTGCGTGAGCCAGATGGCACGCTCTGGTTTGGGACCAACGATGGCGCGCTCCGCTATCGAGCCATGCCGGAAATTGCCGTACCAGCCGTGCCAAAGGTGATGATTCGACGGGTGCTGGTTCGCGATGAACCCCAGGCCGACTTTACAAAACTGCAATTGCCCTATAACCAGAACACGGTTCAGTTCGATTTTGTCGGCGTGTCGCTGGTTGATGAAGAGGCGGTTGTCTACCGGCATCAGCTTGAAGGGTTTGAACGAGGTGACTGGTCAGAGGCAACTCGCGAACGCTCGATTCGGTTTACCAATTTGCCCCCTGGTCAGTATGTGTTTCGCGTCCAGGCCGGGCTGCACGGAAAACAATGGGGCGATACCGTGGCACTTGAACTGACCGTGCAGCGTCCGTTTTGGCAAACCTGGTGGTTTGGGCTGGTGGTTCTGGCCAGTGGTTCTGGAATTGCCTTTTCTCTCTATCGGCGTCAGATTCGCCAGCTTGAGCGCCGCGAAACCCGCAAGGTTGCGTTGCTGCGTCACATTCAGGAACAGCGGCTGGCCAGCTTACGCGAATTGCTCGAAAGCATTCGGACCATCAATTCACAACTTGACGTGAACATTGTGCTGCAGCATCTGGCCGAAGAGGGGGCCCGCCTTGTCAACGGAGAACCTGGCGGCATTGGGCTGGTTGAAAACGGCCAGGTCGTATTTCGGCGGTTGTGGCTTGGCGGTCGGTGGGAAGAGTATCAATTGCGATTTCAGCTTGGGGAAGCCGTGGCCGGGAAGGTGGCTGAAACTGGGAAGGCGGTGATTGTCAATGATCCAACCGCTTCGCCTGAAATTGTCTTTCCAGAGCTGATCCAGATGTATTATGTCAACGGCTGGATTGACGTGCCAATTGTGTCACGCACCGGAAAAATTGTCGGTGTCCTGGATGTGCGTCGCGGAAAAGATCAGCCACTGTTTGGTGATTCAGACCGGCAATTGATTGAATCACTTGCCAATCAGGCTGCGATTGCGATTGAAAACGCCGGGCTTTACAGCGAACTCGAAGAAAAGAACCTGCAACTGGAAGAGAAAAATCTGACGATTGCCGAGTCATTTGGTGAGCTGGAACGGCTCTATAAGAAAGAGCAGGAAATCACCCAAACGCTGCACGAACTCAACCGCATGAAGACCAACTTCATGATCGTCACCTCGCACGAAATGCGGACGCCGCTGACGGTGCTCAAGGGCTATATCGAAGCGCTGGTCGAAGAATATTTAGGTCCGCTGACCTTTACCCAGCGTCGGTCACTCGATACCTGTCAGCGCATGGTTGAACGCATGGTTGTGACCTTTGACGATATTCTGGAAATGCTCAAGATCAACGAAGGCCGAATTGCGCTCCGGCCAAACCAGTTTGATCTGACTGAAATCGTCCGAAAAATTGTGGGTGATTTGCAGACTTTTGTGGAGCGACGCAAGCAGCAGGTTTTCTTTGATGCTCCTGACTCAGTCGTACTTTCCGCCGATCAGGGAAAAATCCAGATGGTGCTCATCAACGTCATCCAGAATGCAATCAAATTTACCCACGATGGCGGAACGATCCACATTACCCTTACCCAGGAAAATGATTGGGCGAAAATCTCAATTGCTGATTCTGGAATCGGGATCAGTGCTGAAGAGGTCGGGCGTATTTTTGAAAAGTTCTACACCAGCCAGGATCCATCAACGCACACATCAGGAAAATTTGAGTTTTCAGCTCGCGGCACCGGGCTTGGGCTGGCGATTGCCAAAAGTTATGTTGATGCCCACGGTGGACGTATCTGGGCCGAATCAGAAGGCACGGGAAAGGGCACAACCGTATTTATTCATCTGCCCTTTGCCAGCAAGTCGTCCCACGTCGAGTTACCCAAAACCGGCAAGTTCAATGTCATCCAGAAGGACGATTCATAAGAGTTTGTCGTCAGTAGTCAGTAGTCAGTAGTCAGTAGTCAGTAGTCAGTAGTCAGTAGTC
>CAZXCE010000472.1:0-6742 GCA_964639175.1 uncultured Clostridia bacterium
ATCAAGCACTTACCAAACTCAATATCTCAGGAAACTTTTGACAAGGTACTTACCAGTCTTTCAGTTCAAGCCGATGTTTTCACGATCAGCACCGAACACGAAGCCGTCCAGGCAACTTTGCTTGAAACGCTGCCGACCAGCCCGTGTCGTAAATCAGTCAACCCGGTGGCACCGAGGACGCTCAAATCATAGTCTCCATTTTCGACCTGACCAAGCAACTCAGTTGCCGCGTTCCCTTCTTCAATCACGGTATCAATTGAAACCTGATAGGGCTGTAAAATCCGTCGAGCCTCATCAACCAGCATCTCGGCTTCGGCGCGAAGCTCACGCTCCAGATGCAGCGGCTGGTCTCCCGAATCACTCCACTCATCGGGGGCGTCCAGAAAGTCACGATCCAGGCCCAGTTTAATCCAGGGGGTTTCCACCACGTGCATGAGGGTTATTTCGGCTGAATTCACATTAAATTCGGTGACCAGTCTCCGAAGTGCCTGCTCTGAAGCTTCTGAACCATCAACTCCGACCAGAATTCGGAGTGATTTGTCAGGTGTCAATTCCCTGCCAACCAGAATCATTCCTGGCGCAGATTCAATCACTCGATTGGCCACCGGGCCCAGTCCAAGTCGGGTTCGATCATATTTTCCCAGCGCCCCAATTACGGTCAGGTCCTGGGCGGCGGCTTTGTGAACAATCACATTGGCTGGCGAACCAAATTCCATCACACTCTCAGCCGTGATTCCGTCTTCAGCCAGGATGCGGGTAGCCTCATCGAGTATTTTCCGTGTTTCACGGCTGATCTGTCGGCGGTAACGATCACGTGCTCGCCGCGATTGCTCGCCAGCTTCACGAGTCTGCGATTTCGCCTGGAACAATTCAGGGATAACACATACCACCTGAACCTGACTGTTTTCTTTGCGCACTAACTGGGCAGCAGCCCGCATTGCGGTGAGTGCGTCGAGTGATCCATCGGTCGCCATGAGAACTTTCATATTTCCTCACTTCTGAAATATTCGGGATGAGTAGGCCAGTCCTTTTCATTAAAGAACATCACTGATGCTTTTAGATCAATCAATTTGCATACCAACCCTCTTTTGCCTCTAAATGCCAGGATTGACGGTGATTGATGCGCAGATTCTCCCATTCGAGTGTGGAAATCTCCCCAATCCCTTCAATCGAATAGCGCTCACATCTCATCACGCAGAAATACAATCGAAATAATCCCCATCTTCCTCCTGTTTTCCCTTCACCAAATCGCGTTTTCCGTGAAGGAACCGTTGAAGTGTCTGGTTGGCCGGGAACCAGCCCGGACTTAAAAAAATACCTGAATTGACTCAAAAGCCAGCTAACCTCTTTTTTTCTTATACGATACAGAATTTCTTCCATCAATGGCCTGGCCTGGAGCCAAAAAGAGGGAGTTGTCTTTTCACAGCCAGTGTCAACTCGCAACAACCTGGCATTACTGGAACACAAGTTGCTCCAGTTGAAATGAGGTTCAAATCTATTTTATCTCAGTATTCGATTCTTCTTTTTCCCAGGAGTGTGACTATGCATCCCTATAAAGATTGTCATGATTGCGACAATGCGTTTTATGAGCCGACTCAACCGAATGGTGACTTAGCCTGTCTGAAGTGTGGTGAGTTGATTTTGGCTTCAGAGTCCGAGCCTGAAATGACAATGACTCACGCCTACTGGGAAACGGTAAGGGAAAACATGCTGACCAGTGGTCAACTGGCCATTGATCATGTTCGGCAAGGTGATGCCGAAGTGGCGCGTTTTTTTGCGGTTGAAGCCGCCCACGACGCCCGGCATCTTGAAAAATTCAACCGCTTGTAAAGAAAACGAGGTATTTGTTGTGTTCGCCCACACACTTGTCAGCACTCAAGCTCCCCCCCAATTTCACCGCATCATCGGCACCTATGGTGGAACCGCCCCAGGGCCGCTGGTGATTTGCATTGGTGGCATTCATGGAAACGAACCCGCCGGAGTTCATGCCTTAAAGCGGGTCATGCACCAGCTCAATGAAACCCGGCCACCATTTCAAGGTGAAATCATCGCCCTCAGCGGAAATCTCAATGCCTTAAATTCTGAGTGTCGGTTTTTTAGCAAAGACCTCAACCGACAGTGGACAACCGCCAAAATTCAGGCAGTCAAAGACACCCTTCGGCCAGATGAATTGGATGCAGAAGATCATGAATTGCTTGAACTGCTCGACGAACTCGACAAGGTCATCGCACGCCGACAGGGACCCGTTCTGGTGTTTGATATGCACACGACTTCGGCTGACGGCGCCCCCTTTGCTTTGATCAGCGACACACTGGAAAACCGACGCCTGTCACTGGCGCTCGGAGTGCCACTGATTTTGGGCCTTGAAGAGTCTATCGAAGGGACGATTCTCAATTATATTAACGAGCTGGGCTTTGATGCCATTGGGTTTGAGGCTGGTCAACACACCGCCTACACCTCGGTTGATAATCACGAAGCAGCGGTCTGGATTCTCCTTGAGGCCATCGGATGCCTCTCAAAGGATGACATCAAGGACTATCGGCAGTTCCAAAAACGGCTCAAGCGCGCGGCCAACGGGGTGCCTTCAGTGCTGGAATTACGCTATCGCCATGGCATCACCGAAGAAGATCAGTTTATGATGTGGCCCGGGTTTACCAATTTTCAACCAGTACGAGCCGGCCAGATCCTGGCGCGAGATCGCAAAGGTTTGATTTACTCGTCTGAAAATTGCCGCCTGTTTATGCCCCTTTACCAGAAACAGGGCAACGACGGCTTTTTCACCGTTCGCGAAATTAAACCCTTTTGGCTGAAAGTATCCAACACCCTGCGCAAAGCAAAAGCTGACCGCCTGTTGCCGTGGCTCCCCGGAGTCAGCGCCCACCCGACCCAGCCTGAAACCTATGTCCTTGACCAGCGGATTACCCGCTGGTACGTGATCGAAATTTGTCATCTGCTTGGCTATCGCATTCATTCTGAACACACTGAACACTCACTCACCGTCAGTCGGCGGAAGCAGGCTGACTTTTAAGCCAGGAGCGAGGAACGAGGCGCGAAGAGTCAATCCAACCGAGCGAGTGGTGAAAAAATAAGGGTACTCCAAATGTTCAAGATCATCGTCTCTCCAAAATCAGAGGGATTTCTTTCAACCTGGCTCAGCATATGTTTTAGAATATTCATTCGACCTTAGCTGTACCCCACCCGCTCACGCAGGTGGTACTGACTTGACGCCGTCTCTTCTTCGTTTCTGGCGAGTTATCTCCAATAATGTCTATTGATTGACTACTCGCTCCTCACTCCTCACTACTCACTTTTGTGTGCGACTTCACTCCTTCACAACCTCACAAATCATATGTCTGAAAACAAAGATGCCTCTGTCCTCTCGTCGCAACTCAAAGCCTGGTTTTTAGGGCCCAAAGCGGAAAATGAAGATTTTTTTGAAAAGCTCATCCTGGATGCTTTTCGCGATTACTGCTACTGGCGGCGAAATTTTCACCCGGAAGACGAACCTGGTATTCGAGCCAGTGACCGGCGAGATGCAGACTTCGAAGAGTTTCGCGAATTGATCCATGATCGTCTGTTTGAAATGGTGTCGCATTTAAAACGGAGCGCTCCGGGGTTTAGCCCTCGATACCTGGGCCATATGATGAGTGACTTGTTAATTCCAGGCGTGGTTGGGTACGTGGCCACCATGTTGTATAACCAGAACAACATCTATTCGGAAGCCTCAACGATTACCCTTCAATTCGAGTCAGAAGCGTTAAAACTCATTGCCCGAATGTTGCACCTGGATCCAGACACCTCCGCCTGGGGGCATTTGTGTTCGGGTGGGACTGGCGCCAATCTTGAATCAATGTGGATTGCCCGCAGCGTCCGGTTTTTTCCCTATCAACTGGCGCTGGCGCTTGAAAATGCGAGGGGACGTGGTCAGTTTTCTACCAATGAGACGGTGGCCGCGACGATTTCCCGATTGGGAGTTGGAAAACGCTGTTCGTTTGAAGAACTGGTCGGGCGCGACCAGCTTGCCAATTTGCGAATCAGTGAAATTATCGAACTTCGAAAACAGCTTTCGGATGCCGCCGGACAACACCATGAACTTGGCGAGTATATCAAACCCTTTTTGGGACTGGGGTTGATCGAACTTTCAAACCAGTGCCACAAAGTCAACACCTTTACATTCCCACCGAGCTTTAAAGTTCTACTCAGCACCAATGCCCATTATTCGCTTCGCAAGAGCCTTGGAATCGTTGGGTTGGGTGAGTCAAATCTGGTCAAAGTCAAACTCGACTCGCAGATGCGCCTTGATTCTGACCTGTTGCACGACCAGATTCATCGAGCGCTCCATCAAAAGGATGTTATTTTAGGTGTCGTCGGCGTCTATGGCTCAACCGAAGAAGGGGCAATTGATGATTTTGCCCAAATTGTTGCACTGAGAGAGCTTGTCCGTCAGGAATACAACACTGATTTCTGGCTCCACGGTGATGCCTGTTATGGGGGGTATGCGCTGGCTATGTCGCATCCGTTTTCGGGTTCACTCCAACAATCCACCGAAGATATCACCACCTTTATGTGGGAATTGTTGAAATCACAGGTGCGCGGTGAAATCCCCAACCACGTCGCCTGGACCAAAACACAAAGCCAGGAATGGACCCGGCATTCCCTCGCGTTAGGACAGTGTGATTCGGTCTCAATTGACCCACACAAACTGGGGTATATTCCCTACCCGGCCGGTGCTGTATTTTACCGGGATTATCGGGTACGCGAGTTTATTCGCTATGACGCGCCATATCTCAATATTTCGGCTGAAAAGGGATCGGAACCAACCACCAGGGTTGAAAAAGGCGGGAAACATTGGGAAATTGGCGAACTTGGAAAATACACGCTTGAGGGTTCGCGCCCTGGAGCGTCGGGGGCCGCCATCTGGCTCGCGCATAAGACGGTGCCGCTGGATCGTGACGGCCATGGCCGAATTGTGGCTCAATCGGTCCTCGGTGCCAGGTATTTGCAGGCAACCCTCGAAAAAGAATTACAGACTGATTCACCTTCAGGTATTGGGTGCGCGTTTTTGTGTGAAAACCCTGATTTGAACATTTTGTGCTACACCTTTCCTTCAATTCTTCGATTTCCGGAATTAAACAATCTTGAAATCCCTTCGTCCCTGGCAGTACTCAATCGGGCAGTGACACGCTTTTTTACTGAGTGTCTGCCAACTGAAGAGCGTCCCACCTTGACCCGTGAATTTGTCGTGTCAATGACCAGCCTCAGCGAGGAAGAATATGGCGGCACCCTGGGAAATTTCATGGATCGTCTTCATCAACAAGGCATGATTGGCCAGCTTGTGGAAGAACTCCCAAATGGCACATTGACCGGCAACCCGTGGCGGGATGATTCTAAAATTTCAGTCATTCGGACCGTCGTCATGAGTCCATTTTTGCTCAAAGCCATGACCCGACCGAAAATGCGGGCGTCACGCCGCGAACTCGTTCATGAATATGCCGATTTCCTTCAGACCACATTGGGCCGAATCTTCAAAACCGAGCTTGGTAAAGCCATTGAAAAGGCAAATCGTCCGGTGCTGACTGGAAATGTGATGGTGATTGAAAACACTGAAGAAACACTGGTTGGCCTGTGTGATGAACTGCGACGCGTGAGCTTTCAAGCCGACCCGCGTCAGGTTGTGGGAATGAAGACTATTGATCTGGCCTGGGAATTTATTCCGAATTCAGATGTGGTATTGATCGACAGCAAACTGGCGCAGCAGGATTCAACCAGGGGGTTCCAATTTCTAGAGAAACTTCGTGAAACAGAGCATATTAAAGGACTGGTTGTCTTTGCCTCAGACCCACTCGTCAAAGAGCGAATTTTAGAGGGTGCTCGCCGCCGTCCTGACTGGACAGTTACGGTTCGTCAAAAACCGGACCCGCTCAGCGGACAATTTCAAGCCGCAGCCAATCTGGTCATGGCAGATGTGTGGGATTGTCTGGCCAAAAAATAACTGGCGCCACCATCCAGGTCTTCTTTATTTCGCCAGTCCATCCAGCTTTCAAATTAAGCCAGGCACTCAATTTTGCCCATTGTCAGCCGGCAGATTTGGACTATGCTTGTAAGATGTGACCAAAGGAGAAGACTGCATGGATAAAATCGAGCTGTGGTTGAGTCTGAGTCAGGAAGTCCAGCAACTGATTCAACGCCGCATTACTGAGGATGAATTTGTAACGCTTGGGTTTATCCTGAATGAACGGTACGCCACATTGCCGTCAACGCATCATCTGGCGCTCTCTCTCTTTGACCTGGAGCCAACGGATACACCAATTGTGGTGTGCTACCAGATTCATCAGGCGCTGGCTGCGTCACTGAAACGGGAATATCAGCGGGCGTATGAAGGAAACTTTGGCGAAGAAACCGAATGGTGGAAGCAACTCCGGGAAAGTCGGTACGCCAGCTTGCTCAATATGATTTCCCTCACTCAGGAATTTGTTGAACGAGCACTCCTGTTCAATGAGTCCACCTTGCCACTGGTTGGCGTTCCGCATTTTGCCCTCCCGCGATGGATTCCCGACAATCTCTATCTGTACCAACAACTGAACACCCCCGACCCAGGTGAAGATACCGAACATCAGGTTCCTCTTCGCTAACGGCGGATTCTTCATTCTCAATTCTTCATTCTCAATTCTTCATTCCTTCCGTTTTCCGTCCAGATTGGCCCATTCGCCGGATTGAATAAAACTGGCCCAAAAGTAGGGAT
>CAZXCE010000473.1:0-6738 GCA_964639175.1 uncultured Clostridia bacterium
CCCGGAACCCGGAACCCGGAACCCGGAACCCGGAACCCGGAACCCGGAACCCTGTTTTCCCCCTGATCCCCGAACTCGAAGAGGCACTTGTGATCGAATCAACATCATCTTCTGTCAATCGCCGGATCGCAGCCATTGATATCGGCTCGAACTCAATCCACCTGATCATTGCTGAAATTCGTCCAGGTCAGCACCTGCATATTATTGATCGGGAAAAGGAAATGGTCCGACTGGCAGCCGGGACGCTCCAAACGCATCATCTTTCAACCCGGCGCATGAACGTCGCGATCCGGGTTCTGCAGCGATTTGCGGAGCTGGCCAATGCCCATCAAGCACATCCGATTCTGGTCACAGCCACCAGTGCCGTCCGTGAAGCCTGGAACCGCGAAGACTTTCTCAACCGGGTCAAAAAGGAAACCGGCCTCGATATTGAAATCATTCCTGGGGTCGAAGAAGCCCGCCTGATTTCGCTGGCGGTCAGTGAGGTAACCGATTTTCATCAAAAACGGGGGTTGATCATTGATATCGGCGGCGGGAGCACCGAGTTTATCCTGACGCGTGGCAAAGAACCGGAATTGTTGCTGTCAGTCAAATTAGGCGCCGTTCGGCTTCAAGAGCAATTTTTTGCCGCCACCAAATCAGGGCCTCCGACCCGCGAAACAATCCAGGCCACAATTACCCATATTCGCAGCAGCCTGGCGCGAACCGTTCGTGAAATCAAACAGGCCGGTGGGTTTGCCGCTGTGATTGGGACATCTGGCACGATTCTGGCGCTGGCCAATGCGGCAGCCCAAACCAAAACTGACCGGATTGAAGATCGGTCACCAGATTACACTCCATTTAGTCTCAGTCTGTCGCTGGCCGGATTGGAAACAATCAACAAACAACTCCACAAAACATCGCTCAAAGAACGCCGTCGAATGCCCGGCCTTGATAGTCGCCGCGCTGACATCATCATTGCGGGTGGAATTTTGCTGGAAACGATCCTGAAGGAACTCGGTGCCAAAGAACTCACAACCTGTGACTGGTCACTCAGGGAAGGGATTATCCTCAATTACCTGCGTGAAAATGAACCACATATCCTCTCAGCCCAGGCTCACCGTGAACCGACATCCGCTCAGCCCTCACTATTCCAGCTTCAAAACCACGAAAGCATTCGGGCCAGGAGTGTGCTGTCAGTGGCCAGACGCTATGAATTTGAAGAACGTCACTCTCACCATACTGCCTATCTGGCCCGGCGGCTCTTTGACGAGACCCAATCGCTCCACAAACTGGGCTATGTCGAACGGGAATTACTCGAATATGCAGCGATTTTGCACGACATTGGCTATCACATCGCCCACAACAGCCACCACAAACACGCAATGTACCTGATTCGGCATGCCGAACTCCCAGGATTTCATAGCCACGAAGTCGCTATACTGGCCAACATCGCACGTTATCACCGTGGATCAACCCCGAAGTCCAAACACGTCGAATTTATGGCTCTGACGCCATTTCAGCGCGAAGTGGTCCGAAAGCTGTCAGCCATCCTGAGAATCGCCGATGGACTTGATCGCCGACATTTGGGCGTGGTTTCAGATCTCAAGGTCAAACTTCAAGGAAAAAAGCTCCAGCTTGATGCCCTGGCGTCAACCGCCTGCGAAATTGAAACCTGGTGTGCCGAACGCAATGCCTCGATGTTTGAATCCATTTTTGATGTTTCCATCAAAGTTCGAGGACCACAGGAAAAGACTCTGGCAACCGAAGTTCAAAAAGCGGCAATTCGAATATGAGGTTTTTGCGTTGAAACCAAATTTTTTTGACTTTTGAAATTTTTCTGGATGACCGATGCTGGCAGGTGCTTACTACTATACTTACTATAAATACATTTTATATATAAATCCCTAGTAGTAGTAGTAGGGCCTGTGGAAAAAAAGGAAAACTCGGGGAAGTCTTTTACTGAGAATGAATTAAGTAGGGTCCAGCCTGTGGAAAAACCTGTGGAAAAAATGTGGAAAACTCCCTGAGCCTGTGGAAAACTTTTTTGACCCCAAAAAGTTTTCCACAGGTTTGACGAGTTTTCCACAGATTTTCCGAGTTTTCCACAGGGTGTTTTGAGAGTGCCTGTGGAAAAAAATAGAAGTTATTGAAACTAAATATGATAAGTACTGCCTGCCTGTGGAAAAACCTGTGGAAAACTCCTGTTTTTCACAGGTTTTTGATCGTTTGGCAGTGGCTCGATTTCTCACTATTCGTTGTGTTTTTAAGTTCTCTGCTATTTTGCACGGAAATATAGTATGCCTGGGAACACCTAACGTCTTCAGACAGAAGACTTTAGTGCATGATCGGCGGTTCCAGGTTTGGATCCTATTTCAGCGTGCTGATCAGGCTGTTAATGAGCCGGTGGAAATCTCCCTGGGAATGATAGAGCTGACCGATTTTTTCAATGCTGTGCAAAACCGTGGTGTGATGTTTATTGCCAAATTCGCGACCGATTTCCGGCAGGCTGCGCGAGGTAAGCTGTTTACACAAATACATGGCCACCTGACGTGGAATCGCAATATTGCGTGAGTTGTTTTTGAGTTTCAGATCTCCTGGACGCAGTCCATAATGATCAGCCACGACACGCTGAATCATTTCAACCGTAACGATGCGTTCGTCTTCTTCAATATTGAGGACCTGTTTGCAGAGTTCGATGTCAATCGGACGGCGATTGAGTGAGGCATAGGCCACAAGGCGGATCAGTGAGCCTTCGAGTTCGCGGATATTGGATTTGATTTTTCCAGCGACAAACAGTGCGACGTTATCTGAGAGGTCAACGCGTTCGATTTCGGCTTTTCGCTTGAGAATCGCGACTTTTGTTTCCAGGTCCGGCGGCTGCAGGTCGGCAATCAGTCCCCACTCAAACCGGGAGTGCAGTCGTTCTTCGAGGGTTGGAATTTCGCGTGGCGGGCAATCACTTGAGATGACAATCTGCTTTTGGGCATCATAGAGTGCGTTGAACGTGTGGAAAAATTCTTCCTGGGTCCGCTCTTTCCCCGCGATAAACTGAATGTCATCAATCATTAAGACATCAATCCCTCGGTACTTTTCTCGGAACATCTGGGCCCGGTCATACCGAATGGCATTGATGAGTTCGTTCATAAACTTTTCCGACGAGATATAAGCCAGTCGCAACTGGTTATTGCGTTCCCGGACGGCCTGTCCAATCGCGTGCATCAAATGGGTTTTGCCCAATCCCACCCCCCCGTAGACAAAGAGCGGGTTATAGGTCCGAGATGGCGCATCGGCCACTGCCATGGCGGCCGCATGGGCAAATTGATTGCACGAACCAACCACAAAGGTTTCAAACGTGTATTTCGGATTGAGTGGTAACTCAGTTGGCTCCAGGTCCAGATACCGGGTATTGGCGTTTGAGTTGGCTGATTCTGCTGGATAGAGTGAGCGCGATCCATTGGTCGGTGGGTGGTAAATATCTGGAACGGTTGCACTTTGGTTGTTTGCTGTGGCTTCGGCTGCCTGGTCGGTGATGACCAGGGCTGGCACCAAATGAGAAATCCCAATCGCCACCAGTGACTCTTCTAAAATCTCGCTATAGTGTTCTTCAATCCAGTTTCGAAATAACTCATTTGGAACGCCGATGTTGTACTCTGCATCGGTGCTCGAATGAAAGGTCAAAGGTTTAAACCAGGTATTGAAGCTTTCATGGTTAATCCGCTTTTCGAGTTCTAACAAAAAAGCTTCCCATTGAGTTTTATCCATACTGCAACTCTTCAACCAAGTCTGAAATATTTGAGGGTTAAATCGCTTGTTTCAAAAGTGAAAAAGGAACTTTTTCCACAGGTTTTCCACAGGTTTTCCACAGGGTAAAATGAGAGCATTTAAGACTTAAAGGAAAACTGTAAGTTATTACCTTACACTGACTTAGCCTGAAAAAAAGTTCTTTTGAGCAATTGCCAGACTAGCATAGCGACGGGGGGAGCACAAGAAGAAATCCACAGGCTTTTTCTAAGCGCTTGTGTGGCTTTGGAAAAATCCTGATGCTTTCAAATCAGGTCAGTGGGCGAATATGGCGCTGAGCCTTCGAATTTCTCAAAATACCTTAAAGCTAAGACCTTTTTCGTAATTGCCAAATAGACAACGCCATAAAGCTCTGTAAGAATCCGACATGAGGCTGGGGACAGAACCGGCTTCCCACATTGGTTGGTGCTTTCCTCAATGGTTGGATTTCTTATCGACCAATCAACAATTTTTCCATCTGAACTGGTTTTTCTGTCTGGAGGTATGTGCGCGCTATGTCGTCCTATTGCGTTGGTTCCCGTCGTCTGACTGCCTGGCTGATTTCAATGGCTCTTTTGATTCCATTTGGCCTGGTTGAATATTGTGCCGTTCCGATACCTGCGATGGCCCAATCCTCTGGCCAAAAAGATGAGCGCCCCACCAAACCAGCTCTGAAAAAAAGCCCTGGCGCCCAGTCAGATGATGAAGGGATTCTGATCAAATCAGACCTGGTCCTGCTGGATGTGGCGGTTTTTGACAAAGACAATCATTTTGTGGGTGATCTCGCCAAAGAAAACTTCCAGGTCTATGAAGATCAGGTCTTGCAAACCATCGAAAGTTGTACGCGTGAAGAAGCCCCCGTCAGTCTTGGGTTTGTGATTGATACCAGCGGCTCAATGCGCCCCAAGCTCCAGACCATTGTCAAGGCTGCCCTCTATATGACCAAATCGGCCAAAAAAGGGGATGAGTTTTTTGTCGTGGATTTCAAGGAGAAAGCTGAACTGGTTGAAGAGTTTACCACGCGAGTTGCCGACATTCAGGATGCACTCGACAACCTGATTGCCAATAGCGGAACGGCAATGCTCGATGCCCTGGCGGTCTCAACCGAATATGCCCACAAAGAAGGCAAAAACCGCCGAAAAGCGGTCATTGTGATGTCAGATGGCGATGAACGTGACAGCTTTTATAAAACCAAAGACCTGATTCAGTTGATGCACGAGTATGATGTTCAGGTCTATATCGTTGGATTTCCAGACGAATTGCCAGATTCAGGCGGGATTTTTCGGAAATCACAGCGTGAGAAGGCTGTAGAGCTGATTTCCAGTCTGGCCAATGAAACAGGTGGCCGGGCGTTCTTCCCGCAGTCTCTGACCGAATTAGACGAAATAGCGCGGCAAATCAACACCGACCTGCGAACCCAATACACGTTGAGCTATACCCCGACCAATGACAAAGCCGACGGCACCTATCGCAAAATCAGCGTCAAGACGGTTGACCCGAAACGCAAATTGATTGTGCGAACCCGGGCTGGGTACACGGCACCAAAGGAAGATCGGCGATAAATAAGAATGAAGAGAGTTGAGAATGAAAAACTGAGGCGTGCCGCCGCTTATTTTCTCAATTCCTCATTCTTCATTCTTCATTCTTCATTCTTCATTCTTCATTCTTCTGCCCTGTGAAAAAAAACTTTCAATAGCTGTGGAAAACTTGTGGAAAAAGTTCTCGGCCTGTGGAAATGTAACCCCAATGAAAATCACAACTTTAGGCGCAACTCCAAGTCTGGCGCGGGGTAATCAAAAATTACACCTGCTTTTTCCCTCTACACAAAGGGGGTGAGTTTTCCACAGGGCCTGTGGAAAACTTGTGGAAAACTTGTGGAAAACCATCTGCAGAGTGCTCATTTCCAAAGGAGTTAGGCAGCTTTGAGGAAATAAGGACAACGGGAATTGATGGTTGGTCTTTTGAGGAAGGTTCCCTTCGTTTTTGGGAAACATGACCGAAGAGTTGATTCAGTTTCTCTCTATGCGAATTGTAATTGTTGATGATGAACCATTTGCCCGTGATGAACTGCGGTTTTTGATCGAGCAGCATCCTGGCTGCCAGATCATTGGCGAAGCTGAAGATGGCCCGAGTGCGGTGCAATTGATTGAATCCACAAGACCTGATGTTGTTTTTTTGGATATTCAAATGCCAGGAATCAATGGGTTTGATGTACTGCGGGCGCTCCATCTTGAGCATTTGCCACAATTTGTATTTGTGACTGCCTATGATCAATATGCTGTTCGAGCCTTTGATGTCAGTGCAACGGATTATGTCCTCAAACCAGTGGCTGAAGACCGACTTGGTCAGGCCTTGGAACGGTGTCGGCGCCAGCTTCAACCGCCAGTTTCAACCCCGGCTGCCCCTTCCCTCCCCCAATCAAGTGCTGATGTACCGCCTCAGTTGAATCAAATTCAATCACTTTTGGCCGCGTTGCCTCCACGCTCCAGCTTTGCCCGGCAGGTGGTTGGGCGAAAAAATCAGCGGCTGTTTATTCTTTCAGTTGATGAACTGGTGTGTCTTGAAATGGAGAGCCAGTTGCTCTTTCTTGTGACTGAAAAAGAACGGTACTGGTCAAATGAAACACTGACTGACTTGCTGAATCGTCTGGACCCTGAACAATTTATCCGGGTTCATCGGCAGGCGGCTGTGCGACTCAGTGCGATTCGGGAACTCTCGCCTCTCTCCAATGAGCGCATGTTGCTGCGGCTTTCCAATGGACACGAAGTCAGTGCCAGTCGAAATTACCTTCCGGATTTAAAAAACCGACTTGGGCTGAAATAAGGATGAGGAATGAAGAATTGAGAGTGAAGAATGAAGAATCTTTGGTAACTGGTGCTTGGTATTTGGTTCTTAGAAATCAATACTTTCGAAGTAGAACCAAGAACCAAGCACCAAGAACCAAGCACCAAGAACCAAGCACCAAGAACCAAGAAC
>CAZXCE010000474.1:0-6706 GCA_964639175.1 uncultured Clostridia bacterium
CTCAACTTGCACCATCCCTTCGGGATGAAACCCAATGGGCTCGACTCAGTCGAATCACTGACAACAGATCGTGAAGCAGGAGCCTGACCATGTTGATCAACTACACAATTGAAACTGAGCGAGAAACGGACGGACGTTGGATTGCGGAAGTGATTGAATTGCCAGGAGTTCTTGCCTATGGCGAAACACAAGATCAGGCACGGATCAAAGTTCAAGCACTTGCATTTCGAGTCATTACCGAACACCTTGAGAATGGAAATACACACCTGATCGTGTAAACCTATGTTTTCATACTATTTTGGAGTGAAATTCTCGCGCCACGGAAAGGCTAAAACATTGAAAACATTGCATTTCCCTCAGCCCTTAGCCCAATACCCTCAGCCCAAATTGGTATAGGGAACCCTGAACTCCAAAATGCGCAACCTCCAGTCACTTCACGACGAACTTTCCACTATCCGCCAGCAAGGGCGGTATCGTTCGCTACGGACGGTCAGCAGTCCTCCCGAAGCCGAAATCATCATTGACGGGACGCGGTTGCTGAATTTTTCAAGCAATAATTACCTTGGGCTTGCCACTCATCCCCGCCTGAAAATTGCCGCTGAAGCCGCCACCCAGCTCTGGGGTACGGGCAGCACTGCCAGCCGATCAATTTGCGGTAATCTCGAACTCCATCAACAACTGGAAGCCATCCTGGCCAGATTTAAAGGAAATCAGTCATCGCCGGTTCGGGCCCTGCTCTTTAACAGCGGATACCACGCCAACACCGGGATCATTCCCGCCTTGATGCAGGAAGGCGATGTCATCTTTTCCGATGCGCTCAATCACGCCAGCATTATTGATGGCAGCCGGTTAAGTCGTGCTCGAACCGTTGTGTATGCCCATCGAGATATGGCGGATCTGGCCACCAAACTGGAAAACCACACCTCAGCCAGACGCAAGCTGATTGTGACGGATTCAGTCTTTTCCATGGATGGCGATACGGCCCCGCTCACCGAAATCGTGGAACTGGCTTCGCTTCATAACGCCTGGGTCATGGTTGATGAAGCTCATGGAACTGGGGTTTTGGGCGCACAGGGGCGCGGACTGGTCAACCAGCTTGGGTTGACAGATCGAGTGGAACTTCAAATGGGAACACTGGGAAAGGCGCTGGGGAGTTTTGGCGCCTATGTGGTTGCACCAGAACCATTTATTGAACTACTCATCAATCGGGCACGATCTTTTATTTTCACCACTGGCCTGCCACCAGCACCGGTGGCCGCCGCGATTGAGGCCCTGAGCTTGATCCAAACCGAGCCGAATCACCTTCAACATCTGCACGAAGCAATGCACTATTTCGGAACTGGACTGCGCGAGTTGGGACTCATTCAAACCTTGCCAGAGGCACCGATTTACCCGATTGTGCTTGGGGATGAGGCCCGAACAATGCAGGCAATGGAGTTTTTGAAAACCCGAGGAATTTTTGCCCAGGGCATCCGCCCGCCAACTGTTCCGGCTGGTACCTGTCGGCTGCGAATGACCGTGATGGCGACTCACACCCGAGCACATCTTGATCAGGCGCTTGAAGCGCTGCAGGCGTTGGGAAAATGAACAGGAAATTTGCCGTTCCTTCGTTTTCAGGAAATAAAACTCGACCCTGACGCGTCATCAGATTCACTTTCCAGAGCCAGTAATTCCTCAGCAAAAGCCAAAACTTCCTGGGCGACTGGTCCATCCATCACAGATTGAAACTGGTCTTCGCTTACCGTTCGGCGGCAAGTTTGACAAAAGATCACGGTTTTCAAATCAAGTTGTTTAACACCACAATTTGAGCAATGCTCGACCAGAAATTCAAACGTTGTGTTCGCCGCAGCTTCCCAACCTGGGTGGGCTTCAAATGCCTGAGGGTGAAACGCTTCCTGTTCCCAAATCGCAATCGCCAGCAACCCGATTTTGTGCCATCCCTGGCTATAAGTTTCCAATTCCCGGAAAGCGGCTTCATCGGGCACAGTTTTGCCGGTAATTGATTCGAGGGTTCGGCTCAGCGCCAGATGATATTTTCGCAACTGGGCCTTTTGCTTGAGTGGATCCGATTTGGGTTCTTCATTTTTCATTCTTTATTCTCAATTCTTCATTCTTCATTCTCAACTCAAATATCTTCACCAAGTTCAACCGCCAGTTCTGCCAGATCGTTGTACACACGGTGCAAATCCTTTAGAAACCGATTGCGGTCGGTATAGGAGGTCAACCCGGCGGCCAGTGCCTCAATCGAAGCAACGGTTTCACGCAGTAATCGCAAGGCAGTGGGGGCATTGCCCAAATTCCGCTCACAGTGTGCCAGTCCATACAGTGCCTTCCACTGATGCCGTTTGGCCCCGGTGACTTCACAGTTTTGAAGGGCGGTTTCATAGGCTTGCCGGGCCTGGGCATAGTTTCGAATCGCCAGGTGACTGTCACCAATACAAATGTAAGCTTCGTATTCAAGCGACCAGAGTCCGACGTAGGTAATTTCCTGCAGGCTCTGTTCAAACATTTCCAATGCCTGTCGGTGCTGGCCGCGCCCCTGTTGAACCAGTCCAATGTTAAGCGTCACCAGTGCCTGCAATCCCCGATCATTGGTTTCGCGCGCCAGTTCCAGGCTTTGCTGATAATAGACCAGGGCTTCGGTAAACCGACGCTGGCGGCGCATGGCTTCGCCAATGTTGTTGAGCATGGCGCCTTCGCTGACACGATACCCGACTCCACGCACAACTCGCAGGGCAGATTCAAAATATTTGAGCGCCTCATCATAATTGCCCAGATCCAGATGTACCCCGCCAATCAGGCTCAGGCTGCGTCGTTCCCCAAGTCGATCTCCGATTTCACGAGTAATGACCAGTGATTGCTCGCCGTATTTCAGGGCTGATTCATAATGTCCCTGTTGATAGAGGCTTTGGCCAACTCCCCAGAGCGCCCCGGCTTCACTCAGGCGATCTCCGGCGGCTTTGGCCAGCTCAAGCACCATTTCGTAGACATTGCGCGACTGAGCATATTGCCCCTGAAAATTGTGTGAAGCGGCAATCGCAATCAGCGCCTTGATTTCGCCGGCATTGTCCCCGGCCTGACGCAGCAGATCCAGGGCATCAGCCGCGTGTTCCATCCCGGTGGCATAATCACCAAGCACGTGGCACAGTTCAGCCATGGCCGTCAGCGCCCGTCCCATCAGCGAATTTGAGTCGAGCTGTTTCCCAAACCCAAACGCCTGATCCAGTTCCAGGCGGGCCTTTTCAACCTTTCCCTGCTGAATGCACATACAACCGAAGTTGAGATGATATTCAGCCAGTTTCATGCCTTCGACTTGTAACCCGAGTGCCGCCATTTGCAACACCGGGGTATCACCTTCAAGCGGAGCACTGCCCAGACGTTCAATGATTTCTTCGGCTTGCTGGTAGTATCGCCCGGCGTCGCTGATTGCCAGGCTGGACCAGGACTGATTGCCGGCTTCGATGGTGTACCAGAGGGCATGTTCGAGGTCATCCGCTGCCAGATAATGACGCGCCAGTTCAGCGGCAATAAAAGAAGATCGTTCGGCGTAAACCTGGGCCATGACGTTGCCGATATGCAGGTGCAGCCGTTTTCGGCGACGCTTGCTCAGACGTTCATAGAGCACTTTTCGAAAGGTTGCATGGGCAAACACATAGCGGTCTTCGCGGCGGCTCGGGTGTTCCTGCAAAATGGCGTTTTTTAAGGCTTTCTCCAGAATCGGCAACAACGCTGATTCCTTCATTTCGGTGACGGCTTCGAGGACTTCATAAGTAAATTCACCCCCAATCGCCGCCGCCTGGGTCAGCACTTCAAGTGTTTGCCCATCCAGACCACTTAAATAGGCATCAACCAGATCCACAATGGTTTCCGGCAACCTGATTTCCGGAATGTTGTCACAAACCCAGTGATCGCGCTCTAACTTGATCGCCCCATCACTGACCAGCAACCGCAGCATCTCGCGCAGATAAAATGGATTTCCTCGGGCTTCGTGCAGGAGTGTGGCGACCACTTTCGGAGGAATCCCCTCTTTGCCAAAGGTCTGCTCAATCACAAACTGCATTGACGCATCATCGAGTGGCCGCAGTGTCAGCAAAACATAATTTCCGCTCCGACTCATCTGCCGCAACCAGCCCGTAATTGGAAAATCCATGGAGGTGGCTTCTCGTTCGCGCATGGTGGCAATTAGAAATAGCCGGTGCCCAATGCTGTTGCGCATCAGATAGGCCAAAAATTCCAGGCTCAAGCCATCCGCCCAGTGCATATCGTCAATGACAAGGACCACTGGCCGCAATCGCGTTACCCCCAGGTACAGCCGGGTTAAATAGTCAAAAATTCGATATTTTTCCTGGTCGGCACTTAATTGAACCGAAGGAGACGCAAACGTCAGCCATTCCCCTTCGGAAAAATCCTGAATCACCTGCGGCGTCATGGGGCCAAACAACGCTGGCAACCGATTTTCAGCCACTTCAAGAAAATAGCCGATCACTCCCCGCAGTGATTCATAAAAAGCACGATACGGCAATGAACCACCAGCTTCATAAAACCGGGTGGTTAAAAAAAGGACGTCTTGCCCGGCCAGGCTCCATTCAAATTCCTGAACCAGCCGGGTTTTTCCAATTCCAGCCGCACCACTGACAAAGACCGGATGTCCGCGTCCAACTTTGACCAGGTTAAATTCGTGCAGCAATTGCTCTGATTCAAGTGCCCGGCCAACAAATTGTTCAAATCGGAGGTGACGTGACGCCGGGTCTTCAGGCCGATGACTGGCAACCTGAACCGCCTTGCGGCCTTTTGCCAGCAAGCCAAAGGCGTGGTTGCTCTCGGTTGGAAAAAGCGTGACACTGGTTTTCAAGGAAATTTCGGTGTCAGACTCTTCGACGGCAAAGACCTGAGCCGCACAGGCTTCGGTAAATTGAGCCGCGCTCTCAGCCGCACTTTTCGTACCGCTGGCCAGAAACAAAACTCCAAATTCACTCCCCCCGATGCGTCCAATCACGGTGGCTGGACGCAACAAAACGCGCATCCAGTCAGCCACTTTACGGAGCATGCGATCTCCGGCAACAAACCCGAATGTTTCATTGACCTGTTGCAACCGTTGCAACCGGACCGCCACCAGCGCCACTTCACCGCCAGTTTGGGCCGCATGGGTCAGGGTTTCTTCCACGTGATAGTGAAAGAATCCGGCAGTATAGGCACCGGTTAAATCATCAGAATTGATTGGTTTGGGGGTATTGGATTCCGGTGGGGTGGGAAATGTCGAGAAAAAATCAACGGCTTCTTCAAACTCTTGCTCATCGTCGAGTTCAGGCAGAAGAATCCGCCCTGAAATTGACTGGGCCAGTTCTTCAGCCAGTTCACTGGCAGTTTGCTGGCGGGATTCACACTCTTTAGCCAGCGCTTTGAGCACCACCCGTTCCAGCGCCGGGGAAATTTCAGGCCGATGGTCACGGAGGGGACGCGGAGGCTCGGTTACCTGCTGAATGATCACGGCGGAAAGCGTTCGCGAGGCAAAGGGCACCGTCCCGGTCAACATTTCATAGAGAATAATCCCCAGCGAATAAATATCTGACCGCGCATCCAGATACTGTGACCGGCATTGTTCAGGCGACATGTAGTAGGGAGTCCCAACCATCATCCCGGCTTCGGTCAGTTTTGTCAGTGCCGTCCCCACGGCCTGTTCCCGGAGTTCAGCAACCCCAAAATCTACGACTTTAAAGGTTTCGGTCCCATCTGAGTTGAGCTGAGCCATGATATTTTCTGGCTTGAGATCACGATGGATAATTCCAGCTTCGTGGGCTGACTGCATCGCCGCACAGACCTGCTCCATCACGGCCAGCACCCGCTCTGGGGCAATTCGGCCACAGGTCGTGAGTTCATCCCGGAGCGACTGCCCTTTGAGAAACTCCATCACCATAAAGGTGCGGCCATCGGGCAGTGTGCTAAAGTCATAGACCGAAACCACGCCAGGGTGCTTGATGCGCGCCGCCGCCTGCGATTCACGCCGGAACCGCAGCACCGCCATCGGATTACGGAGCGCATCCGGGGTCAAAATCTTGACCGCCACCGTATCGCCAATTTCCAGCCGTGTTGCCGCATAAATACTGGCCATGCCACCCGAGGCAATGTGGCGTTCCAGCCGGTATTTGCCATTGAGCACCAGCCCGACCAGACTCTCAGCCGAATTATCATCCAACCGAATGCCGTCCTTTGGACAGATAAGAAATTCCTGTGGATATGATTCCTGGCAAACCTGGCAATACTTCATGCGCAACCCTGGAAGAATGAAGAATAAAGAATGAAGAATGAAGAATTTAGAAATTGAGAATTGAGAATGAAGAATGAAGAATGAAAAATTGAGAATTGAGAATGAAGAATTTTCAGCCGCTCATTTTCTACATTCTTCATTCTTCATTGGTTTTTTCTACATGCTTCATTCTCAATTCTTCATTCAAAGATGCGAGCTTGACGACAGCCAGTGTGACCGTGGCTTTCGCGGTGAGTTTTTCGTGATGTTCGGTGCCAGTATAAACTTCTGATTCAACCACCATCAGGGTTTTGCCTGGTTTGAGAACAGTGGCTTTACATCGCAGACGAGTGCCGATGGCTGGCCGCAGCAGGTTGATAAAAAAATTTGCGGTCAAGATCGTTTCGTCTGGACCAATCAGAGTTCCAGCCGCCCCACCAGCCGTGTGATCAGCCATTGTTG
>CAZXCE010000475.1:0-6688 GCA_964639175.1 uncultured Clostridia bacterium
TGACAAGGTGACAGGGGTTTTTTCATCCCTCATCCCTCATCCCTCATCCCTTCCGAAAACCCTGAACCCTGAACCCTGAACCCTCATCTTATGCCTCAACCCAAAATTCTGATTGTTGACGACAATGCCAAAAACCGGGCCATCTGCGAAGAAATCCTGATGGACGAATATGAACTTTGTCACGCCGTGGACGGAGTCGAAGCCCTGGAAAAAGTTCCGGTGTTTCAACCTGATTTGATTCTGCTGGACCTGATGATGCCCCGCATGGATGGCTATGAAGTCTGCCGCCGGCTGAAATCTGACCCGCATACGACGAATGTGATGATCGTTTGTGTTTCAGCCAAGGGGCAGACAGCGGAAATCGTTGAAGGGTTTCAGGCCAAGGCGGATGACTATATTGTGAAACCATTCAGCGAAGAGGAGTTACTGGCCCGAGTCCGGGCGGCGCTTCGATTGAAGTTGACCCAGGATGAATTAAAGCGGGTCAATACCAACCTTGAAGAAATCGTCGCCAAACGCACGGCTCAGTTGATTGAAGCCGAGCGACTGGCCGTGATTGGCCGCAACGTCGCCCAGATGGCGCACAACTTTCGTGGCGCACTCACCACCATCACTCTTTCAGCTCAACTGGGTGCAGCCGGCGTTGGTGAACCCAAAGAGCATTTCAGTCGGGTGGAACGTTCGGCCCAAAACATTATCAAAGTCATCGCCACAACCCTGACCCGCATCAAGCAGAAGGAAACAATTCATCCTGAACCGACTGATATCAATGCGATTTTGCAGTCCATTCAGGAATTCCTCGATCTTGATGCACGCTATAAAACCTGTCAGGAAAAGTCATTTATACTGGCTGAAGGATTACCTTCCGTCACAGGCATTCCAGGTGATTTTCAGCAAATTTTTGAGAATTTGATCTACAATGCGCTGGATGCGATGGAAGAAAGCGTCCGACGCGCCTTGCACGTACGAAGCGACTGGAATCAAGCCGAATCAGCCGTGGTGGTCGAAGTCAAAGACAGCGGGAGCGGCATTAGCGAGGCCAATCTGGCCCGGATTTTTGATCCGCTCTTCACCACCAAATCCAGCGGCACAGGCCTGGGGCTCGCCAGTTGCCAGCAATTGCTTGAAACCTATGGCGGATGTATCCGAGTTGAAAGCATCCTTGGTGAAGGTTCAACCTTCACGGTTCTGTTACCCGTTAAGGAATGAAGAATTGAGAATGAAGATATTGAGAATGAAGAAAATTCTTGGTTCCTGGTTTTTGGTTCCTGGTTCTTGGTCCTTGGTTTTTGGTGCTTAATGTTTGGTGACTGATCCTTAGAAATCAATACTTTCAAACAAGCACCAGGCATCAAGCACTTACTGGTTGGGGGCGTGATGGACCAACATTTGAAAAAGACATTTCAGATTCTTGAGGAAAAAGCTGCCACCCGGTGTGATATCTGCCACCAGGCGGATCTGTTTGACCCAATGACTGGAATCTGCCAGCGGTGCGAGCCGATTGCCACTGTGGCTCTGGCCCAGTTGGCCGAGGAACAGGCGGAAAATTTCCATCCCGAACCTACCCCAGTCCAAACCCCGACGCCCGTAGTTACTTCCCCATTAGCCACTTATCACCCAACGCTTTCAGCCCGTGACCGCTGGCTGATTTTACGCGAAGCATTTGGACTCTATCGTGATCACTCCCAGGTTTTTCTGAGCATCGTACTCAGGTTTGAAGCACCGCTGGCAGCAATTTTTTTGGCCCTGGCTTTGTTCCCTGACAAAACGCACTGGCCACTGGTTGCGATTCTGAGCGTGATTGTCTCGTTCCTGCTGCCCAACGAAGCCCGCGAAGGGTCACTCATCTGCGCTATTTTTGATAGTCTGCCAGACCGCGTTCCAAACGCTGGGCGGGCCATTCAATTTGCCAATCGTCGCAACCACCAACATTTGTGGGCCATGTGGAACGTCAAAGTAAAACAATGGTTGGGTTCAGTGGTCGGCTTTTTGATCATGGGGCTGGTGGGAGCGATGTTGCAGCCAGTTTTTGGGCCACTCCCGCTCTCAGCGCTCGCCATCACGTTTGGGTTCTGGTTCTCGTGGCTGGCGCTGTCACACAATGCCTTTTATCGGCAAATTCTTGTGCTCGAAGGCCGTTCACCTGAAGAAGCCCAGCGGCGGAGTGACTGGCTGGCGAATCGTAATTGTGGATGGCTGTCGTTGCTCAATCAAACGAGATGGCTTGGAATGCTCCTGATTGCCTTTATGGGGTTGTCACCAATTCCAATCAGGGTACTGGTGAGCGGCTTCCTGGCACTTGGTGGCCCACTGGCGCTTGGAATTTGCGCCACAACCACTCCTCTGTGGTTTATGGTGCTGATGGTATTGAAAATTCTGATTGGCCCTTTTTTGACGATTACCGAAACCCTGTCGTATCTGGTGCTTCGGCGGCGAGCGGAAGGCATGCAATTCCAGTTTCAATACACCAAGGAAGACGAGGATCGGCTCAAAGAATTTGCAGTTCAAATCACCAGAAATCTGCCACCAATGAGCTAAAGACTTGAGCATGAAACATGAAGAAATTACCGGGGTCCTCCGTTTTATTGGCATTGCTTTGCCGTCCCGGCGGCGGTTGAATAAAGACTGGTACTGAAGCGCAGGACATGACCAAAAGCTGAGATAGAAGGAGGTCAAATCGTAATTCACCCAGTTTCCCGGTCCTGAAAGATTAGCTTCAACTCACAACTCTACAATGTGGCTCAATCCCCCAAAATATCAAAGGACCCTGGTTTGCACATCCTGAACAGCAGTCGTTCACGATGCGCAAACCTCTGATTGAAAAGCACCTTTTCGACAGTTGATTTATGCGGCTTCTTCGCGATAGACCCAGGCGCCGACGAGCGTGGCAAGCGGGGCCTCAACCAGGGCCCAGGCCAGTCCAATGAGGGTCAGGTTCAACGGGAAAATTCCCATCGCATTGTTTAAGACGCTGCCATACACAAACACCAGAAACCAGATTATGAACCCGGCCAGAATCGCCGTTTTCGGCCCGGCTCCAAAGCGTGGACGAATCGCCGCATAGAGCAGCACCGCCACAATGCCGACCAGAAATACCAGAATAACCGCTTTGGCAATAAAATCTCCGCTGGGTGGCGGAAGGTTGAGTTTGCGGTTCGATTCTTCAATGTCTTTGGCAAAGATCACCGCATTCAGGACAAATTCACCGCAGTTCATGACAAATCCGGCAGCCAGTCCGCCAAGGAGCACTCGAATCCAGTTAATTGAAGCCATGTTCGTTTTCCTCCGAATGAAATGATTGATCATTTCATTGACGAACCGGCTTTCTGAAAATCGACAGCACCGAAAATTTTTGTGGAAAATTTTTCACCAACAAACCGGGCGCAGTACGCCAAGCCGTAAACCGGGCACAGTACGCAAAGCCGTGCAGTGCCCACTACTCTGTCTGCCACAACTTCACGGTGCTGTCCTGGCTGCCAGTGGCCAAAATTTTTCCGTCCGGGGAAAACACAACCGCGTTGACCCAGCTTGAATGCCCTTTCAAGGTCGCCAGTTGTTGACCGGTTTGAAGATCCCACAATTTCGTGGTTCCATCCTGACTTCCAGTCACAATTCGGTTTCCATCGGGCGAAAAAAGCACGGAGCTGATGTTGGTTCGATGACCGCGTAACGTCAGTGTTTCCCGACGGGTGGCCAGATCCCAGACTCGAACGGTTCGATCCCGGCTGCCGGAAACCAGCAACTGGTTATCACGTGAAAAGGCAACTGACACGACAGGACCAGTGTGTCCGTCAAGCAAGGCAAGTTCACTGCCCCGGAGCATATCCCAGAGTCGAATCGTCTGGTCATCGCTCCCAGTCGCTAACCGTTTCCCATCCGGTGAAAAGGCAATGGAGTTGATGTCGTTGGTGTGGCCTTTGAGTTCAAAGAGTCGCTGACCAGTATCCACGTCATACACAATCACCACATTTCCACCGCCGCCAACCGCCAGCATCTGCCCATCCGGAGAGAACGCCACCGCCCAGACTGGAATCCGATGGTCTTTAAAGAGCGGAACTTCCTGGCGGGTAGCTAAATCCCAAACCTTGAGCGTGTTGATATCAGATGCACGTTGAGGTTTGCTCTGGGTGATAAAACGGTGACCGTCACCTGTCGCCGTAGCCAAAAACCGATTATCTGGTGAAATGGCCACGGCCCAGACTGGATGGGTAAACCCGTGCAAGGCGGCAATTTCCCGCCGCGAAAGCACATCCCAGAGGAAAACTGTGCCGGGTTCTTCGGTCACAATCTGACGTCCAGTTGGAAATTGATAGCCGGTGCCAGCCGCCAGGATTTTTCCATCGCCTGAAAATGCCAGTGACGTGACCCGTCCTGGCTCCTTTTTGAGTGTCGTCCAATCCTGCTCGGTATCAACGTCCCACAGCTTCACGGTGTGATCTTCGCTCCCCGTCGCCAACCGTTTGCCATCGGGGGAAAAGGCGACGGCCCAGACCCGATCCAGGTGTTCTTTTAACGTGCTGATTGCCTGCTGGGTCTCGACATTCCAAATTTTGGCGGTGTTATCCCAGCTTCCGGTGGCCACTCTGGTTCCATCTGGAGAAAAAACGACCGAATGCACCAGACTGGTGTGACCTTTCAAGGTGGCGAATTCTTCGCGTTTTTCGATATTCCAGAGCTTGACGGTACTGTCCATGCTCGCGGTGGCCAGCAATTTTCCATCGGGTGAAAAGGCCAGTGACCGCACCCAGTCAGTATGTCCACGCAAACTGGCCAGCTCTTGATGGGTTTGTACATCCCACAACTTCACGGTTGTGTCTTTACTTCCGGTGGCCAGCGTTTTGCCGTCAGGTGAAAACGCTACCGGATTGATTCCCTCAAGATGGCCAGTCAACGTCACAATTTCCTGCCAGGTGTCGGTGTTCCACAACTTCACTGTTTTATCATCGCTGCCGGTGGCCAGTAATTTTCCATCGGGCGAAAACACGGCTGAATTGACGTCATCGGTATGCCGGGTTAACGAATGAACCAGTTTCTGGCTGCGGATGTCCCACAACCTGACGATTCCATCTTCTCCCGCTGTGGCTAAAGTCTGGTTATCCGGAGAGAAAGAAACCGAGTACACCCAGCCGACGTGCCCGGTGAGCGTGGTGACTTCTTGACCATTCGTGGCATTCCACAGCTTGACGGTGCTATCGGCGTTCCCGGTGGCAATCCACTTGCCGTCTGGAGAAAAAGCCACCGCATAGACCAGTGATTTGTGGGGTAACGTCATCAGGTTGGTGTGGCAGAGCCGCCACAGGTAATACCACTCAAATCCACGAAAGTCTTCCTGCCCCGGCTTTGGGTGATAGGCTTCAAGGAGTTCAAGGACCTGGGCCACGTTGGCATCTTCCCATGCCTGTTGTGCCAGATTCATCTGGGTGGCATAGAGGAGTCGCCGTTTGCTGAGTTCCTGTTGCTCGGCCCGGTCGCGCTGTTTAATCGCGGCCACCAGCAGGGCCGCCATAATCGCCAGAATCACCACGGCAATCAGGGTTGTGCGGATCATCCCGCGCCGGTAGGCCACCCGTTGCCGGCGAATTTCAGCATCCGGCATATGCGAGGTAACCCATTCCTGATCAAACACATGGGCATAAATTCGATTGCGAACGACAATCAGCCCATCCCGAATATGCACAATCCCGGCCAGCCGCAAAATATTGATCAACGGGTTGGTGTCATCATCCCGGACCGCCTGCCGCGAACAAATGCGGGCATAAAAGTCGAGCAACCCGCCAAGATCGGTCTCACTTCGTAAAATCCGCTCGCGGACAAAAAGCAGGTTGTCATCGTGTTCGCGAGCCCGTGAGCTTAAAAATAGTTCTTCGCAAAACCGGTCAATCGCGGGCGCATCCTGAACCTGCTGGTTTTCAGCCACGGCCTGACAAAACCGCTGAGTCAGGTACGGATGCCCGTTGGTCCAGTGCAAAATCCGGTTGAGCAGGGTCAGGCCCAGTTGCTCGTCACGCCCCAGCCCACGGGCCAGCGCGGCGGCTTCGGCTTCGGTAAAGTCAGTCAGTTCGATACGGCGACCAATATTGAACGGGGTGGTGCGGGTATCGCGAATGAGGTCGGAAGGTGTGGCAACGCCCAGCAGACAAAAGGTCAGGCGGGTCAGTTCATGGTCTTCGGTTCGGCGGTTAAAAAATTCACGCAGGGCGGCAAAAAACTCATCAGTCGAAAACGGGAGACTGCGAACAGCATCAATTTCATCAATAAAAATCACAACCTGGCGGCGGATTTTCTCCAGGACGACTTCCCGAATTGCCCGCATCCAGCGCTGGAGCGGTCCCAGTCGTTCGTGATCAAGCCAGAATTCTTCGAGTTCGTCTTCCAGGTCAAGTTGCTGCCCGACACGGGTGAGCAATCCGTCATACCATTGCTCAGTGGTCAGGTTTTGCCCCATGGCGGTCAAATCAAGGACAGCAACGGCCACACCTTCTTCGCGAAGCCGCACGGCAGTCCGCACCATCAGCGAGGACTTGCCCATCTGCCGTGACGTCAGGACATAGCAGAACTTCCCTTCGCTCAATCCCGCGAGCAGGTCAATATCCGCCTGACGTGGCACATAGCATGGTGCGTCCCGCCGCAGCGTTCCGCCTGTGACGTAAAAACTGCTCATAAAAACTTAGGGTTCAGGGTTCAGGGT
>CAZXCE010000476.1:0-6671 GCA_964639175.1 uncultured Clostridia bacterium
GGGCATGAGAACTCAAAACACGCTCTAAAATCTGAATTTCCAGCAACAATAACAGGATTTTCCCAGAAGCTGAAGATTATCGGGTTGAAGACTGGGGCTGGGGGCTGGGGGTTGGGGGCTGGGGTTGGGGGTTGAAGAAGTTGGGCTACAGAAGTGGTTTGGTTTCAGCCCTCATCTTTCATCCCTCATCTTTCATCCCTCATCCCTTGGTTTCATCCCTCATCCTTCAGCCCTCAGCCCCTGGTTTCTTCAGCCCGTCTTCATCACCCACTTGCCGTTGACTTTCACAAAGTGCTATATCTTCTCTTTCCCCTTCCTCAGGAAATGTCAGTTGCCAGGGTTCTCGGAGTTTTCAATCACAACATCTTGCAGGTAAATCATGATCCTCAACATTTGGTTTTCAGGGGACGACAACCCGGTTCAGGTTCGTCTCGACACTGAAGTCGAACATGTCGATGCACTTGGGATGATGTTGTCCAAGGCCCGATGGATTGCGGTTGATGGAGGTCGTCTTATCAACCTTGATCGGGTGTGCATCATCCAACTTGTGCCGACTGATACTCCATCCGAAGTTTAGCCAGGGTTCATTTTCCCAATTCCATGTCTTGCTTCGGTGAGTTTTGCCTGCCATCCCCAGAGGCAAATCATCGCAGCCCTTTCCACCCAGTTCAGGCCAAGTGTCTCAATTTGGAGAAGTTGTCTTATGTTGTTTAAGTCCAAAAAATCGAACAAGACCACCATGTTGCAATATGCAACGCTGACCGGAACAGTCACCGGTCCCAGTGAACTCACCGTTGACGGTAAAACCTATACCCTTTACACCACCCCGCTACACCTGGCACATGAATCCAAACCACTTGATGTCAGCGCGCATCTGGGACAAACCATCAAAGTGTCAGGCGGCACTGGTGCCACAGCCATTTACGAAGCCAAAATTGTCGAATAGATCAACCCAACTGACAGCATGACAAGTATCAGACTGACAAACTGGCCACCCGGCCAGTTGTCAGCTTGTCAGGTGTCACACTGTCAGTTGATCAGATTGTCACCAATCGGGAGCGAACACCGGGGATGAAACTCTTTCTTGATGGGCCAGTTGGCAAACTGGAAGCCATTTTTGAGACGGCGGGAACTTCAGCCGGGCTAAAAGCCCTGGTGTGCCACCCACATCCGGTACATGGCGGAACGATGCACAACCGCGTGGTCGTGCGAATTGCCAGAGCACTCCTGGCTGTCGGGGTTGATGTGCTACGGATCAATTTTCGGGGAACCGGTGACAGCGAGGGCAGCTATGATGCCGGCGTTGGTGAATTGCAGGATGCACTCGCCGCAATTCATTTTCTCGAACAGCAACGCCCAGGTTGGCCACTCATTGTCGGAGGCTTTTCCTTTGGCTCCTGGGTCAGTTTCCGGGCCGGGCTGCAGGTACCGCAAACCTGTGGGCTCCTGGCCGCTGGACTCCCAGTTCGCCACTACGATTTTGATTTTGTCAGCCGCTCCCCTCTGCCCAAGTGGGTCATTCAGGGCGAATTTGATGAGTTTGGGAATTCCCGGCAGGTCGCTGCCGTCGTGGATACATTTGCCGACCCGAAAGGGTTTAGCTTTGTGCCTGAGGCCGACCACTATTTTTCCGACCACATTGAGTTGTTTTCCGCTCGACTGACTGAAGCAACCACCTGGCTTCGAACTCAGGCCTTGCCAGAAGTCACACGATAACGTATAGTTACGGGTTTTCCTGAGCGACCCGAAATCGCGCTCTCTCATCTGCACTTTTTCTTTCCCGCTTTGTGGTGTGAAATTTTTTGAGGGTATTGGCATGACCAGTTTTGTTGCTGCATTTTTGGCCAGGGTATCACCCCTGGTTTTTTTCATGGCGTCGGCAATGGCGCCGGACCGATGGCAGAAATTTTCTGAGTCGGGCAACATCAGCTATCTCTACACGCTTGATACGTTTGACCTGACAATCATCGCACTGTACTTCGGCCTGCTGGCAATTCTTTCGATTTATGGAATTTATCGCATTCGGATGACCTATCTGTACTGGCGGTACCGGGATCACTCGCCCAAACCTGCCCGCCAGTACAGCGAAGATGAACTCCCGAAAGTGACGATTCAGCTTCCACTCTTTAATGAAATGTATGTCGTGGAGCGGTTGCTTGAATCCGTAGTTCAAATTGACTATCCACACGGGAAACTTGAAATTCAGGTCCTCGACGATTCAACCGATGAAACCCAGCACATTGCGGCGGCCGCTGTCAAACGCCATGCTGAAGCTGGTCACAATATCGTCTACATTCACCGTGACAACCGTGAAGGCTTTAAAGCTGGCGCCCTTGAAGCGGGCCTCAAGGTGGCGTCGGGTGAACTGGTTGCCATTTTTGACGCTGATTTTCGCCCACGCCCAGATTGCATCCGCAAAATGGTGCATTACTTCACCGAAGAAAAAGTTGGCGTGGTGCAGTTCCGCTGGAGCCACATCAACGCCGATTACAACGTCCTGACCCGGATCCAGAGCGTGCTGCTCGACGGGCATTTTGTGATCGAACATACCTCGCGCAACCGGTCCGGCGGCTTTTTCAATTTTAACGGCACCGCTGGTATGTGGCGACGTCAGGCCATCGAATGGTCTGGTGGCTGGCAGCATGACACACTGACGGAAGACACTGACCTGAGCTATCGGGCACAAATGCTCGGCTGGAAATTTGTCTATGTGATGGACGAAGATGTTCCGGCTGAACTCCCGGTTGAAATCAATGCCTTCAAAGCTCAACAGCGACGCTGGGCTAAAGGATTGACTCAGGTGGCGTTCAAAATGTTTAAACGCACTCTCAATTCGGACCTCCCCTGGCACGTGCGGATTGAGATGTTTTTCCATTTGACGAGCAATCTATCCTACCCGTTGATGATTGTATTTAACCTGCTGCACTTCCCGATTTTGATCGTGCGCTACAATCAAGGGCTGTTCCAGATGATGCTGCTCGATATTCCCTTCCTGCTCCTCTCGACCTTTTCCGTAACTTCGTTTTACTACATTTCTCTCAAGGAGTTACACGGGAAGAAAGGTGCCAAGTTGTGGATGATTTATCTGGTGATGGCCACGGGGGTTGGACTGTCAATGAGTAATGCCAAAGCCGTCATGGAAGCGGTCTTTGGGATTAAATCCAGTTTTGTCCGCACCCCCAAATACGCGATTGAAACCGCCAAAGATAGCTGGCAAAACAAAAAGTACCGCCGCAACCGGGGATGGCTCCCGTACTTTGAACTTGGCATGGCGCTCTACTTTATCCTCACCATGGTCTATGCTGCCTACAGCCATATTTTCGGAGTTCTCCCATTCCTTTCAATTTTTGCCGTTGGCTATGGCTATGTTGGGATTCTGTCGTTCTTCCAGGGTGCCAGCCTGAAAGCGAAAACCCCAACCCCATCAGAACCGCAATTGAACCCGGCACCACAGCAATAAGCGTTGGTGTGCGGCGGCTTGACGTCGCGTTGAGCATATGAACGCGGTGTCAAGCCGCCGCACGCTAAACCCCTTTTACTCAGAGTATACAATGGTGTTGATCCCCCACCTTTTGGCTGAATCAAACCGACTTGCGGAACTCCATCGCCTGAGCATCCTCGATACCCCACGTGAAGCGGTGTTTGACCGGGTGGTGGCAGTGGCGGCCCAGCATTTTAGTGTACCAATTGCCTGGCTTGGGTTCATTGATGACACACGGGTCTGGGTCAAAGCCCACACAGGACTCAACACAACTCATCTTCCGCTCGAACCTGGGTTGTGCGTCTCAGCACTGCAGGCCACATCCCCGACCTATTCCATCAGCGATACCTTCAAGTCCTCTCACGCCGCCGAGCATTCGCTGGTGCTCCAGCACCCAGGCGTCCGCTTTTACCTGGCGGCGCCGATCATCACGCCGGAAGGCCACCGGATTGGGGTGCTGGCCGTGGCAGACACCTCCCCGCGCGAAGTCTCTGAGGCCGATCAGGCCTTTCTGACCACACTGGCAACACTGGTGATGGATCAACTCCGCCTGCGTCAGGCTGCCGTCCAGGCCAGAACCTCAAAACGGTTGGACCCGCGTGATTCCCAGGAACACGAAGAATGGTTCCGCTCAGTGGTTGAAAATACGCTTGATCTGATCACGATCCTCGACGCCACGGGTGTGATCCGCTATGAAAGCCCGGCCATTAAGTGGATGCTGGGGTACTCACCTGAAGAAGTGACAGGCCGCAGCATTTTTGAGTTTATCCATGCCGAGGACCTGCCTGGGGTTCAGGAAGCCTTTGGGAATGCCGTCCAGCGCAATATTTCAGACCAGGTTATTGAATTTCGCCTCTCCCGACGCGATGGGGCCTGGCGCTATGTTGAGACCCGTGGCAGTCGCCTGCTCAGTGAAGACCGGCAGGTGATCGGCATGGTTGTGATTTCACGCGATGTGACCGAACGGAAACGCACCGACCAGATTTTGCAGGAAACCAACGCCCTGCTCAAAGCCCAGCTTGATGCGACAACTTCGGGCGTGATTGGGGTTGATTCCCAGGGAAAAGTCATCGTTTGCAATCGTCGGTTTCTGGAAATGTGGGAACTCGAAGAACTTCCCGATGCGGCTGAAGGCAATTGTGTCGAACAGCTTTATACCAAAGGCAAGTTACTGGCACCAGAGGCGTTTCAGGCCACGGTTGACCATCTCTATGCCCATCCGGAAGAAGAACGACACACCGGTGAAGAACTTGCGCTGATCAACGGTCGGTTTCTGGCCTGGAGTACCCAACCCATTCGCATGAGTTGCGGCACCATTGTCGGACGAGCATGGGATTTCACCGATATCACCGACCAGAAGGAAACCCAAAAAGCACTGCACACCGCGAAAGAAGCGGCTGAAGCTTCGGTCCGGGCTAAATCTGAATTTCTGGCCAATATGAGCCACGAAATCCGCACTCCGATGAACGGCATTATCGGCATGACGGGGCTGCTGCTTGACACTGATTTAGAGCCGGAACAATACGAGTATCTGGATATCATTCAACAATCCGGCGAAGCCCTGCTCACCATCATCAATGACATTCTGGATTTCTCGAAGATTGAAGCCGACAAACTCGAACTTGAAAAAATCAACTTTGATCTGCGCCGAACAATTGAAGGCGTGGTCGAACTCTTTGCCGAATCAGCCCGCCGCAAAGATCTGGAACTGGTGTGTTTCATTCCCCAGGATGTCCCAGGTGCCGTGCATGGCGACCCAGGTCGCTTACGCCAGATTTTGATCAATCTGGTCGGCAATGCGATCAAATTTACCGAACAAGGTGAAGTCGTGGTCCGGGTGGCACTCTCCGAAGATCAGTCAGAACAGGTTGTTCTGCGCTTTGACGTCACTGACACCGGTATTGGAATTACCCCTGAAGCCCAAAAACGGCTGTTTCAATCGTTTTCTCAGGCTGAGCTTTCCACCTCACGCAAATACGGAGGCACGGGCCTCGGGCTGGCAATTTGTAAAAAACTGGTTGAATTGATGGATGGTGAAATCAGCGTTGAGAGCGAGAAAGGGAAAGGCTCAACGTTCTGGTTTACGGTTCGCCTTGGAAAACAACCAACCCAGCATCAAGTCCTTGCGACCAATCCGGTTTCGCTCGAAGGCTTGCGCGTTCTGGTCGTTGACGATAACGCCGCGAGTCGAACCATGCTCCGGCATCAATTGACATCGTGGAAAATGCTGGTCGCCGAGGCTGAAAAAGGATCACAGGCGCTGGAGTTGTTGCGGTCAGCCGTTTATGCCCAGTCACCATTTGATCTGGCGATTCTGGACTGGATGATGCCCGGCATGGATGGCTATGAACTGGCCTATGCCATCAAATCTGATCCCACACTGGCCGCCGTCCGACTGATCCTGCTCACGGCGTTTGGTCAACGAAACAGCAGTCAGGTCGCCAATCAGGCCGCCGGAATCTCAGCCTATCTGACCAAACCAGCCCGGCAATCCCAATTGTTTGATTGTCTGTTGACGGTCTTTGGCGGCTCACCTGAAATCACAACGGTGTCCTCAACGGGTGAAACCCGCTTCTCATCGTCAACCTCGCTGGCGGTTGCCACTGGTGCCATTCAAAAACCAGAAGCTCGCTTCTCGTGCAAAGAACCGATTCTGGTGGCCGAAGACAACATTGCCAATCAAAAGCTGGCCGTACGGCGGCTTGAAAAGCTGGGCGTACGGGCAGATGTGGCAGGAACTGGTGCCGAAGTCCTCGAAGCCTTGCAGCGAAGCCATTATGCCCTGATTTTAATGGACTGCCAGATGCCCGAGATGGATGGATTTGAAGCCACCGCCGAAATTCGACGGCTTGAAAAAAGCGGTGGCCTGCCGATGTTTGCCCAAACAGCAACGTTGTTCGCCGGCGCTGAACCGCTCAAATCACCATATATTCACATTCCAATCATTGCACTCACGGCCAGCGCCATGCAGGGGGAACGTGAGAAATGCCTTGAAGCCGGAATGGATGACTATCTCTCGAAACCCTTTAAACTTGAGGAACTCGAAGCCATTTTGTTGCGCTGGCTCCCCAAAGCCGGCAACACGATGGAGCTTCCAGCACCAGTGTTTCTCGACGAGACCCGGCCATTAACCTCAGCCCCTCCGTTCACTTCGGTAGACACGCTTCCCGTCGCTGAGCCAGCCCCCATT
>CAZXCE010000477.1:0-6661 GCA_964639175.1 uncultured Clostridia bacterium
ATCCGCCAACTCACAGCATTAAAACAGGTTGCTCTCATTTTGTCCTGTACATAGGTGAACAACCATCATTTCTGAGTTCTCAACTGCGATGACAGATTTGCCCAAAGCTCACTTCAAGAATAATCTGATTGTCAGTGTTGTGATGGTTTTTTGTCAGTTGTTGAAATCATCTGTTCTGTTCTTTCATTTCTCAACAGAGCACAGCGAGGTGAGGTACAGGAACACCAGTTGGTGGTCAGAAACCTTGTGTTAATTAAGTTCATTTGATTGAATTATTTGACGATCTTCTGATATGAAAAATTGATTCCAAAATAGTGTAGTACCATTTTGGAATTGAATCCTCGCATCAGAAAACAGTCAAGTAGTTCAATAAAATAGACTTAGTGAACTACTGACTACTGACTACAAATTGGTATAAATTCATTTTTGCTTTTGCAATTTATCCGGCTCAGCAGTATGTTTTCTCATTACAGACTGGTCCAGCTTCTTTTGGAGGCAGTAGTATGATGGTCACTTCTTTGCATCTGCGGTCTGTTGAGCCGGTTAGGGATTCTCACAAGCTGGTTTTGTTCCTGTCACTGGTTGGATGGCTTTTGGTTTTCCCTGTTTCTATTTCAGCTTCCAGCCAACAATTTTTCTTTCAACAACCCAAGAAATTACCACTCCAAATGCTTACTCCTGGTAAGTCGGTAGCCGGTATTCTCAAATTTCATCACCCACAATTTTTTGGGATTGATTGTTCTCCCGGGCAGTTGGTTAAAGTCGTCGTTACCCAGACGGGAGTTGATGCACAAATTACCGTATTTACCCCGGAAGGCAAACGAATATTGATCATGAACCGAACTATAAGCGGGGAAGAAGCCGCTGTCTTTGTACCAAACTCACCAGGAATCTATCAAATCCTCCTGTCTGGTAACCGACGAAAATCGTCGTATCCAGATTGTTATGAACTCAAACTGAATGAAATGCAGACCGCAACCCCAGAGGAGCAATCCTGGTCGAACAATTTTATAGCCGCTCAACTTTTGTACCAGGATGCTGAACGGTTGTTCTGGGACGAAGGGAAATGGCTGGAAGCCATCGCCAAAAACCAGGAAGCCCTCACCTTGTGTCGCTTGGGCGGTGACCAGTATGGAGAGGCGGAAATCTTAGCGAGAATTGGGGGAATGTACAGTTTTCATGCAGAATTCGCGAAAGCCATTACTTACTTTGAGCAAGCCTTGTTGGTGGCTGGGAACAATGAGAATCTCCAGGAACGAATTCTGTATCTTTGGGGTGATGCCTGCTCCACATTAGGAAAGTATACTGAGGCGTTGGAGAAGTTCTCACAAGCTGAGGCATTCAATCGAGGTGATTCGTACCTTAGCTGGAGAGAAGCTAATGTCCTGACTTCCAGAGGGGAGGTTTACCTTTACCAGGGAAACTATCAAAAAGCCCTTGACTGCTTCGTTCAGGCCGTTCCCCTGTGGGCAGAAGCCGAGGATACATCCGGTGAAGGCTGGGCGTTAAATCAAATTGGACAGGTGTATTTTGCGCTTGGTGATTATCAGCAGTCGTTAACCTATGGCGAACGGTCCTTGCACAAGTATCGTGAAGGGGCCGAGCTGGAAGCGGATCGGTTCCCTTTAACCAACATGGCCAAAGCCTATCTTGGCTTGGGTAAACTCACTGGGAACCCTGCCTATTTTGAAAAGGCACTGGTATTGCTGGAACAATCACTTCCGATTTGGGAAAAATCCCACGATCCGCGAGGCGAACCGCGACTGAAGCTGTATCAAGGTCTTGCTTACCTGGGATTGGGACATTTAGATCAGGCTCGGGACGCATTCCAACGGGCCGCCGAACGGTTTCACGCCATCAACAATCTGTTTAGCGAAATCACTGCCCTGCATCATCTTGGTCAAACCTATGTCTTGCTTGAGCAACCAGAACCAGCACGTGAAACGTTGAACCGGGCCCTTCGCCTTCGCCGGAGTATCGGGGATACTCGCGGCACCGCTGAAACTTTATACTGGCTGGCCCGGTTGGAGAATGAGCAAGGGAACCTGACCCAGGCTCAAACGTTGCTGGAAGAAACACTTGAACTCAGCGAGTCAGTTCGATCCAGCATTGCTGAACCCACGCTACGCGCCATGCATCTGGCAAATACAAGGGATTATTACGAACTGTCAATAGATATTCTGATGCAACTCCAGGGGCTCCATCCTGAACAGGGGTACACAGCTCAAGCCTTCCAACGCGCCGAACAGGCCAAAGCCCGAAGCCTCTTTGATTTACTCAAAGAATCCAGAGTGGACCTTCAGAGTGGTGGTGATCTACGACTGACCGCCAAGGAACAGGAGCTGGAAACTCAGTTGACCAGTCAATTTACCTACCAGGCTCAACTGGTTAACAAACCACATAAACCAGAACAACTGGCTGAATTGAAAAAAGAGATTCAAACTCTTTTGGAGAAGCTTCGCCAGGTGCAGGCTCAAATCAAAGCCAGCCACCCGAAATATGCCGTCTTGACACAAAGTCGGATTCCAGGCCTCTCAGAAATGCAAACGGCGCTGGATAAAGACACCGTTCTTTTGGAATATGCTCTTGGCCAGAAACGGAGTTATCTTTGGCTTGTAACCCCAACCACGGTTACCGGTTACGAGCTACCCAATCAGACAACTATCGAAGCCTTTTCCCAAAAGGTTTGTGAGTTCATCCAACTAGGAACTCAACCAACTCAAAAAAATCCAGCACTCACACGACCAGAAACTGATCCCCAATTTTTTCAGGTGGCTTCCCGACTGAGTCAGATTTTGCTGGGGCCGATTTATTCTCAGGTGAAAAACAAGCGATTACTGATTGTGGCGGAAGGTGCCTTGCAATATGTGCCCTTTGGAGCGTTGCCTGTTCCGCAACCAACTTCAGGCAGTGGAGGCTCAGAAAATCTGCCCTCTTCCCTTCCCGACCACACTCTGATCACCCAGAACCATCGAACCAAATCCAACAACAACGGGTTAGCGACACATCGGAATCCCCTCTATCTACCGCTTCTCATTGAACATGAAGTGGTTACGCTTCCATCCCTCTCAACCCTGTACGCCATTCGGCAGGAGACATCTGATCGGAAACCCGCTCCTAAAGCTGTTTGTGTGCTGGCCGATCCGGTTTTTGAAGCAACTGATCCCCGGGTCAGGCAGACTTCCCAACGAAATCGTACCCACAAAAATCGGTTGCATGATCGAACTCAGCCGGAAAGGTCAACCAGTCAAACAGGTTCCTGGCTTGAACAATCAGTTCGAGATGTAGAATTAGGGAAGGACTCAGGTAAAATCCCTCGTGTCATTTCATCCCGTCGGGAATCCGCTTCGATCATGGCGGCGATTTCCGGTTTGGACGGGAAACAGGTGCTGGATTTTGAAGCCAGTCGGGCCACAGCACTCAGTCCAGAGCTGGGCCAGTACCAGATTGTGCATTTCTCGACCCACAGTCTGGTCAATACGGTTCACCCAGAGTTGTCTGGGATTGTATTGTCACTGGTTGATCGTTCTGGACAACCGCAAGATGGTTTTTTGCGGCTACACGACATTTACAATATCAAGCTTCCGGCGGACCTGGTGGTGCTCAGTGCCTGCCAGACAGCTCTCGGAAAATCGGTCAAAGGTGAAGGGCTCATCGGGTTAACTCGCGGGTTTATGTATGCAGGAGCGCCACGAGTGGTAGCCAGTTTATGGAAAGTCAACGACAAAGGCACGGCTGAACTGATGAAACACTTTTATTATGAAATGTTTAACAACCATCACCTAAAACCATCCGCTGCCTTGCGTGCAGCCCAGCTTACCATGTTAAAACAACAACGCTGGAAAGCTCCTTATTTTTGGGCCGCCTTTGTTTTGCAAGGAGAGTATCAATAATGTGAATGAGGGGTTGAAACCCCAACTATTATTTAAAGGATAGGGTTATGGGGAAGCTCTATTCTTTCAAGTGTTAATCATTTGCTATTTTGGAGACCTGAGTCCACAAAGGTATTATTTTGGGGCTCTCACTTTTTCGACCTGGGTGAGAAAAGTTGCGACCAGGTCCTGAGAAGCGGTGGTAACCATTTCTTCAGAAACAGGTTGGGTCAGCGTTTGTGTCTTTGTCCAGAGGATTTTCCCTCCAGCATTGATGAGTCGAGCCTTGATCACCAGATGGGTGTTGGATGAACGGGTCGTAACTTCATACCTGGTATCAGCTTTGTCACTTTCAGAAACAAGCACCACAGAGGGGCTTTGATTCAAATATTTCATCACCGTAGTTCGAATGGTTTGACCAAAAGAGGTAGCTTCGACACTGAGATAAACTGATTGAAAACTCGCCAGATCTACATCCTGATCTCCCGAGCTTCCCGAACGGGTGGTGAAATCTTCCGGTGAAGGGCTTCTTTGTTTTGTGGTTCTGGGTGGTTTGACGGGGTGGGATGAGTTCTGTGGGTGGTTTTTTTCAGACTGAGAATTCTCTGTTGCTGGTAGTACCACAGGTGGGTCGGGAGGAAGTGGATTTTGGTTTGTATGCGGTGACGGAATGGATTGGGCAACAGGCTCTGGAGTCTGGGTTTGTACCAGCCAAAACCAACCGAGCACTATAACCAGACACAGTACTCCCAAACTGGTCGCCATCACAAAGGGACGCCACCCAGGGTTCCGAAGTTGATCCAGCCATAAACTCCACCGCCACGAGTGGGCTGGCAGATGTCGAATCTCAATTTCAAACTGACCTTCTTCGGTGTTTTCAGCTTCAACCAGGGTCGTCTTCAGTTCAAGTCGGGTTCCGGTACCAAGGGGAATGACACACGGTTTGGTTGAAATACTCCACTGAGCCAGAAATTGGGAAATCAGGAGCAGGTCGGTTTCAGCATCACGGATTTCAAGCAATCGCGAAAATTCGGGGGCAGTGACTCGAATGGTTGAAAATTCATTCAAATCAAGGGTTTGCAGTATCACGCCATCTACAACGACTGAAACAGCGACGGGTTGCAGTTGTTTGCGCCGATCTGCTTTGTTTCTCAGGTCATCCAGAATCTGGTTGATCCTGGCTTCATCCCAATCCGGAGGGGTTTCCCTAAGCGATGGAGAAGAAGGAGGTGATTGATCCTGGTTGCTGCTCAGTTTGAAATCCGGAATCGAAAGCCGATTCCACGGTGAGCCAAAACGATTGAAATGATTGAGTTTCATAAAGCAGTCCGGATTGATCAGAAGATGACAACACCCAGGGTCATCCAGGAATTCAAGTTTAAGCGATCCGTGGCAATACTGACACCGGGCATCCCACGGAGCAAAGTGCTGAAGTGATTGGCGAACCAGCTCAATCAGCGGTGGCGTTGATTTGACTCGCGCAAAAAAGTGCTTTCCTCGCTCTCCTGAGCAAACCGTCACCAGCAAATCAAACCGGGTTTTGAGCGCCATAAAGAGATTTCGTTTTACCCGGCGGCAATGATCTTCCTGTTTGGATTGACAGTCAGCGGGACGCAGCAGGTCATAAAGCTTCAACAAGTTGATTGAGCTTCCATAGTCAAAGATCAGCTCGCTTATCCCAACCGCAACATGGAAGGGATTGTGAAATAACGTCAGTAAAACCACTGTTTTGACATAATGAACAGCCACATCATCAAAGTTGAGGGAAACGTCGGATTGCTCTCGGCGCCGTTCAAACGGGTCTGCCTTGATCAGCACGCCGAGCTGGTAAAGTTGTTCCGACGTGAGCTTCATTTTGTAATGTTTGACCTTCCGATTTGTGAGTCGTTCAAGAAAGCTGGTTTTTTCAGAACGATAGTCTTGAGTCTGATTGAGGGTGTTTAAAGTTTCGCAAGCCTGGGAAGCAACCTGCCAGGCGAGTTCTGGATGCGGCAAAATCCAGTAAGCCAGATCCAGTCCACGGCGAAAGAGTCGTGCTTGAACGGGCCATTTCATAATGAGTTCTCCGATGGGCAGGATAGGTCTCAAGAGTACTCCGATTTTTTCGAAACGCACGTTCAACCTCAGAAATCTGACACGCTGAACTGGAAGAACTCAGCCTATGATGCCCCTGCCCCTAAATCACCTACAAATCGAAAACAGGTGAAACGTGCCTTCAAAATAGATTCGAGAGTTGAAAAGAGGAGAGTATATGCCACTGCTGAAAACAAACAGGAATGCATTATTGAGAATGTTGCTTGTAATTGGGATGTTTGGAGGAATGATTTGGGGAACTTCGCCAAACCTACAATCAGCTACCAAAACACAGCAATTGCCATGTGTTTTTACAGCTTCTGGATACTTAGATTGCTTGAGTGAAGTTGATCCAAGTGATCCATTAAATGAAAAAATCCCATTAATTTTGATCCATGGAATAAATCCTGAAAGTGTTCCAGCTCCGCCTGATTATACTTGTTGGGATAATTTTAGTTCGTATTTCAACCTTCTTAGTCCATCGTTGAAAAACAAATACAAACTGTACAAGTTTGAGTACTACAGCAATGATGTAAGTATTTTTGATCTTGGGGGGAAGTTGAGAGATGTATTGGATATTCGGAATTCTCAGGATCCAAATTTTAGTAAAAAATCAATTGTAATTATTGGTAATAGCATGGGAGGGCGAGTCGCCAGGTCGTTTATACAGCAACATTGGCAGCAGCAAGGGATTTTTGGCGGTAAACGAGGTGCAG
>CAZXCE010000478.1:0-6656 GCA_964639175.1 uncultured Clostridia bacterium
CTTTCGGGTGTAACAATCAAATCTGCGACTTCGTGTCGCACCTGAAGAGCTATAGCAACCTGGGTAAATAATTTTTGAAACCTAAAGCTGTGACAAGTCACAGCACTCCAAAAATAGATAAAATTCATCTATGTTGCTCTGCCGATTGATTTTCCTGGTTACTCTGGTTTTGACAGCCTGTGTCCAGGTTGGTGCTGGGGTCCCCCAGCGGCACACCTTGACGGGGGATATTCGGGTCCATCCGCAATTTCAGTCCAGTTTTTTACCTCAAAACCGGGACATTCTGGTGTATCTGCCACCAGCTTATGAAAAACACACCACAAAGCGGTACCCGGTTCTCTACATGCACGATGGCCAAAACCTCTTTGACGGAGCAACCTCGTTTATCCCCGGTGCTGAATGGCGCGTTGACGAAACGGCTCAAACCTTGATCACTGCCGGCCAGATCCGGCCTGTCATTATTGTGGCTATCTACAATACTCGGGATCGAATTGCTGAATACACGCCGACTCCCGATCCGGAATACCCCAGCGGTGGCAAAGCGGATTTGTATGCGCGAATGCTGGTGGAAGAAGTGAAACCCTTCATTGACCGGACCTATCGGACCAAACCTGATGCCTGTAACACCGCACTGGCAGGTTCTTCGCTGGGTGGCCTGGTTTCATTGCATATCAGCTTGAAATATCCGGGCACCTTTGGGCGGGTTGCCGTGATTTCACCATCTGTTTGGTGGAATAATCGTGCTATCGTCAACGAAGTTTCATCTCTGTCTGCCAAATTGCCTCTGAGAATCTGGCTTGACATCGGAACTCAGGAAGGCACCAGCAGCATTCCAAATACAAGGTTGTTGCGTGATGCTCTGACCACCAAAGGCTGGATGCTCAACAAAGATTTGCGGTATTTTGAAGCAGACGGTGCCGGGCACAACGAAGGTGCCTGGGCGTTACGAGTCGAACCCATTTTAAAATTTCTGTTTGGACCAGGAAGCACCAAGTTAAAGTGTTAGGAAGGACTGGGATTGGGAGCAAAGGGGGAAACTCCTGATCGTCTTCACCATCAACCCCAAACCCTGAACCCCAAACCCGGAGGGGACTATGGCCATCAAACCAACCGATGCAAAAAAACTCGCTGACCAGTTTAATACCCGTGAACTTTCGCATCTGATTGAAGTCTCAGATGAACTGATGCGTGTGGTGATGGAAGCTGGTGAATTTGACAAGGCTGAAGGTGCCGCCCAGGCAGCGGCTGAAATGTCGGCGGCACTGGTGGTTCGCAAAGAAGGTGGGGTGCGAGAACTCGCCCGCCGGGTGCGTGATCGGGTCACAGAAGAAAAACCGGCACCCAGGGATGAGACGCAGCCAGCCGAAACCCAACCGCAGTTCAAAGCCGTTGATACCGATCCACCTGGGGAAGCCTAACCTGCAAGCTGAAGACAGTAGGCTGAGGGCTGAAGGCTGAGGGCTGACAGAAAACCAATTCTTCAACCCGAAGTTTTCAGCCCACTGTCTTCAGCGCCTGGCCCTCAGCCCACTGTCTTCATCCCTCATCCCTGAGCCCCTGGCCCAATGTCTTCCACCCAACCTATGACTGAACATCTTTGGATCAATCTTGCCCAACTTGCCACACCCATTGGTTCCCGAGCCTGTGGCGCTGAACCGATGAACTCGCTGCAGGTTATTGAAAATGCTGCGGTTTTAGTGCGTGATGGAAAAATTGCTGCTCTTGGTGTGACCGATGAAGTTCGGGCCGTTGCCTCAGAACAGGCTGAGGTGCACGATGCCACCGGGTTGACGATGCTTCCTGGACTGGTTGATGCCCACACGCATCCGGTGTTTGCCGGGACACGAGCCGATGAATATGAACAGCGGATTTTGGGCAAAACCTATAAAGAAATTTCGGCTGCCGGCGGCGGCATTCGGCGCTCAGTGCGGTTGACACGAGCCGCAGCCGAAGATCAATTGACAGAGCTGGCGGTTCATCGCGCCCGCGCCTTTCTCGCGCATGGCACAACCACCATCGAAGGCAAAAGTGGATATGGGCTTTCGCTCGACGATGAACTCAAGCTCCTCCGAGTCCTGCGGACGATGAATCAAACCACGCCGCTTGAGGTCATTCCGACCTTTCTGGGGGCCCACGAAATCCCGGATGAATACCGCGAGCGGCGCGACGAATATCTGGCCCTCCTTATTGAAACCATGCTGCCAGCCGTTGCCAGAGAACAACAGGCGGTCAACTGCGATATTTTTTGTGAGCCGCACGTGTTTTCACTTGAGGAATCCCGCACCTATCTGAAGGCAGCCAAACAGCTTGGGTTTGGGCTGCGTGTCCATGTTGATCAATTGACCCGCTCAGGTGGTTCACAACTGGCTGCCGAAGTCGGTGCCGTTTCAGCCGACCATCTGGAACAGGCTGAGGAAGAAGAACTTCTGGCGCTCAAAGAGGCTCAGGTCTTTCCAGTGGTGCTGCCTGGTTCCGTGTTCCATCTTGGATTGAAAAAATATCCGCCAGCCCGACGCATGATTGAACTGGAGCTTCCTGTTGTGCTGGCAACAGATTTCAATCCAGGGAGTTCGCCTTCGCTCAGCCTGCCGATGGCTATGAGTCTGGCCTGTACCCAGATGCGAATGACACCCGCCGAAGCCCTCACCGCCTGCACGCTCAATGCTGCCCACAGTCTGGGGCTGGGAGACCGGATTGGTTCGCTTGAAGTTGGAAAACAGGCTGATTTTGCGGTGTTTGATGTCACCGATTACCGACAAATCCCTTACTTTTTTGGGATTCATCTGGTGCAGGCAACCGTCAAACGTGGTGAAGTTGTGTACTTGAAGAAGTAGCGTGTGGAGTGCGGCGGCTTGGTGCCGCTTTCATATAAAAAGCGGCGTCAAGTGGGTCGCACTCCACATTGTTTTTTTCCTGCCTTCATTCCAACATTTCTGATATTCTCCCCGCTTCCATTTTCACTACCTCTTACAGGTTCTAACCCGTCGCAAATGAATTGGTTCAAGGTGCTTTTCAAGAGCACCTGAATTTTGGCTGCATTGTCAGTCGAGGAGGATTTCTACCTTCATGAAAGTTTTGTTTTCCGTGTGGTTTACAGCGATTCTTTTGTTTAGTTTATGGATTCCAAATGCAACTGTGTCTTCTCATACCGCGCCTTTGCCGGCAACAGTGGAGAGCGGTACTGCGGTTCAATTACCCCGCCACCCAACCCTGTCTCCAGATGGAGACACCCTTGCCTTTGGCTGGCGTGGTGATATCTGGACCGTTTCAACCCAGGGTGGAAAAGCCTTCCGATTAACGGCTCATCCTGCCTATGATTCACAACCCCAATGGTCGCCTGACGGGAAATGGATTGCTTTTGCTTCGACCCGAAATGGGAATACCGATGTGTTTGTGATGTCAGCTCAGGGAGGTTCACCGCGCCAGTTAACGTTTTATTCTGGCGGGGATGCCCCGGTTGGTTGGACGGCTGATAGTCAATCGGTGCTTTTTACGTCCGTGCGTGAATACCGAAATGCCGGGAACCTTCCATCCCTCTACCGGGTCTCGCTCTCCGGCGGGCAGCCAGTGCGTATGCTCGAAGAAGGTGCGATGGAAGCCCGGCTTTCCTCAGATGGAAAACAGATTGCCTTTACCTCCGGACGGATTGAGTGGTGGCGCAAGCGATATCGTGGCACCGCAAATTTTGATGTGTGGACCTATACGCTGAGCAGCAAGAAATACACCCAGTTGACCACCCATGAGGGAAATGACCACTGGCCGTTGTGGTCGCCAGATGCCAGCGAACTGTATTTTGTTTCTGATGAAGACCAGACGTTTAACCTCTGGATGATGAACAGCACAGGCACTGGCAAACGCAAGCTGACCAGTTTTAAAGATGACGGAGTCCGGTTCCCAACGCTTTCGGCCAATGGCAAAATGATTGCTTTTGAAAGTGGTACCGACGTGTATGTAATGGAAACTGCTGGGAAGAGTCCGCGGAAACTCCAGATTGAAGCTCCAGCGGATGATTCTGAAAATCCGACTGATCGTCGTGTCCTGACTGGACAGGCCACTGAAATGGTCCCTTCGCCAGATGGCGAGCAGATTGCTTTTGTGGTGCGCGGCGAAATTTTTGTAATGAAAAAAGATGGCGGCCAGGCGAAATCAATTGCCAGCCATGCCACCCGTGAACAGGATCTGGTCTGGTCACCAGATGGGAAAACACTGGTTTTTGTATCGGCGCGGGATGGAAACCGTGATTTATATGCTGTGACCTCAGATGAAACTGAGGAAAAACGATTGTCGTGGGCACTCAAGACCAGTATTACCCGCCTGACCCAGGCATCTGAACCGGCTTCGAATCCGGCTTTTTCACCAGATGGCAAAAAACTGGCTTTTGTACGGGGACGGGGCGATTTGTATGTGGCTGACGCCGATGGAAAAAATCCAGTACGGCTGGTTGAAGCCTGGAGCACGCCTCAATTTGCCTGGTCTCCAGATAGCGAATGGATTGCCTATACCAAAGAAGATGATGAATTTAACAGTGAGGTCTTTATCATTCCGGCCAAAGGTGGAACCCCGGTCAATGTATCAATGCATCCAGATAATGACCAGTCACCCGAGTGGTCAGCCGATGGACGGACGCTGGCGTTTACGTCGCGGCGACCTGGAGCTGATCTCGAAGTGTACTATGTGTTTTTGCGCAAGAGTGACGATGAAAAAAGCAAAGAGGACCTGGAAGAAGATGAAAAGAAAAATGCCAAACCAGCCCGTCCGATAACGCCGCCATCCTCACCCGCTACACCAAAATCACAGGCCGAACACCAGCAGGAGCCACCTGACTCTTCTGGTCAGTCAGAAGAGCCCGGCAAAATGGGTGAAAAACCGACGCCGGTCAAAGTCGAAATTGACTTTGAAGACATCCATAAACGCTTGCGGCGGTTAACCACACTTCCGGGAAACAAAATTTCTTTTGCGATTGCCCAGGATAGCAAAACCTATGTGTTTACCTGTGACAATCAGGGTTCGATTGATCTCTATTCAGTGGTCAGGGATGGTGGAACGCCGCAAAACATAACCCGAGGCGGACAATTCCCGACCAATCTGAGATTTGCAAAAGAACAGAAGCTCTTTTTTCTGGCTCAGGGCGGGCGCATCAATACCGTTTCAATCCCGCCTGCACCAAAACCAGGTGGCCGTCAGTTGCCAGCCGGTCTTTCAGGCGGCGGGGCCACCCCGACACCGGTGGCGTTTCAGGCACGAGTACTGCTGGATCGCGCAACACTCCGGCGCGAAGCCTTTTTAGAGGGCTGGCAGAATATGAACGATGGGTTTTACGACCCGAAATTCCACGGCGCCAACTGGCCGGCCTGCCGTGAAAAGTACCTTAACTGGGCCATGGCTGCCTCGTGTGACGAAGATTATTATGATGTGGTGCGCATGATGCTGGGTGAACTGAATTCTTCGCACCAGGGAATTTTCCCGCCGGCTGATATTTCTGATCAGGCACCAATTCAAACCGGAGCGCTTGGGGTGATATGGGATGAATCATACACAGGCGAGGGCATGCGGGTGGTACGGGTGATTGCCAACTCACCAGCTTCAAAGTCCATCAGCCGACTCAATCCGGGTGATGTGGTGTTATCAATCAATGGCGAGCCGATTTCAATGAAGACCGGTGTGGATCGAGTGTTAAATGACACGGTTGGTCAGCGAACCTTGCTGGTGGTGGCCAAAGATAATGCCCAGGGAGAAAAACGAGAGGTTGTCATTCGTCCAGTCAGCGGAGGTGAGTTCGGAAACCTGATTTATGACGACTGGGTTGACAGTCGCCGGGCGATAGTTGACAAACTTTCAAACGGAAAACTTGGGTATTTGCATATTCGTGGCATGGATCAGGTCAGTCAGGATCGGTTTGAACAGGAGCTGTATTCCGAAGCCCACGGCAAGTCGGGGCTGATCATTGACGTTCGCGACAATGGCGGCGGTTCAACGGCTGACTATTTGCTGGCGATGATCAATGTCAAACCGCATGCCTACACCACGCCACGGGGAAGTACCGGGAAAGGGTATCCGCAAGACCGGCTCCCATTCTATTTCTGGACCAAACCAACCACGTTGCTCTGTAACCAGTTTTCTTACTCGAATGCTGAAATCTTTTCGCATGCGTTTAAAGCAACCAAACGTGGCAAATTGATTGGCAAGCAGACCTATGGCGCCGTCATCAGCACCGGGGCAGCCCAGTTGATAGATGGTTCGACGCTCCGCATGCCGTTCCGTGGCTGGTATGTTGTCGGAACCAATCTCAACGAAGAACTCAACGGCGCCATGCCTGACATCACCGTGGATGTCTTGCCAGGTGATGAAGCCGCTGGACGTGACCGCCAGATCGAACGGGCGGTCCAGGAATTAATGGGAGAGGTGAAATAAATTCCGGGTTCCGGGTTCCGGGTTCCGGGTTCCGGGTTTCGGGTTTCGGGTTTCGGGTTTCGGGTCTTCGAGTGCTGATGAGTTACAGCGGGGTTACCGCGTAGCGGTGGCTAAATTGAGGCAGGTCGTTTGCGGTCTGCAACTGTGAAGGTTGAATTTTGAAGAGCAAGGTTCTGAGTTCGAGATCAGTGAAAAGGACATAAACTTCGAAAACCCTGAACCCTGAACCCTGAACCCTGAACCCT
>CAZXCE010000479.1:0-6654 GCA_964639175.1 uncultured Clostridia bacterium
CGTGCGCCGGGTGCTCAATTTTCACAATCTGGACATGGATCCCGAAATCATTGGGCGAACGATTGCCCACACTGAGACCGAAACCCGAAAAAACCGGTTCAATCGTGGCATTGTCGGACGCGGTGAATCGCTGCTCTCTGATCGCCAGAAAGAGACGATTCGCCGGATGGCCCGGTTTTACCCATCAATTGATTTCTCACGTCTGGGAATTTCAAAAGAGTAACCCCGCAGCTTGATAAACCACTACACGTGTATTTGATGCAGTTAAAATAGTTCACGTCGAATAACCTGGGAGGATAAGGCGATATGAAAACAGGATATCAACAGACTGGTTTACCCGGCCCGCAGCCTGGAAACCGACCTGAAAGTAAATTAAATCAGCGGGGAAAACTGCTCCAAAAAGTTTTCCTACTGACGCTGATTATGGTGTTTTTAGGCGTAGGGATGACCCCCGCGCTACGTTCAGTCAGTGCTGAGAAAAGAGGAACTTCAACCTCAAGTCAGGATCAACGAGAATCTCCACCTGGCCTGGTTCCACGATATAAACCGGGGATGGAACCCATTCCGGGGCAGGTTGAGTGGGATCCAGAGCCTGTCGCAGAACCAGAACAGATGAGACGCCCGGACGGGAGTTTCACCACGCTGGTCGGCACTGATAACTGCCCCGGCACGCCAATTTGCAGCCTGCCGTTTAATGATTCGGATACGACAGTTGGGGCAAACAACACGATTACCACTCATACTGGCGGATGTGGTACCCCCTATACAACAGTTGCTGGAGCGGATAAGATATATACCCTCAATGTAACTTCAGCAACCAATACCTTTACATTTACAGTAACTCCAACCCCCGGCTCTGGGTTTGATTCTGCTATTTACCTGGCAAGAACTTGTCCGACTGGTACCGCTAACACGATCTCTGCTGCCAACTGTGTTTTGGGGGCAGATGCAACTACTGGAAATGGAGTGGAAACGTTTACGGTCAACAACATTGCGATTGGGACCTATTCTTTCTTTGTAGATTCTTTCTACAGTACCCCAAGCGGAGCTACACAACGCCACCAGGGACCGTATACCCTTTCCATTACAGGTACTGCCGCTGCCATTGGATCAGGTGATCTATCCATCACCAAAACCGATGGCATCACCACCACAACGGCTGGATCAACCCTGACCTATACGATTGTGGCGTCAAATGCGGCGGGCTCCTGTACCGCAACCGGGGCCACGATAGCCGATACCTTCTCAGCTCAATTCACATCTGTATCCTGGACGTCAGTGGCTGCTGGAGGTGCCACGGGGAACGATGCCTCGGGAACCGGCAATATCAACGACACTGGGGTCAATCTGCCGGCTGGCGGGTCAGTAACGTACACGGTGACGGCAACCTTGAGTGGCTCGGCAACCGGGTCGGTTTCCAACACCGCCACCATCACGGCACCAGGCGGTTTTACTGATACCAACTCAGGCAATAACAGTGCCACCGACACCGATACGATTATGGCTGCCACCTGTATGGTGACCTGCCCATCAAATATTATCACCAACAACAGTGCCGGTCAGTGTGGGGCGGTGGTGACTTTTGGTGCCCCTATGACAACCGGCTCGTGCGGGACGGTGACGGTGGTGCCAGCGTCAGGGACGTTCTTTGCGGTTGGGTCAACCACGGTGATGGTCACAACGACTGCCGGACCGAGTTGCTCATTTACGGTGACGGTCAATGATACCGAACCGCCAGTGGTGACCTGCCCGGCCAATATTGTGACCGGAGCGACATCAACCGCCGGTGCCGTGGTGAGCTTTATGCCGACGGCGACCGACAATTGCAGTGTCTCATCTATTGTTTCAACTCCGCCATCCGGATCAACGTTCCCGATAGGAACAACAACGGTAGATGTGGTGGCCACCGATGCCTCAAACAACACAGCGAGTTGTAGCTTTACGGTGACCGTCCAGGGGGTTGAATTAGACCGGGTGTATGTGGCGGATACGGCCAACAACCGGTGTCAGGTCTTTGATGGAGCCGTGTGGCAACTTGTCCCAGGGACGGCGGGGACGGTTGGCTCAAGCAGCAATCAGTTCAGATCACCTGAAGCGATCACGGCAAATGCAGATGGATCAAGGATCTATGTGGCAGATACCGGAAACAACCGCATCCAGTTTACGACTGACAGCGGAGCAACGTGGCAGACGTTTGCGACGCTGGGTTCTGGATCAAGCCAGGTGAGAGCGCCACAAGGACTGGCACTGGATCTGGCTGGCAACCTGTATGTGGCCGATACCGGAAACAACCGACTGATGCGATTTGACGGTGGTGTCCCAGGACCAGCCGTCATCTTTGCCACGGCAGGTTCGACACTGGGTAAAGTGAGCACACCACGAGGGTTGGCGGTGGATGCAAGCCGGACGCTGTATGTGGCGGATTTTGGAAACAACCGAATCCAGAAATTTACGACCGCCGACGTCACACCAACGCCAGGGCTGGTGGCCACCACCGGGTCGAGCCAGAATCCGGGACAGGTGCGATCACCCGAAGGAGTTGGGGTTGACGATGAGGGCAACCTGTATGTGGCCGATACCGGCAACAATCGGGTGATTGAGTTTGTGGCTGGCGCCCCTGGACCAGCCGTGCTCTTGCTCAACATTGGGTCAAGCTTTGGCAAAACCCGGTTACCGGAAGGGGTGACGGTCTGTCAGGGAGTTGTCCTTGGCGGACTGGCAACGGAAAGCGCTTTGATTGTCGGAGACACCGCCAATAACCGCATTCAGGGAAGCCTGACCCCCGCTGACCCATTGTCATATGAACTGGTCGGCAATCCACTGGGCGGCGTTGGCTCATTGATCGGCAACTTCCGGTCACCGAGCAAGATTCGCTAATTCCAGACTTGCTGACAACCGATAACAATTCAAACTGGGATCACTTTGAAAAAGGTGATCCCAGTTCTTTTTTGGCAATCAGTTTTGCTTGAAACACTCAATCCGGAATTTTCAATTTTTTGTGGAACTTTCGAACCGGCTTTTCACCATACGGACTGAAACACTTAAAAAAGAGACTCATTGAATTCAATTGAATTCGTCCATCGGTCTGATCTCGTCACCAGATACCCCACCGAGTTTGCTGTGAGCCACGAGACAGATCATTTCAACTCAAGATTGCAGGAGTTCCCAAAATGAAAAAAGCCCAATTGAAACCCGTTTTGTTGATTGCGATTCTTTGTTTTTTGATGTGTGGAATATCACTCACTGGATTTGCCCAACCGTCTGGCGATGGCGGAGGCCGACATAAAAGAGGACTGGTTGGTCAATTAACTGCGATTGCTGGATCCCAACTCACCCTTGCTGCTCGCGGCGATAAATCGATAACTGTTCTGGTTGATGAAAATACCAAATATCGTCGCAATGATGCAGACGCAACTCTGGCTGATCTGCAAGTCAATGATTATCTATCAGTTAAGGGACGACCTGACGATCAAGGCCAGGTCCTGGCAGTGGCGATCAATGCCAGCACCGAGCCACCACAGGGCGGTGACGGGGGTGGACGAGGCCCACGAGGTGACTTTGTTTCGGCCAACGCCGAGGCCGGAACCCTGACGTTAAAGGTCAAAGACGGCACTGAAGTGACCATCTACACAACCGCTGAGACCATTATCCTCCGCAACCGGGTTGAAGCCACCTTGAGTGATTTCCAGGCTGGCGACCGGGTTTCAGCCGCTGGCCGGAAAAATGAAAGCGGCCAGTTTGTGGCGGTTCGAATTATGGGTGGTGATGCCAAAGACGCGTCACGTGCTGCCGCTCAAAACAATGGCGTCTTTTTTGGCGAAGTCACCCAGATTGCCTCCAACTCGATTACTTTTGTTAACCAGGACGGGGTGGAGCAAACCCTCCTCGTCAGTGAAAAGGCAGTTGTGACTTTGAAACATCGTCGGGTTGGGCTGGCCGATTTGCGGGAAGGAATGCACATCAATGTGATTGGTATTACCAATGACCAGGGACAAATGGTTGCCACCGGGATTTTCGGAAATTCCCACCGGGGTCATGCTCGATCAGATCGGCGACTTCAAAAATAATCCGTCCTTGCCAGCAGGCTTTGCCTCTCAGTGCTGTGCAGTGCCTGGGTGCCTTGCACAGCACTCCTTTCTTTTGAGGGGGGGGCCAATCCTGGCAACATCTTGATATTCCGCCGCATGCCGCCGATTTGAACAATACAACATGGGGATTTTTTGGCGCCGGTCTGAACCAATCGAAACTGATGACACATTGCTTTGCCGGATGATGGCTGGTGATGAGCAGGCATTTGCTCGACTCTATGAGCGACGCCACCCGGACGTGTATCGGTTTGCGTTGCGTATGAGCGGTTCTCAAGCCATTGCCGAAGATGTTGCCCAGGAGGTTTTTCTGACCTTGATCCAATCGGGAGGAAAATTCGATCCATCACGGGGAACCGTTCAGGGATATTTACTTGGCATTGCCCGATACCGGGTTCTGCACCGACTTGCCCAGGATCGAACCTATGTTTCGCTGGAAACCCCGCTTGATACGGGCGAGGAAGTTCCTGAAGCTTACCGGGTCAATCACCGCAATCCACTGGCCGATCTGACCCATTCCGAGATGATTGAGCAAATTCAGCAGGCAGTGCTTGGACTGCCGCCCCATTACCGGGAAGTGGTTGTGTTATGTAATATGGAAGAATTGAGCTATGAAGCGGCGGCTGACATCCTTGATTGTCCGGTTGGCACCGTGCGATCCAGACTCAATCGGGCCCGGTCGCTTTTGCAACAAAAACTGTCATCGCTCGCTGTTCAGAGTTCAAGTTTGGGCTCGTGAAGCTTTTACCAAAGAGCCAATGCGGGGAAGTGTCTATGAAATGTTATGAATTCGAAGCGGTTGTGCTGGATATCGTCAGTGGTCGGTTGATGGAGGTGCGTCTCAAACAGGCGGCTCTTGCCCACGCTGAAACCTGCCCAACGTGTGGGCTGCGACTTGAACAGGAACAGCAATTGACCGCCGGGTTGCGGGCAGTGGCGGCTCAAACTGAACTGGCGAAAGCGTCGCCCAAACTCAACCGGGAGCTTCAAGCGGCCTTTCGGAACCAGTTTCCAAATCAGATTCAAAAACCGCAGCATCGTCAATTATGGAAGAAACACGAGTGGCTGGCCCTGGCCGCCGGTCTGGTGCTGTTGTTGACCGGCACCGGGCTGATCTGGGTTCTGGTCCAGCCCGGACCAGCCAGTCAGATTGCCGTGAGTGCGACCCCAGACCGCCGGTCGCCTTCACCCCCAACGATGCAGGCTGAAGTGAAACCATCTGCGTCAACGAGTCAACCGTCTGTGGTGGAACCTCACGTTGTCCAGCCTTCACCTCAAAAACCACAGCGATCACGCCCGGCATCAAGATCAAAACCAATCAAACCCCAAAGCCGGGTTGAAACACTGGATGACTTTTCAAATGAGTTTATTCCATTGACCTATGTTGCGGCTTCGACCGCGATGGACAGTGGGCAAATCGTTCAGATGTACATTTCCCGTTCCACCTTGATTTCAATGGGGTTATCAACCAATGTGGAAAATGCAGCCGACTATGTTAAAGCTCAGGTCATCATGAGTGATGACGGTGTGCCACGTTCCATTCGAATTTTGCCGGAATAGTTGTTTTTGGTTTCACTGAAGGATTTGAGAGATGAAAAAAGGATACTGGATTTGGGTTCACATGGCCGTACTCGTCATTGCCTTGCTGACGGCGTCGAGTCAAATCCTGGGGCAGGGGCGTCCTGGGCGAGATGGTGGTGGCCGACGGCCACATCCACCATTTGGCGGCGGGCCAGGTCGTGGTGACCGTGATCGGCCAGGGCGTGACCGCGAGCCTGACCAGCAAGATAAGTCACGAACAGGTCGAGGCATGGGACGGTACTTTGCCGAAATGCGATTTGATGGCAAAGTCGTAACCGGCGCACCCTACTCAGCCCAGATTGTGACCCGCAATACCCAAACCTTACGTGATGGAACCAAACTGACCAATGAATCAACCGCCAGAGTTTTTCGCGATGCCCAGGGCCGGATTCGCCGTGAACAGGCGTTGCCTCCGCTCGGACCATTTGGTTCAGAAGAACCCACTGAGCCATTGATTTTTATTTTTGATCCGGTTGCTGAAAAGAATATGGTGATTGATCCGTCAACCGGCACCGCGTGGAAAATGAAACAGGCGGCTGAACGGATGCCACCACCGCCAAGAGATTCAAACCTGGAAGAAAAAACCGAATCGTTGGGCAAAAAAACCATGGAAGGGGTTGAGGTTGAAGGGACCCGCTCAGTTATCACCATTCCCGTCGGCCAGATTGGCAATGACCGACCAATTGAAATTGTGTCTGAAAAATGGTTCTCACCCACCCTCCAGATTATTATGTCAAGCCGCCACCTGGACCCTCGGGTCGGAGAGTTTTCCTACCAGGTTACCAACCTGAGTCTTGAAGAGCCCAATAAATCGCTGTTTAAAGTGCCTGCAGATTACATCCGCCTCAAGGACCATGACCGTCCTCCCCGACCTGAACGACACAGGGAGCCGGAGCCCTTTTAAAGCGGGTTCCGGGTTCCGGGTTCCGGGTTACGGGTTCCGGGTTCCGGGTTCCGGGTTCCGGGTTCCGGGTTCCGGGTTCCGGGT
>CAZXCE010000480.1:0-6620 GCA_964639175.1 uncultured Clostridia bacterium
TTTCAAAACCCTGAACCCTGAACCCTGAACCCTGGATTATTTTTTCCGAAGTTCACCCAGCGTTTGCTTGAGCGCTTCCAGTTTTTGGCCTGCCTCGCCAAATTTTCCTGCCGCCATGAGTTTCTGGTAATCCTCTAGATTCTGCGACGCCTGTTCGATCAGTGCTTCACGGGATTGGGATGGCGGCTCGCCGGTGGTTGGCGGCGTGGTTGGCGGCGCTACACCCGGCCCTGTGTCAATCGAAGTTCCCAAGCTTTTGGCGAGGCTGCGAAGCGCTTCATCGAAATTGGTGCCATAGCCAAGGTGTTCCTGTGATGCCAGGACCACCACTCTCAATTCCGGCATTGGGCTGTTGGCGGCTTGTAAATAGATCGGTTCGGCATATAACAGAGATTTCCCAATCGGAACCACCACCATTTGGCCACGAATGACGCTGGACCCCTGTTGATTCCAGAGGGTGAGTTGACCTGAAAGAAAGGCATTCTGGTCAATGCGCGCTTCGATTTGTTGTGGACCATCAACCAGTTTGGTTTTCGGGAAGCGATAGACCAGCATTTTTCCATAATGCTCACGGTCTGAACGTCCGGCAATCCAGGCAATCAGGTTATTTCGATTGGACGGCGTAAAGGGCAGCATGCTGATGAACTCCAAATCCGGTTCACCCGGCAGTTGCATCAGCGCAAAGTGCGGTTCCATCGTCAAGGCCGCCTGTTTCCCATCTTTTCCAGGTCGGAGTTCCGTGGCCACATTCCACAGGTCTTCGCGGTTGTAAAATACCTGAGGGTTATCCATATGATAGAGGCTATAAGCCGCAGCCTGGACTTCCATCATTCGTTCCGGAAATCGAATGTGGAGCTTCAAATATTCAGGCATTGCCTCTAACGGTTGATAGAGTGCTGGAAAGGCCCGACTGTACGCCTGGATAATCGGATCTTGAGGTTCAGCGACAAAAAATGAAGTTGATCCTTCATAGGCATCAATCACGATCTTGATGCTATTGCGAACATAGTTGACCGGTGTTGCATCGCCATTGAAGGCAAAATGGCGGGCATAGGGGTAGTTGGCCGAAGTCGTGTAGGCGTCAATCATCCAGTACAGCTTGCCATCCTCGCCAATCACCAGATAGGGATCTTCATCCAGCGAAAGGTATGGCGCCAGGGAATGTGCTCGTTCGCTGATGTTGCGTCGAATCAGAACCAGGCTGTCGGCTGTAATGTCTTCTGAGAAGGGAAGGCGGGTAATGTCGCCTAACTGAAGCGACAGGCAAAATCGTCGTAACCCCGAGCCAATCCGGATTCCGCCCTGGCCTTCATACACTGTGGCTTCATTGGTTTCACCTTGCGGATAATGAAATTCCTTCTGTTTGGTTTTGACATAGACGGTGCTGTTGGTCAGTTCGCCATAGTAGATTTCAGGACGCGTGACTTTGAGTTCTGGTGCTTTGCTTTCCACCGGCATATTGGCCAGGACCAGGTTGGGCATACCTTCTGGCGTAAACTGGGTGACCGGGTTCATCGTTGCCCCGTATCCGTGGGTATAAATCAGCTTTTCATTGATCCAGTTGCGGCTGCTGACCGGCAGTTTATTGATATCAAGTTCACGGGCTGCCAGCAATACATGGCGAAGTTTTCCATTGATGACATAGCGGTCAATGTCGATATCAGGAAAGTCATAGTAGGTTCGAATTTCCTGAATTTGCTTCAGTGTTGCCTGCAATGCCCGCCAATCCCAGAGTTGAATATTGTTGAGGGTGAGGTTCTCTCCTTGAAGGGAAAGAGCTTCTGGGGAAAACTCGACCTCATAGGTTTGTTCTTCAATGTCATCGAGTTTTAATGCCGCCCGTGTGGCTTGAATATTGTGGGTAATGAATGGGGTCTCTTTGGCCAGCTCATTAGGTCGGACAATAAAATTGGTGACATAGGATGGGATCAACAGCCCCGTCACGACATAGACCACCAGTGGTAACCCGGCACCGAGGACCAGGAGCCGTAGTTTTCCACTCCCCAGTGCATTGAGAAATGCCAGCAGTGTTCCAATTCCCATGGCAATGGTGACAGCCAGTAAGCCCGGAACCCGAATATGGGCATCAGTATAAGTGATGCCTGACAGGACGGTGTGATCAGCCAGGAGTAAGGTAAACCGGCTCAGGTAGACATCCCAGGCCCAGGCAGCCAGGAATACGCCGAAGCTCAGCGATACCCCGCGCAAGACGGCTGGTGGAACTGGTGATGTTTGAGATGCCACCAGGCTGGCCACCAGACAGGTTCCAATGAAAACAATACCGCTCAGGGTCCATAACCATTCTGCCCACTGAACTTGCAGCGGAAGAGTGAATAAATAGTAGCCAACCTGACGGCCAAAGATTGGATCCATGGCACTGGTTGGCGATTGGTGGAACAACAACGCATACTGTGACCAGTCCGAAGCCATGCTGAAGCCAAAGTAAATACTCATCACGCCAGCTACGAGCCAGGCAGTTGTCCGCAAGGGGAAGCGTGGCGAAAATGCCACCGGTTGACCGTTGATTTCAAAGGATGTTTGGATTCGCTCAAGATGTGATGCCCGCTCAAGCAACCAGAACGGTGTTCGGATCAGGACCAGGGTTGCCAGGGCAAACCCAATGAAGAGGCCACATTTCAGTTTTAATGTGGTTGTGAAGACTGCAGCATAGTGCAGTGAGTCAAACCACAGATAATCCAGGTACAGAGCCAGGATCCGCTGACCAACAAAAAAACCGATCAGCAGAATCAACCCAATGAGCAGAAATCGTCGAGCCTGCCCTTCACCCTGGTTTACTGCAGTTGCTGGCGAGGGAATGCGTGGTGGTTTACGGCCTGGTTCGGCGGGTTCAATGATTTCAACATCCTTCATAAAGCCCTCATTTCCATCAGAAAACTGATGTGTGAGCAACGGTCGTGTGTGTTTGCCCAGAAAATTGTCTCAAAAACAACAATGGCGGACTCATCGTCCGCCACAAGACTAACCCGTCAACCAGAATGGTCGCCAGTTCTATTGTTGGTTCCCAGTGCCACCAGTGGTTGCAGGAGGTGTTCCCGTGGTGGCATCGCCAGTGGCGGCGGGTTTGTTTTTCGGAATAAACCGCTTGATGCGTTCAATCGCTGGCTGTCCGTCCTTGAATGAGATTTTAAAATCTTCTCGGCTCCCGGTTGGTGATTCCAGCGTGATTTCTTTGCCGTTCAGCTTGGCGGTGACCGACGCTACCTTTCCCACTCGCACCAGCATTTGTTCGGTGGCTTCAAAGGTTTGATTCTGGCCCATTTTCAAGACCACCCCTTTTTCAATTTTGCCATCGGGGTCAACCTTCACATAGCAATCGTCATTTGCCGCCAGAAGTTCCAGAACGAGCGGCGCCGTTGTGGTAGGGGCAACCGTGGGTGGTGTTGGTGCGGGTGGCGGTGCACCACCGCTCAATACCGGAGGCACCGTGGTTGGGGCCGTTGGTGGTGGTGTCCCTGGTGTTGGGGCTGTGGTTGGTTGTGAAGTTTGTTGACCGGGGGTGTTAAAGTGCCGATACAGTGCCCAGCACCCCAGAAAGAGAATCACGACCACCACGGCGCCAATAATATAAGGCACGAAGTTGATTTCTTCTTCGCGGGGCACGGTATAGGTCGGAATATTGTTGAGCTGAGCATCAGAGTTTGCCGGTCCATCGCCAGTTTGTTTTTGATAGGCGACCACAGCTTCATCTTCATCAATGCCAACTGCACGCGCATAGGCTTTGATGAACGAGCGATTAAACAACCCGCCCGGAAGCGATTTAAAGTCATCGGATTCAATCGCCTGAAGAAACCGAATGCCAATTCGTGTGTTTTCGGCCAGTTGCGTGAGCGTAACACCTTTCGCTTCACGGGCCTGTTTTAGTTCATAACCTAAGGAAGCCACGGGACACTCCTCGAAAAGATCTCAATGAGAAAAGATGAAATACCAGGGAAAATGATGGAAGCTGAAATGTTAACTTGCCCGCCATGGGGTGTCAAATTGAGATTTCGAGGGCGTTTCAGCTTTCACCTGTATGGACCTGGAAATGTTCTGGAAGAAAAAGATCAACTTGAAAGCATTTGCATGATGGTTCTACGGCGCCGGGCAATGTATCACCACTTTACCTTCCTGGTGCAATAACCTGTAAGGCATTCCGGCGGACATTGATCTGAGATGGGGTTTGCTCCAAAAACTCCCCATCGCCAAAGACCTCAAGCGGTTCATGCGTTTCCAGGCGAACTGATTGGGTACGCAAGACAATGACGTGGGGGTCTAAGACGTGTTTTCCGGTAAATACCGAAGGAAATGCCTTTAATAAGTACCACTGGCTCATTGGTCGGACGATACACACATCCAGGAACCCATCTTCAGGGTCCGCTTGAGGAACAATCCTCATGCCGCCGCCATACTGACGGGTATTTCCAACCACTGCAATCAAGATTTCACCTTCAAAGACTCCGCCATCGTGAACCAGGCGTAAAAATTTAGGGCGAAAGGTAAAAATTGACCTCAATACGGCATAGGGGTAAATCAATTTTCCACGGATCCAGGCTGGCCGATGACGAGTCCGTTTCCCGACCTCAGAGTCAAGACCAACGCCAGCGATACAGGCATATACCCGGCGACCTGTATCTGCCAGGTCCAGCCCTCGATGATGACCTTGTTTGAGAATTTGACAGGCCGCATCAAGATTTGTTGGAATACCAAGGGCGCCAGCCAGGTCATTTCCGCTCCCCATAGGTAAAATTCCTAATGCAGTTTGTGATCCCTGGAGCCCATTGATGGCATGGTGGAGCGTTCCATCGCCACCGCACACTGCCACAATATCATAGGTATCTTGAACTGCCTGGGCGGCAAGTTGTTGGACATGCTCAGCACTTTGACTGATACAAATTGTTGATTCCAGGTTATACCGGCGATAAAGACCCGGCAGTGTTTTGATACTTTTTTGAGCTTTTGTCTGGCCGGCTGATGGGTTGATGATGGTTAAAATTTTCATTGAATTCTTGGTGACCACCCGGTTCTAAAAGGGAATAGACCTGGGTTTCTGGCAGTTATGGCCAGGTGGCTGATTGTTAAGAGAACCAGTATGAAATTGAGGTGAACCTCCAGGTTGATCCTGGCTTCTATCATTTCTATCGCTTCTTAGATAAATATTTTTCACCTTGTACCTTGTTAAGATTTCAGAAACTTTTGAAAAATCTGGCTTTATATTCTATCCGGCTTGCAGTCTCTGAGGTTTTCTCTCGCTAAAAATCTATGGCGCCAATATATCCTGAGGTGAAATCAGATCTATACTCTGGGTTGAGCAATCTCAGTGAAGTCAGTTGCTATTGACTCAGCCAATAAAGATTTTCATTCTCATTCAGGGCAGAAGTCATTTTTTCTTAATCTCAAAAAAATTTTTCATATGAGTGATATCCAATCCAGTATGCGGTCCATCGGACCAACATTGCGGACAGTTGGCCTGGTTGTTAAGCCCCAAATTTCAGGCGCTCAGATTTTTATTGCCCAGTTGACAGAATGGCTGGTACATCGAGGGTGTCAGGTTCTGGCTGATGGGCTGGGGTATACCGTGTTCCCGCCATCAGTAAAAATCGTTTCAAATCAAGAACTTGCCGAATGCTCTGATTTAATCGTTGTTTTAGGTGGTGATGGCACAATGATTACTGGAGCCCGAATTGTTGGCAAGCGTCCGACTTGTATCCTCGGGGTAAACTTTGGCTATCTGGGTTATCTCACTGAATTTTCGCCGGATAATATTTTTCCAGCCCTGGAACTTGTCCTGGCTGGAAAACATCAGGTGGACACCCGAATTAAACTTGAGGCTGCTGTTCTCCGCAATGGGCATGAAGTTTCCCGAGTTGAAGTGATCAATGATGTTGTTGTCAATAAGGCGTTGCTGGCGCGGATTATTGAAATTCAGTGCTGGATTGATGGACAGTTTGTTTCCATGTTTCGGGCGGATGGGTTAATCGTTTCAACTCCAACTGGCTCAACGGCTTATTCTCTTTCAGCCGGAGGGCCGATCATTCACCCCGCGATGCATGCTGTGGTTATTACCCCAATTTGCCCTCATACCCTTACCAATCGACCTCTGGTGGTTTCAGACGAATCCGTTATTGAGCTTCATCTGGTTGCGACTCGTGGAGATATCGAGGATGTTACTCTGACACTGGATGGCCAAATCGCGATTTCGCTGTTTGTTGATGACCGGATCGTCATTCGCAAAAGCGATTCAGTCTTGAAATTAATTCAGCCTCCAAATCGAAATTACTTCCAAATCCTCCGAGATAAGCTGAAATGGGGCGGAGAATAATCTCAATTCTGGGAATGGGCAAAATGAGGACACCGGTGCTGGCCTTCCAGGTGGTCTTGTAACTGTTTGGTTGATTTATAGGTAAGTACATTGTAATATAGTCAGGTATAAAACATTTTGAACCGGGCAACCGAACGTGGTGATGAAGTGGTGGAAATCATCAAGTTGAGCGGTTGGTAATGTGGACTCAGACGCGGCAAGTACATCGGGATCAAAGGTGAGAGAAGTGATATGCGACGAGCCTGCAAGGTGACGCTGAAATTTGCAACCGAAACCAAGCGGCGCAAGATAGGGGCGCTGC
>CAZXCE010000481.1:0-6605 GCA_964639175.1 uncultured Clostridia bacterium
CTGGACCTAAAAGGGTGACCGTGCTCCCAGGAACTTATTTTTTAACGCTCCCTAAACCCGAAGGCTTCGGACAATAAACCAAACCTGAGATAAGGTGCAGTTGAAAATGAATGCACGATTTTTCAGCAAAAGCTGCCAGATGCTCCATCCAGTTTCCCCACTTAAACCATCTCAATCCAATTGTTTACGTGACTGTCAACGCGTTGACAAATTTCGTTTAAAGCGGCGTCAAGCCGCCGCACTCCGAAAACTCCGAAAGTTAATCGTGAATCACGACGACATCAGTCTGCCCCCGACCAAAAGTTTCGGGGGCGTACATTTCTTCGGCTTTCACCGGAGGCACCAGGAATTTTCCCGGTGTGGTCGCAAAGGCAAAAAAGCTGTAGGTATGAAGCCCTTCGGTGAGTTGTGACCCAAACGCCTCGGCGCGGGTGCTCCGCAAATTTTGATGGTTCAACCAGGACTTTGGCCAGTCGCCTGTCCGGTCACGCTGATCGGGATCCTCAGGGGCAGTTCGCAGGGCCGGGTTGAGGATTTCAAGCCCGGCAGCGATGGGGCACACCAGCGCTACGTGATGTCGGCGAGACGAAACCGCCAGCGTTACGGTGACTTTGACGCGAGCGCCAGCCCGAATCTGCCATTCGTTTGCGGAAAGGCGCTTGACGTCGTCGGGGTCGTCGACGGCCTCATATTGACGCGCAACCGTAAATCCAGCTTCCACCGGCGAGAGCATGACTTCTTTCGGCACGTAGTTGAGCCCCAACCGGTAATACAACTGACCCCTCCCGTCTTTGCTGACAATCACGGGTTTGGTTTCGCCAGGGTTTCCGACCTGGTTGAGTGGAATTGAAAGCTGGTACTGCTCAGTGGTGCGACCAGCAAAATGATGTTCTCCGGCAAAGGCATCGCCCAGCCAGACACGGGCCAGAAAGTTCGGAATGGTCGTTTCCCGGATTGAAAAATACCGCTGGAGCGCCATCAGGTTCAGAGCATTTTCAAGCGTGTTTTGCCAGCGACCATTTGACCGGCGTTCGATCAGGCTCAGGACAAGTTTGGAGATCAGCGGGTTGGTTGGATCTGCCGCCAGTAACCCTTCTAAAACAATGCCCGGTGTTTGATTTTTTGAATAAAACACGGTAAACCCTTGATCCTCATAGGAATCAGCCAGCTCAACCTTTCCGGATGTCTCAACCGCCTGATGATTGATTCGCCGCAAAATCTGGTTTTTCTCATTGTCCAGGGCCTCGTTCCCAGCCATCAGCGGCAACAACCACCCGACGGCATCAAGCGGCATTTTTTCGAGATTGTACTGAGTAAGGATTCTTTGTACCTGGCTTCCAGAGGTGTTTCCAGCCAGGTGAAGCACATACAGGGCATAGGCTGAAATCGTGCATCTGGCCTCGGGACGGTAGCTCTCAGGAAAAGCGGTTTCGATTTTTTGGAGATAGGCGAGGGCTTTTTTCAAGGCTGATTCATCAACCGCGATTCCACTTTGTTTTGCCCGAATCAACGCATGGGTCGCGTGCACACTGACAAATGGAAGCGGAGGTTCAAGCGTTTCTCTCCCCCAAAGTGAAAACCAGCCTTCGTGGTCCTGGTAGGAAAGCAATGTTTTGACATCGGCTTCGGCTTGCTGGCGGAGCTTTCCAGCCAGGGTCTCATCAGCTTTTTCAAGCTCCTGCCACCTGGGTTTCAGTGCCGCGAGCGCAATCAACCGTGAAGAAACCTGTTCGGCACAGGTAAATTGATAGTCGAGCAAGTATCGGAGCGCGTCGGTCAATTGGGGCAACCGGGTCGAAGCGGTGGTGAGTTCAAGCGTACCGCCTGCCGCAAGCGCATCGGCTGGAACATCTATTTGATGGCGAACGCTGCCGGTGGTGAGTTCGCCATAAGTGCTCAAAGATTCGGTTGAAACAGGTGAATAGACTGGAATGTCAATCTCTGTGCCATCTGTGGCCTGATCTGAAATGGCTGCAATTTGAACGCGAGCCGTTCCTGTCCGATGGGTTTCGGCAGGAAAGCGGAGTTCCACCCGATCATTAGCGGGGATTGTTACCCGCTGACCTGTTCCATTTGGAAATACCAGATCGTTTGAGCGAACCACAACCTCAACTGGCACTTCGCTGGCTGATGGATTTTGAATCACCACTGGTAATTCAAACTGGTCTCCCTGGTTTAAAAATCGCGGTGCCGACGGGCGCACCATCAACGGCAACCGGGCGGTGATGGTTGATTCGCCGGTGCCAAACTGTTTGGCTCCAGCCGCAGCAATGGCGATGATGCGATAGCGGGTGACATTGTCGGGCATGGTGAAGGTCACTTTGGCCTTGCCCTGAGCGTCAGTTTTGACCGAAGGAACAAACACTGCCAGTGGAGAAAAATCAGTGCGCAACTGGATGGATGGCGCGGTTTTATCTGACATCTCATCGGATGATGAGGTTGAGTCGCCCAGAGGACGGCTGGTTGTTGCTAGTTCCTTTGGAACGGTGACTTCAAATTCTGATCGCCGGAATTCCTGGATTTGAAATGCATGGTGACCTTCTGTTGAATCAAGATCAATTCCTTTGAGAGTCATCAAAGGTTCAAACACCACACCACACCGCCCAAGGTGAACGGTATCAGGCAGTTGAACCTGTAAGTCAAACCCTCCGAATCGGTTGATTGGTGTGAGGCCCGCTGCGATTTTGACTCCGAAGTTGTCATACACCGTTAATTTGAGGTTGTGGCCAATGGCTGGAATGTCCAGCCGGTCAGAGCCGTACCTGTGTGAATGATGCCTGACCTAGCCTTTGAGACTGGCGGTTTCCCCTGGTTGATAATATTGCCGGTCATCAAAGATGTACCAGCGCAGTTTTGGTTCGGCGCCGGTTTCAAGATGCCAGTACTCATTTCCCTCTGGCAAAAGAATGCTATCCGGGCCTTTTTGAACCAGCGTCCAGTTGGGCTGGTCTTCAACTGGTTGTATTGAATTCAGTTTTATTTTTTATACTCATCCTTAACCAACTATAACCACTTATATCAGGAACAATTTCTTTATGGCTGATGAAAAAAGACTTGCCATCAAATACTTTGTAATTTAAACTTTCTCAATAATTCGAGTTGAAACCCACCACATCAAACCTGATTGCCGATTCTTTAGCCAAGCGGATGACCACTGCGTTCGGCCAAGGAAGCGGTCCAACTTGGCGCGGTCCAAAGAGCGACCAGGGTTTTTTGAGCTGGGAGGGTGTCTTGAAATCGAAGGTATCTTTTGAACCAACCAGGGTCAAAGACAATGATTGAGGGCCAGGAAAAACCAAAGAGAGAACCAATGGCGAGGAAGCGGAAGCGGAAACAGCGAACCAGGGACACCATCACGCGAGCGGTGACGCATATCCGACTCCTGTCATTGGAAGCGGCCAATGAGAGCAAAGGCAAGCAATTGGATGAGCTGGGTGGTGAGTACATGCGGGTGTGCCAGGCGTATGTGACGCTCTTTTGCACGACGCATGAGCCCGACCAGGAGCTGCCATTTGAGGTTGAGACCCAACTCTCGGCGCGGTGGCATCGGGAGGCAATTCGACAGGCGGCAGGGGTGGCGCAAGGGTGGCGCGGCAATCGGGAACGGGAGTTGAACGACTATCAGGAGCAGGTCGGATTTTGGGAAACCCACCCGGAACGCCACCTGCCGGACGTGTTTCCCGCCGGATGCGAGTTTGAGATCAGCTTCAAGTCAGGGCGGACGAAGGTCAAGTACCCGGATGGCCGAAGCGTGACCTATCATCGTCGCCCGGAGTGGAACGAACCCCAAACGCCGGTCTTGAAAGAAACGGCGATCACCGCCAGTGTCAATGTGGTCAAACTGGAAGCTTCGGAATCAAGCAGTTTTGATGCCTGGGTCAAAGTGAGCACGTTGGACAAGGGACATCCGCTCTGCCTGCCGGTCAATTTTGCCGGCTACCACCAGCAGGTGGTCCAGGACCAGACGCTTAACGGCAGTGTGGTTTTGTTGCGGCGTCAGGATGGATGGTGGCTGCAAGTGTCCTATGATGAAACACCGCAGCCACAGACTGACGCGGCTTCTCCAGTGGTGGGAGTGGATGTCGGAATCACCCATTTCGTGACCGCCTCGACTGGAAAACAGTACGGACAGTTCAGCGCCAAACTGCTGGCCCGACACCAACGGGAGCAGGAGAAGCGGCGGAGAAAAGCCAAATTACGCGCCTGCCTGGAAAAACGTGGCGTGACGAGGCTGCCATCAACGACCAATTCCCGATTGGCACGACACACGCGGCAGGCCATCAACCGGGCCGTGAATCAGTTCTATACTGACCATCCAGGCTGCCAGGTCGCCCATGAAAACCTGAACCGGGCGGGAATGCGGTTCAAATCAAGACGGATGAATGCCTATCTCTCAGCCAGCCAGTTGGGATCAATTCCCAAACAACTGGTGTGGGGCGCCAAAAAACGGGGTATCGCGATCCACGCCGTCCAGGCCGCGTACACCTCACAAGAATGTCCTGAATGTCACTTCGTGAGTCGGAGCAATCGTCCACGGCACCAAACGTTTTGTTGCCAGGTGTGCCGATTGACCGACCAGGCTGACCGGGTTGCGGCACGCAACATCCAGAGTCGGCACGGTGACGCGGACATCCACCGCTGTCGAACCATCGACGACATCAAAGCTGTGTTGCAGCAGCGACATCAAGCCTACTGCAACCGAGTTGGCCGTAGTCCAACCGCCCGCCAAGATACAGAGCCATCTGTCACTCTGGCGAAGGTTAACGCAAAAAATTGTAACTGATGCAATATTTGGTTATGGTTTTTGCAACTATAGGCTGGCCAATCCTCAGGCTTGACGGAATAGACCTGGACTTTACATTGCTCAACGTTGGTGGTGTAGACCGGAAGTTGGAGCGGTCCGGCTGGGTCAAGTGTCAAGACATATTCAGATGGAAGGCGCAGCTTTGAGGGTTCGTGGGGAAAACAGACCTGAATTGTTTCACTTTCGGTCAATTGTTGACCATAAATATCACGAACTCCTGGTTTGACGGTGATGGTGTATGCCATCTCTGGCAGAAACCTGCCTTCTATCCTGACAGCATTTAAATGCGATGAGACTTGAGTTTCTCCGACCGGGGGATCAACCACGATCAAATCTGAGCGGACGCTTTCCAAATTCAGATAATTTGAAAATCCTACAATGGCTCCCTGACTGAGATACCATTCAATTTTACCGTCGTTTCCCCAGGCCACATGCAAGGGGGAAGCGGTTTGAAAGGTAAACGCGAAGGGCTGTGCCAGGGACGAGGGACCTTCAGCCGAGGGCAGACCTTCTGTGATGACACCGGTCACGAGACTGTTATTTGGTAACGGTGTGATCGGTCGAACCAGCACCCACTGCCCAGGTTTTGCAGATTGGAGTTTCTGTTTCAGAGCATCGTTGAATTTCACTTCGGATGGGTCAACTGGTTCAACTTCAAACCGGTCAAACTGCGCCTTGAGATAGAAGCGCTTGATCAGTGCCGTGGGAGTTACCTTTTGGTTGAACTCAACAAAAATCTCCGGTTTGAGGCTGGCCCGGTTGGGATTGTATTTTTCCTGAACTTCATACGGCAGGTCTGGAATATTGACCTGAGCCAGGGTCACTTTGAGTGACGGCGTTGTAAATTCCCAATCGAACGACTGTGCAAGTTGATTGCCTGCCTGTGATCTGGTTTCACCAGGAATATGAACCAGATATCGCGTTGCCATTGGAAATCTGTCGCCTTCAGGTTCAAACACAACGGTTTGGGTGCTGACCCATCGCCAGCGGCCCGGTGGGTGCGGAGACAATTGAACTGGAACAGGAAGCTGAGAAAGCTGATGCAGCGACGTGAGCGGCACCATCGGCTGGGAAAACATCACGGTCAACGTTGTGGCGAGGTCTATTTCTCCCTGTGGAGCAAATCGCAGGACCGTGAGCGGTGATGCGTCAGGCGGGGCTGGCTTTGCGGTTGAGGGTTTGGGTTCAACCACTGCTGGCTGGAGTGTCATTCCAGTTGGAAGCGGTACCACTCGATTGGGAAACCGAAACTGGGAAAATGGTTGAGGTTGTGCCGCGAGTGCTGGAAGCCGGGCCAGCAACCGGTTGATTTCAGGTTCAGGTATCCAGATGGCCGGCAGTTTGGGCGAGTCTTCAGGTTTGGAGACGGGCTGGGAAGGGAGCTGCTGTACCCGAAACCGCAATCCTTTTTGGTTCCCATTCTGATTCTGGGCCTTCACGCCAGGAAGAACGCTACCGACCCAACCCAGCAGGCAAAACACCCCGATCACGAGTATTGTCCAATGGGAATTTGAGGGTTTCAGTCGTGAATATAAGGCAAGATGCTCCATGGAGTTTCCCTGCTTAACCCAAGGTAATTCAGTTGTTTACGTGACTGTCAACGCGTTGACACTTTTGAGAAAACTCAAAGCGGCGTCAAGTGGGCCGCACTCCGAAAGTGTATGACTTGGGCCGCCTCACGGCGAAACTCTAAACTCAATCCTCATTTTCCTCTGAACCCGGACTCTAAACCCTCAACCCTTATCCCCATACCCCTTTCACGTGTAGGTTTCTTGATTGTGTTCCAGTGGGACGAGCCATG
>CAZXCE010000482.1:0-6601 GCA_964639175.1 uncultured Clostridia bacterium
CGAAAACCCGGAACCCGGAACCCGGAACCCGGAACCCGGAACCCGGAACCCGAATTGGTATCTTGCTATGCAAAAATTAGCCGAAATCTGCGTCAATCGCCCGGTTTTTGCCACTATGCTGATCCTGGCACTGACGGTGGCCGGTGCGTTTTCTTACTTTTCACTCGGGGTGGATCGCTTCCCGAAAGTGGATTTTCCGGTCATCACCGTGACGGTGGCCAATCCGGGATCGTCCCCGGCTGAAATCGAAACCGAAATTACCGACAAGATCGAAGCCGCCGTCAATACCATCAGCGGAATCAAAGAGTTACGGTCAACTTCGGTTGAAGGTGTGTCACAGGTGTTTATCCAGTTCAATCTGGATAAGAACTTTGACGTCGCGGCTCAAGAAGTTCGTGACAAGGTCAACCTGGTAATTTCCGACCTTCCCAAAACAATTGAAACCCCGACGGTTCAGAAATTTGAAACCAACTCCTCGCCCGTTATGCAGGTGGCGGTGGCAGCACCTCGACCGCTGGTGCAGGTGACCGACATCGCCAAAAAGTTGATCAAGGAACGGATCGAAAACATTCCCGGAATTGGGCAGGTCCGCATCATCGGTGGCAACAAGCGCGAGATCAAAGTGCTGGTCAATCCAGATCGAATGCGGGCCTATGGGGTGTCGGCGGTGGAAGTTGTCGAAGCGGTTCGTCGCCAGAATCTTGAAGTTCCAGGTGGCCGAATTCCTCAGGGAAGCCAGGAATTTACGCTCCGCACCCTGGGAAAACTGCTGGAAGTGCCCGATTTTGAAACGATTCCAGTTATCCAGCGCGGTGATTTTGTGGTGCGACTGCGCGATATTGCGACGATTGAAGACGGAACCGAAGAGCAAGGGTCGCTCTCGCTGCTCAATGGACAGCCAGCCGTCACCCTTCTGATTTCAAAACGTTCGGGTGAAAACACCGTTGCCGTGATTGGCGCCGTCAAAGAACGGTTGGAAGAAATCCGTCCAACCCTGCCCTCTGATGTCACCTTCCAGATTGTTTCTGACCAGTCGGTTTTTGTCGAAGCTGCCGTCAATGATGTCAAAACCCATCTTTTTGAAGGCAGCCTGCTCGCCTGTTTGATTGTATTTCTGTTTTTGTGGCGATTTGGGCTCACACTTATTGCCGGGATTGCCATTCCAATTTCAATCATTGGAACCTTTGCCCTGATGGCGGCCTTTGGATACACGCTCGACATCATTACCTTGCTGGCATTGACGCTGATGGTGGGCGTGGTGATTGATGACGCAATTGTGGTGCTTGAAAACATCGAGCGATTTATCCGTGAAAAAGGCTTTGCGCCATTTCCGGCGGCCATCGAAGCCACCCGTGAAATTGGGCTGGCGGTGCTGGCCACGACGCTTTCCTTGATGGCGGTGTTTATTCCAACCGCATTTATGGGCGGTATCGTGGGCCGCTTTTTGGCGCCGTTTGGATTGACGGCAGCCGCTTCGGTCGGTATCTCGATGCTGGTGTCATTTACCCTGACTCCGATGCTGTGTGCCCGAATCTTAAAACCACATTCCAAAGAAGATGGACACGAGGCAAAGACGCCGGCTGATCGCTGGTTTGGTCCAGTTGAGCGGTGGTACACGCACTTGCTGCACTGGTCTATGACCCATCGCAAAACAGTGATTGCCGTGTGTGTTCTGGTGATTGTCTCGGTGGTGCCGATTGGTGGCATGGTGGGCGGTGATTTTATTGCGCTTGATGACGAGTCGCAGTTTGAGATCAACCTTCGGATGCCTGAAGGTACAACCCTGGCTCAGACTTCGACCCTGCTGGAACGGGTTGCCGCTGATTTGCGGGCCCTTCCTGGCGTGACCGACACCCTGACCACGATTGGAAGCGGCGAACAGCAGGAAGCCAACAACGCCTATATCTATGTCAAGCTGCGTCCAATCCACGAACGCGACGCCTCACAGGCCGAACTGATTGTCAAAGCCCGCGAGTTGCTGGCTCGCTCTCCGAAAGAGTGGCGAATCAGTTTGCAAGCCGTGCCTCCGTTTTCAGGCGGCGGATATCGCAATTCGACAGTTCAATATGTCTTGAACGGCCCTGACCTGGAAAAGCTGGGACTGTATGCCGACACTTTGAAAGAACAGCTCAAGAAAATTCCTAACCTGGTGGACATTGATTCAACACTCGCACTTGGGCAACCCGAAGTCCGGGCCGTGATTGATCGCCAGCGTGCGGCTGACCTGGGTGTGGCCGTCGAAGACATCGCCACGTCACTCAATATCTTTGTGGCCGGGGTTGAGGCGTCGAGGCTGACCCGTGGGAATGACCAGTTTGAGGTTCGCGTGCGGGCGCTTGAAGCCCAGCGCATCAAACCCGAGCAACTGGCCCAAATGACAGTGCCTTCGACCCGCTCGGGCGCCGTGCCGCTTGAAAACGTGGTGTCGTTTGTTGAAAGTCGTGGGCCAGCCGTCATCGAACGCCTCAACCGGCAGCGTCAGGTGACCCTGCTGGCCAACATTGCGCCCGGCGGGTCGCTCTCAGAGGTGACCACCCAAATTGACCAGGTTTTTGCTGGCCTTGAACTGGAGCCGGGATATTCGCGAGTCCTCGCAGGCGATGCCAAAGAACTCAATGATGCTGCGTTCTATTTCGTGCTGGCGTTTGCGCTGACCTTTATCTTTATGTACATCGTGCTGGCGGCCCAGTTTGAATCATTTATCCATCCGGTCACTATTTTGCTCACACTGCCGCTGGCGATTCCCTTCGGTTTGCTCTCGCTTTTGGTCACCGGGCAATCGCTCAACATCTTTTCGGGCCTTGGGTTGCTGGTGCTGTTTGCGGTGGTGAAGAAAAACGCCATCTTGCAAATTGACCACACCAACGGCCTGCGAGCCAAAGGAATGGATCGGCTGGCGGCTATTTTGCAGGCCAACCGCGAACGATTGCGGCCAATTTTGATGACGACCATTGCCTTTGTTGCCGGAATGCTGCCGTTAATTCTGGCCACCGGCCCTGGCGCTGGAACCAACCGCTCAATCGGCGTCCTGGTGGTTGGCGGGCAAACGCTCTGTCTGTTGCTCACGCTGGTGGCCGTGCCGGTGTTTTATTCGGTGTTTGACGACTGGGCCAACTGGGCAGGCTGGAAACAGATTGGCGAAGTGTGGGCGCGTTTCTTTTCCAGTTCTCGAAAACCAAAGGCTGCTGAAGCGCTGAAAGTCACCACCGGTTTGATGCTGGCACTGTTCCTGGTTTGTTCACCAATCCTTGCCCAGGAACCAAATGGCGAAACACGAAAACACAAAGAAGTCACGCTGGAACCCGGAACCCGGAACCCGGAACCCGGAACCCTGATCATGTCTTCAAAACGCAAACTTCACATCCCCGGCCTGGTACTGGCTGGGTTGACGCAACCTCAGGAAACTCCACCACTTCCAGCCACACCAACTGTCAATCCTGAGCCGCAGAGTGAACCGCTTTCGCTGACGCCAGAGCGAGCCATCGAACTGGCCGTCAAGAACAATCTTCAGACAATTCTGGCCCAGGAACAGCGCGAAGAAGTTCAGGGCCGGGTGTGGCAATCGCTTTCGGCCCTGCTGCCGAACGTCTCGGGTCGGGTTGGCCGGTTTAATGCCTCGGTCAACCTGGCGGCTCAAGGATTTCCACCTGAGTTGCTGGCCGGTCAATCGGCGGTGTTTGCCTACGACACGTTTGACGCTCGACTGGAACTGGTTCAAACCCTGTTTAGCCTGTCAGCCATTCGAAGATACCAAAGCAGTCAAATTGAAAAGAAAATTGCTGATTCACAACTGGTATTTGCCAAAGAACAGGTCACAAATGCCGCGCTCCTTGGATATCTGGAGCTTGTCCGGGCTGAGCAATCGGTCAAAGCCGCCCAGGCCAACGTCGAACTGGCCCGTTCCCTGCTCAAACTGGCCCAAAATCAGCGGGATGCCGGACTGGCAACGGCGCTGGATGTCGTCCGGGCCGGAACACGACTTTCGGATGAAGAAGTCAAACTGGTCCAGGCTGAAACCAATGCCGAACGTGCCCGGCTGGGCCTGCTCCGAGTCACGGGGTTACCCCTTGATCAAAACCTGGTGCTGACGAGTGAACTCCGGTATTTACCCGAAACGCTTCCGGAAGAACAGAAAGCGATTGAATCAGCGCTCACCGAACGGCTGGAAGTTCAAATTGCCGGCCAGCAACTCAAGCGTCAGGAACTTGACCAGAAAGCTTCGCAGGCCGACTGGACTCCGTCAGTCGAAGCCGTCGCCGATTATGGCTTGAGTGGTCCGCGTCCAGGTCAACTGACACTGCCAACGCGTACCTTTGGCGTTCGGGTCAACGTTCCAATTTTCGATGGCGGCGCCACCTATGGTCGAATTCTGGAAAGTACCAGCCGCAAACGGCAGGCCCTGGCTCAACTGGCGGATGTCCAAACCCAGGTCAAACAGGATGTCCGGCTGGCAGTCAAAACGCTGGCCCTGGCTGGAACGCAACTCACCAGCGCCGAACAGGGGCTTTCGCTGGCCCAGCGCGAACTGGAACTGGCTCGCGAACGCTTTGAAGTTGGTCTCGGTGACAATATCGAAGTCACCAATGCCCAGACCGCACTGGCCAATGCCCGTGATGCGCGCATCCAGGCGCTCTATCAGTACACTGCCGCCCGCATCAACCTTGCAGCCGCCCTGGGCCGAATTGAAGCTTTTCAGTGGTAGTCAGAAATGAAGAATGAAGAAGTCAGTACCGCCTGCGTCAGCGGGTGGGATAAGAAATGAAGAAGTCAGTACCGCCTGCGTCAGCGGGTGGGTTGCCACGGCGAAAAAGCTCCACTTTTGGCAAATGGGTAACCCGATAATGTCGAATGATTCAGGAGCGTTTTATTGCAACGCCTAAATACCCGGTTTGCAATGAGTTTGAAAAAGTGAAGGAAAAATCGGGGGGGACGACGCGTGTGACCAGCATCTGAAAAAACGCCCGGTTGAGGCTTGGGCGCAACCCATAAAAAGTCGGATTGGCAAACCCGCAATCCAGGCAAAACCGGGCCAGTTCAGAGGGCTTTAGAAAGAGATGATAGACGTGCATGTGAGGTGGGGTGTTTTTGACAAACCATTCAACGCCTTTGATGACGACCAGCCAGCTCAGGGGATTTCGGTTAAATGTTGAGAAAAAGAACATTCCACCCGGTTTGATCATGCGCGCGGCCTCGGCAACAACCTGTTTTGGATCATCAACATGCTCAAGAAAGTCCATCGAACAAACAACGTCAAATGATTGATCCGGATACGGTAGCCGGCAGGCATCGCCTTGATCGTACTGAACCGTTCCCGTTGTGTCATAGAGTCGGGCAACAGCCAGGCTCTCCACCGACTGGTCAAGACCCACCACTCGAAACCCGGACCGTGCCAGCAGATTGGTCAAAAATCCACCGCCACAGCCAATATCAAGCACTGATACTTCGTTTGTCCCAAGCTGTTTCCGGATTTGTTCGGCAATCCACGGATTACGTAATGCGGCTTCGGCTCGCAGCAGTGCCACCGGATCGTCCTGAGCCGTATACCAGCGTTCGCCAAGTTGATGGTAAATCTCGTTGTTGACTGCTACACGGGGCGGTTGCGACATATCCAGTTCCAATAAACCGTCTGATAGATTCCAAAAACGCCAGTGAGCAAACACTGGGCAATGAGCATGATTTTCAGCGGAACACCCGCCACAACGACTGGCAATCCAAGTGGATTACTGGCACTGACACCTGACCATAGCGCCGCAATTGCCAGCAAAACCAGGGGATGAAAGGCAAATAACACTGCATGGAGCCAGTGTTCACCTGGGTCGCAATATGTAGCATGGACAAATTCATCCTTGGTCACAAAGATGGTCGAAAAAAGGGCCATCCCGATAAAGGGACCGACCGTTTGCGGGCTATACTCAAATGAAAGGGCGTACCCATAACAGGCCAGAACGGTCAATGTATCAAGCGGATGCCCAATCCGTTCCCAACGCGGGATTTCACGCCGGTAGTGGAAATAAAACTCATCCACCAAAATCACCATGATTTGAACTGAGAAAATAAACCCAATCAGAAACAGCATCTTTTTGTCAGTACCGCCTGCGTGAGCGGGTGGGTAGATTTGTCAAGCTATTGTCGGTTTTGCCTTGTGAGCTGATGGGATGTGTCGTGACCCACCCGCTCACGCAGGTGGTACTGACCTGGCAGTCTGTTTTTCCATCACACTGCCGCACATGGTCAGGCCCGGACCAAAAGCGAGGCTCACAATCAGTGTTCCAGATGGAACAGTGTCATCTTTTAAAAGTCGTTCCCAAATATGCGGCAGGGTGGCTGACGACATGTTTCCACATTCCGCCAGCACCTGCTTGCTGGTGGCCACCTGGACTTCGCTTAAGCTGAGCAACGATTGAATATCCGCCACGATCTTGGGTCCGCCTGGATGGATTGCAAACCGGGCGGTTGTCCGGAGTGATTCAGCATCAAATCCAGCTTTCTGGGAAAGCGTCTCCAAAAACGCAGGCAGCGCGCGGGCAATCAGTTCCGGAACCGTTCGCGCCAGCGTCATGTGCATTCCCCACTCTGAGCAAACCCAGGTCATGGCATCGGC
>CAZXCE010000483.1:0-6599 GCA_964639175.1 uncultured Clostridia bacterium
TGATTGATTTTCCTCTGTGTTCCTCTGTGTCCTCTGTGGTGAGTTTTTGACTTCCAGTGTTGATCTATCAATCAACCCGAAACTCTGTATTTTCAATATTTCGCTACTTCACTCCTCACTGCTTCGCGCTTTCACTCACTCAATCGGCGGGCTTTTGGCATCAGGAATCTGAGTTGGATCACCTGAATGTCGGATGATGCCGGTGTGATCAACATAGAAACAATCGTTTCCGGTTTTTGAAATTCCCTCTTTCACAATTGGAATTGCATAAATCGAGTAAGTTGGGGCCATACGTTTCGACCCTCGGGTCACCTTCATTGGGCCTAAAATATATCCGCTTTTCGGAATTTCCTGCATTTGGAGGATGGTATTGTCCAGGAAGTCTGTCTGTCCAAGCTCAGCCAGCGATGAGGCAAAATTTCCTTTTCCCAGCGATGTCTGATAGACCATTTGTGCTGAGTGGAGATTGCGCAATGACTGAATCGCCGATGCCGTGTTGGCTGACCTCCGGGCTGCCAGCAGGTTTGGAATGGCAACTGCCGCGATGATTCCTATATACCCGGAAGATATTCCTGAATCGCTATAGAGCCGAACATCATCGCGCTGTACAGTTTGCCGCGAGAGACTTCCGTCAAATAAGAATTCATTCATGAGAGGCTTAAATTCTTCCGGAACAGTGGTTTGCAAGACCTTGAACATATCACGGAAGGGCTTTTCGGCCATATAGTTCACATAGATTGTGTTTGACGGAACAGCAGCCAGCAATCGTTGAAATTCTGCTGTTTTGCTCAGAACCAGACCTTCCTTGCGAGCTTCAATGGCGCGTTTGACATCTGCGCTTTTCCCAGCGACAGCAACATTTTCGATCAATGCCACGGTGATAGTCATTGGTTCTGGGCCAAAGTGGAATAAATCAACCCCCTGGTAGTTTTCGGTGATCTGGGGTTTGGGTTTGCCTTTGGGAGCAAGTTGAGTCAGCGCCAGTGCGATCTTTTCAGCACTTTTTCGCAGGAGTACCGGGTCTTTGACCCCAGCGACAACCAGCGTGAAGGTTTCCTGTAGCGACGTCTGTGGCTCCCCAGGTTTGGAGAGATCTCCCAAACTGGTGGCGACCAGATATTCCCCGGTTAGTCCAACCAGGACCTCATCCCGCAATTTGACCCCGGAGAGTTGTTCAATCTGACCAATCAGCGCATCGAGTTTTGGAACTGAGGGCGTGTCGGGAAGCTCCCGAAACACCGCCAGGCTCTCGTCGTGTAACCGGAGGAGATTGACCCCAAATCCATACACCAGTTGGGCATTGGCTGGTGCATAGTCGGCCAGTTTTGGATTGAAAACTGGGGTATCTACCATAACCGGAAACAATCCCTTGGCCTTGTGGTCAACTCGGACGGTAAACCGCTGGCTGAATTTTCCATCGGCCACTTTAAACCCAAAGGCAAATCCTCCGGTGGCTGGAAGGCCCAGGTATCCAGGCAGATTCCTGGCCAGCGTTTCATTCAGGCTTTTATTTGAGGATTTACTGGTCTCGGATTGTATGACCTGCTCAATCAAACTGGCTGCTTCCCGGGTGTTAAGGTAAAACGAGGCTGGCCACCCGGGACCAATATCCTGATGAGCTACCTGGAAATCCTTGAGGTTGAATAATTTCGGAGCTTCGCCCTCGGTTGCAATCAAGCGTTTTAACTGCCCAAAGGCACTCACCATCACCAGTCCATCAGGCTGAATGGTATAGGCAAAAGCGTCTTCCAGTTTGAGGCTGGTATTGGGAAAAACTGTCACCAGATGTTTTCCGACTTCTTCGGTTTTTGACTCACCAGCACGACCATAATTTTCCAGCTTGATCAAAGCCGTGATACATTGGGTTGCGGCTTGAAGGGTCGGGGCTTTGATCAAAAAGACCATTTCCGGTGATGGCGAGGGCACGGTTGGAATTGATTCAAAGGGTTTACTCTCTGGCCCAGCAGACTTCGTAGCTGATTCTGATTGCCGAATCACCCCAGTCTCATCCACATAAAAACAATCATCTCCGGTTTGAGCATTTCCCTCTTTAACGGCTGGAAACGCAGTGATTGAATAGGTCGGTGCGATGTTCTTGCCGGATGGAGTGACTTTGAGTGGTCCAAGCACATACCCGTTCCTCGGCGTCGTTTGCATGTTCACGACTTGCTCATCCAAAAAACCAGCCGCTTCTTCTCCACCGGGACCTAAAAGCTTCAATGAACTGGCAAAATTGCCTTTGCCGAGCGAAGTTTGATACACAAGCTGGGCTGAATGGAGATTTCGCAACACCTGTATGGCTGATGCGGTATTGGCCTGCCGACGAACTGGGGAAGACATATCAGGTGCCGGCATCCGGAACCCAAACCCAAAGCGCAACTGGCTCAAAGTTGCCTTGTCGGGAAATCCCATTTCCTGGAGTTTGGCCTCAATTTGAGTGGGGCCGGTGATTTTGCCCTCCGAAAGTTTGGCCACGGCTTTGCGGATGCCCTCAGACTTAAACAGCTCATCCACCATGCCTGGAAGATTCTCAATTTCAAGAAACAGAAGCTGATTGTCCGGCAGATACCGGGCCAGCGATTCGGTGCTCGGGGTCGTTTGGCTGGCTGGTTGAGGTGTTTGGGCCACCACACCCACACTCTGAATCAGCATCACCAGCAGTCCTATCCACGCTGTGAAAACTTGACGACGAAATATCCCAGGCATAGAAAAATCCTTTCGTTTGAGTGAAAAGAGTTCGGTACTTTTGAAAAGCTAGTTGCTGTTTTTCTCAGCACCTTCGCCGCTTTCTTTCTGGTTGTCGGTCTGGCCTTCTTCAGCATCTTTGGCAAATTCAATTGCTGCCTGAAGGTTGGGTTTGGTGAGTTTGTCGAGTTCGAGTAACCCGGCGCGCATCAACGACGTCCCGGTGTTTTCACCTTCTTTGATTTCGGTTTCATATTCTTCGATTGACCGCGCCTGTTTCCGCTGATAGTCGTAAATGAGCGCCCCAAACATCAATCCAATAAAGGCAATTGTTACTAACCAGATCATAGTTCACCTCGTGCAAAAAATTGTGGATACACTGGCGCCAGTGGGCTTTCTGGAAAGTCTCGAAGATGTTCTTCGATCACGGCTTTGACCGGTGGCTGCGGTTGCTGGCTGATATGGTTGACCAGCAGGAACAACAGTGTCGCCGAAATAAAGCAACTCGCCCATCCCATTGTAATTTCACCAATCCAGAACGTGACCGACACGTTAAAAATCAGGATGCCGAAGTAAAGCCCCGCCGGGCTCAAGCCTTTGAATGGATAATACCAGACACCCTTGCGGTCCCACGCCTCCAGCCATCGCTCAAGTACCAGATAGACCCGAATAATGGCCGCATTCACAAAAAACCAGCCGGCAAAGTTGGCAATCGTGACGCCGAAATAAGAGCCGCCAAAGGGATAATAGTAAATTTTCCCCAAAAACCACTTCTCGCCCTGGAGCGCCACCGGGTCAATCACAATGTCGAGGTACATCATCAACAGTGCTGACACAAACGTGGTGAACCAGGACCGGCGGACACGATTGGTCAACACCACCTGCACGTCAAACGGGTGGACAATCAGCCTTGACCTGAGCACAATCGCCATTTCAAAGCTGACATACGAGAGAAAGGTGAAAGACAGCGAATCCATAAACGGCACGCCCGCCACCCAAAGCTCCTGGTTGGTTGTGGTTGCGATATAGTAATACAACCCGAAGGGAAACCCGTTGTGGACCGAACTCCATTCACAGGCAAAGGCAATCACGTAGGCCAGTACGGTAAACACCGCTGTTCGCCGCCAGCCCATCGAGGTAATGGCCAAAAACAGGTACGCGGCAAAAAAAACAAACACATAGGGCCGCAAAGCGACTGTTCCGATTAACAGCCGAAAAAATTCCTGCATACTTTTTGAAAAAGGCTTCTTTCTTGGAATTTAAAACAGGTAAGCTGAAGCGGTTGGAATTGATTTCCAAAAAAATTGCGAACCAGCTAACTTGTTGATTCAAACTACTTTGCTGATTTTATTCTGTTTTTGCAAGGGAAAGCTTCACCCTGAAACTTTTTCCTTTTCCGATTGAAGTGTAACCAGGCGGCTGGATGGAGCGTTAACCCCTTTGCACTCAATACCAGTTACTCATTTTTCTGAATCGTTCAAAAACTCGATGCCAATGGTCAAACTCCAATCACAGGGGGACGAGGTGAGCCCAGATCACCCCGCCGAAAACCATGTTCCCGATGAATCGCTGGTTGAGTCGGTCCTCAACGGTGATGACGGTGCCTTTGGCGTCCTGTTTGACCGGCATAAACGCCGGATGGCCCAACTGGCGGCAAAGTTCTTTCAACGCTCAGAGCGGATCGAAGATGTGGTGCAGGATATTTTCACCAAGCTCTATTTTGTGCTGGGGGAATATTCGGTTCGGGAAGGGAGTTCCTTTGCCGCCTGGCTGACCCGTGTGGCCACCAATGTCTGCTATGACCAGCTTCGGTCCGCACGGCGAAAACCAGAAAGCAACCTGCTGGAACTCACCGAAGACGAGGCTGACATTGTCCATCAGCGCATTCACCAGCCGCATTCCTCCCAGCACAACCTGGAACACCGCCTGATCTCGCACGATCTGGCCAAAAAGCTGCTCGCCCGGCTCGATCCAAAAGACCAGATGGTGCTGGTGCTGCTCGAAGTCGAAGGACTTTCCATCACTGAAATTGCTGAAGTGACTGGCTGGTCAGCCTCCAATGTGAAAGTTCGTGCCCACCGGGCGCGTCTTGCCTTGCGCAAGGTGGTCGAAGATTTTGTGTGACGGGTTGGCTCTCAACCCACGAGGTATGATGTATGTTTTGGCGAAAGAAAAAATCAACCGTGCCTGATGAAGCCCTTGACCGGGTGAGCACCGAGGTACTGCAGGCACTTCGAGACGGCGTCCCAGAAAGCGAACTGGATTCTCTCAATCTCCACTATGGCCAGCTTCGCGCCCGGATTGCTGAAGTCAAAAGCCAGCGCAGCCAGTCCTTTTTTGATTTCGCGGCGATCCTGACCCTGGCGCCACGGGCACTGACCGTGATGGCCCTGATTACCGTTTTTGCGATGAGCACGGAGTTTCTGGTGAAACCCCAGGGAAATATGCTTCCCCAAACTGAACTGGCTCAATCAGAGCAAACCTTTGAAGAAAACGTCGTGCCGATTACGGCACCCGTCACGGCCTGCTCAATTTCAACGAATCCACAATGCGTGGTTTCAACCGGTGATGTCTGGACACTCCTGATGCGTCAGGATACGCCACTTCCGACTCGATAAAGTGAGTGATGAATGATGAATTCAGGTTTTCTTCATTCTTCATTCTGATTTCCCAAACCCTGAACCCTGAACCCTGAACCCTGAACCCTGCTTTTATGTCTCACTCTTCTTCTTCTCGATCAGTTCAATGGAAAGCCTGGCTGGTGCTGGGTTGTGTGTTTGGTCTTGGATGCCTGACGGGACTTTCACTTGGCGGCGTTTTTACCTCCCGAGCGGCCAAACCTGCGGCGGTGCCCGCGCCCAACATTCGGGATGGCGAAGCTTATTTTGCGACACTCCAGCGCGAACTCAACCTCAATCCAGATCAGGCCGGTACCATCAAAACCATCATCACCGAAGCCGGGACCGAATATAAGGCCGTGTGTACCGAAGTCCGCCCGCGCTATGATCAGGTTCGTGACCGCGCTCGCTCTCGCATGCGCGTGCTGCTGTCTGCCGACCAGCAAAAGAAGTTTGACGTTCTGGTTACACAAGAAAACTGCAATTGTCCCGAATTAAAAAAATAATTTCTTTGCTGTGTAACCAATCGTTTTCCCCTTCCGTTAATGGAAAGTAAGCAAGTCAAAAACATTCAATTTCCTTCTTCTTCAATTCAGAAATACTGATTGAATTTTGTATAGTTTAATCAGTACAAATCTGATTGGTTTCTATTGGAACCAGTTGAAGGAATTGTGTTTGTAAAATTGCACATTTGCGTTAAACAGTTCACTCAACCACACTTAAATTCTGTAAAGAGGAGCATCTATGTTTTCAAAAGTTCTGACTGCATTCGCTATTTCCTTAACGATTTTTGTTTCTTCAAACTTTGTTGCTCAGGCAGCATTTTCACCAGCAGTTCTTGAAGAAAAAGGCAACGTTACATACACCGAAGCTGATTATCCACGCATTTCAGTTGATGAATTAAAGACCAAGCTGGCCAAAGGCGAAGAGGTCATCATTATTGATGTTCGCGGGAAAGATTTTGACGCCAGTGCTACCAAGATCAAAGGCGCGCTCCGATTCAACGGCGATTTGAAGACAGCCGCAGCGAGCCTTCCCAAAGACAAGGAAATCGTGACCTATTGCGCCTGCTCAACCGATGGTGGTTCGGTCAAAGCGGCGATGATGCTCCGTGAAGCCGGGTTTACCAATGTCCGGGCGTTAAAGGGCGGCTGGACAGCCTGGAACGCGGCTCAAGGCGCCATTGAAAACAAATAAAACCAGTCAGTAGGCAGTAGTCAGTAGTCAGTAGTTCACCAGGTTTATAAGTACCTTGTCAAAAGTTTCCTGAGATATTGAGTTTGGTAAGTGCTTGAT
>CAZXCE010000484.1:0-6556 GCA_964639175.1 uncultured Clostridia bacterium
GGAACCCGGAACCCGGAACCCGGAACCCGGAACCCGGAACCCGGATTTACTGCTTCCCAAACACCTGATCCTCAAGCCGTTTTGCCTTTGGGAACAGAATATTGTTTTCGAGGTGAATATGCTGGTGCAGATCGGCTTCAAAGCCTTTTAACCCATTATAGAGGGCCTGATAGCTAAAGCACCCATCTTCTGGAACCGTAAAATCATGCGTGATCTGCCTCAGTTCCTTCAAAAAACTCCCAGCCTGATCGTGCTCATATTCCATCATGCGAATTGGGTTGGCCACGGTTCCAAAACACGACATCGGCACCGGCATCTGTGATGTCACTGTTTTTTCAAGCCGATCAATAAATGGAAAAAGAACCTGCTCTTCTTTCATCAAATGAGGCATCAGGTCCTGTGACAACGCATAAAAAACATTTTGAACCTGACGCAGTTCAGGATGATTTTCACTGTGAACCGCTACGACTTTATCGAGCAATTTTCCGAGTCGGGCAATTTCAAATCGGGTGAAAGCATGGTGGGTTTCAATGATGTGGTGAATCAGGTCACCAGGAGTGGCCTGGGACCAGTCAGTGATCTGTTCACGAGCCGATGCGTCCTGGAGCGTCCCATCCAGCGTAGCCTGTACCGTTTCAACCGCAATGCCTGCCGTTTGACAGGCTTCCGCCAGGGACTTTCCTCCACCACAACAGTAATCAATCCCATGCTTGTCAAACACAAGCGTTACCTGTGGGTTTTCAACCACGATGTCACGAACAGTTTGTTTCGGGTTCAGAGTCAATGCAGAAACCGTCATACTTCACCTCCAGCCTTAAACTATCGAATATCTGTTGGAACTCATTCTCAACAAATCAGGTCGATCTGGAATTGACTTAAGTCACACCCAGAGAATAAAGAACCTGACTGTTTCTACCGATTTTGTGTTGGAGGCGAATCAGAAGCACCGGTACGTCAGTACCACCTGCGTGAGCGGGTGGGTTGGAAGCCAACAGACCCACCTACTGACGCGGGTGGTACTGACAAGTCCTTCTTTCCAACTCTGATTGGGCTTTTTGGCCAGGATTGGTTCAATCCAAATCACTTGAACCGGCAGTTCCCCACTGGTACCAGGATTCAATCGGTTTTTCAGATTTTGCTGGCACTTGGATCTGTGTAAGTGCATATCCGGCACAAAAGCGAATTTCTGAATCAGCCACCCCCAACAACTCCCGAATGATCGGGATGGCTGGGGAAGCAGCCGCACCAATTTCACCGAACGATTTGAGGATGGCACAACAGGTCAACTCATCAGATCCGGGAAGCCACTCCAGCACCTGCATCATACCGGGAACGGCTTCGGCCCCGATTTTCCCAAGTGTGATGGCTGCATCAAACCGCACGGAATCGGACGGATCTTTCAGCAAACCAACCAGTTGGGGGATTGCCTTTGCAGAGGCTGGACCAATTTCCGCCAGACAGGCAGCCGCGTTGCTCTGGACGGCTGGATCTTCGTCATTGAGGGTGAGCGCCAGGATTGGAACGGCTGATGCGGCCTGTGGACCCAAATAAGCAAAAACCTGAAACGCCTTTGCCCAAATTTTTCGATGGTTAAAGGCTTCCAATAAGTATGGAACGGCAACTGGACCAGCGCACTTCAAAACCCGGACAATATAAAAATCAGCCATATCGTATTCGAGATCCTGACTGAGTACGTCAACCAGAGCAGCAAGCCCAGGTTTTCCAATGCTTTGAAGCGCTGGTGCAATCTTCCCTGTCCCACAAAACCTTCCGCCTTTCCAGACAAAAAGGTTTTTTAAAGCTGGAACTGCTTTTTCTGCCACCGCGCCAAACTTACCGATAGACTCTGCGATTTCGCCCAGTAAATATTCATAGTTGTGATTATAGGAACCATACCCGTCTTCTCGTTCAACCATCGTGGCTTGGAGGTCTTGACAAGCTGGCGCCACCAGGTTCAGCAACTGAGGAATCACCAGATCTGGTTCCAGGCCAATTTCACCCAGCGCACGGACTGCCCCGCGCCTTTTCTTGAGATCAGTTTCCTGGAGGCACTCGATCAACCAGGGAATCACCGATTTCAAAAAAGTTGTGATTGCTTCGCTCCGTGGTTCAATTCTGGCCAATCCGACCAGGAGGTCACATTTTTCCCGGACTCCCAGATGTGGCTGACGAATGGCCTGCATCAAGATCGGAGCCGCCAGCGGATCCGGCTCCATATATTCCACAATCAGCCCAGGGGCCCGACCTTTCTCAGTATCGGAAAAGAGGCAATTCAAAACAAGACTTCGTGATTGATAAGTCTCAAGTCTCCACAGGGCCTGTGCCACCATGCGAGGAGTCTCTCGCAATTCGCTGTTCAGAAGGTTTGCCAGTATCGGCACGGTTGTTTCTGCCAAAGCTGGAATTTGGGCCAGGATCCTGGCCGCCCAGGCATACCAATCAGTATGAAGTAACGCCAGAATCTGATTCATAATGGAAGGATCATTCTCTGCAAACCAGACCAGGAGTTTTTTCTCCATTTGCGAGAAGAAACGCTCGGTTAAGTCCCGCTTCTGACTGGTTGTCGAGGTTTCGAATAAATCCTGCCCTAACGTCTCTGGCATTGGAAAATCCGGTTCCGCCAGATGCACCCAAATTGCGGCCAGGGTACGAACTGGCAGGTCAGGATCGTGAAGCAAGGCTTTGATTTGGGTTAACGGAAGCGGAACATTTCTGGGAACCATGGCAAAGGCTTCGAGAACGACAAACCGGACATTTGGATCTTGATGTTCAAGCAATTCAACCAGCTTTGCCATACCAGCCAAACCGAATTTTCCAAGGCATACAGCCGCATCAGACAAACTATCCGGTGCATTAATCTGACCATTTAAAATTTGAACAAACAGTTCAATGAATGCTCCAACCGCAGGGTTTCCGTCAATTTCAGCCCAGGAAATTCCCTCTGGCGTAATGCGCCGGACAATTCCATCACAGCCGAAATAAAGCTCATACCAGAGTTGTGGCTGGTTTTGATCACCAACCAGCTTGAATCTACCAACAAATGGATCGTCACCACCTGTGTTTCGGTGGACCAACCCACCCCATCTAACACTGCCAATGATCAACAGTGTGCCGTCTGGAGCGATTTCTTCAGCCAGATAGCCCGTATCATCAATCCACCGCTGGTGATATGGCCAGAATGGATCAACCCGCAAGTAGGTTAAGAGCAAACTTGTCCAGCCACCGGCGGCATAGTCCAGTATTGTTCTCGTCACCTGCGGAGTATCTGAGTTCATTGATTGAAGCGCTTGAATGATGTTTGATTCAAGCTCATTGATCGAGACAGAACGTGCTTTGATTTTCATATGTTACCGGCATCAATCGTCTTTAACCGACCTGATCTGGCCATTAAAGGTTTGTAGACAAACAGACGGACCCCGACTTATTACCGGACGGGTACTTTGAAAGCGGAATTAGACTTTTTTGGTGGGAAACAGCGAACTTGTCAGGTTGTGTTATGGCCGATATCAATTGAATGGGCTTTGGAATTTTGATGAGCCCAAAATCTGCGAGTTCTCAAACTTGACGAAGCAGGCATCAGTTGCATGACAACCACGCCTGGGAACAAAGAAGTTTTAGCCAGAAACAATTTCAAACAATTTTGACATTTGAACATCTTGTCAGCCGAAAATCGTGATTTCTTCCGGGGGGCTGAGGTCCGCAAGCACGAATATATTGAGAAGTGGAATCACCCTATGGCGTGCGATGGGGTCTGTCAAGCAAAAAATATTTCCCATGAGCAAATTTGCTGACATCTTCCTCAGTTGTGGTCTCTGATGTGGTTGATTGAGCCAAAACCAAAGGACATAAAGGACATAAAAGGACAGATTGGAAATCACTTTCGGTGAAGTTGTGTTGCCATTCCTGACCTGGGAGATTTCTGGTTGTGATTCGTGTCCCGAACTGGTCGGTAGTGGTCTTTTGGCAAGGCAGTGCTATTTTGGGCGAAAGTTGAGTCATTCTTCATTCTTCATTCTTCATTCTCAATTCTTCATTCTGCTATGGTGTGCCTGCTCAATTTTTTCAGTCAGCAGAAGGAACTTCAGGATGGATGCAGCCATTGTTGCCAACAACGTCACCATCAAATTTGGTGACTTCGTCGCCGTCAATAACGTCAGTCTGTCAGTTGGTCGAGGCGAGATTTTTGGATTTCTGGGGCCAAATGGTTCAGGGAAAACCACACTCATCAAAGCGTTTTGCGGGCTGCTCAAACCAGCCACCGGCCACGGCCAAGTATTGGGGTTCGATATTCAAAAAGAAGCCCACATTATCCGTCACCATATTGGCTACATGTCGCAAAAATTCAGTCTGTACGGTGATTTGACGGTTCGTGAAAACCTCGAATTTTACGGCGGAGTGTATGGACTGAAAGCCGAACGGCTCGAACAGCGCATCCAGGAAGTGGTTGAGTTGACCGGGATTGGCCCCTATCTGGAACGCCGTTCATCAACGCTTTCTGGAGGCTGGAAACAACGACTGGCGCTGGGGTGTGCCATTATCCACGAACCAGATGTCCTTTTTCTGGATGAACCAACCGCTGGAATTGACCCGGTTGCCCGGCGTGCCTTGTGGGATCTTCTGTTTGAACTCTCAGGTCAGGGCGTCACCTTTTTTGTGACCACCCACTATATGGACGAAGCCGAACGCTGTGCCCGGGTCGGGTATATCTATCTTTCCAATCTGATCGCAATTGGCACAATTGATGAACTGACAACGCTTCCGGAGGTTTCCCCCGAGGGCTCGACCCGCCTCGAAGTCCAATGCAAACAACCTTCAGCCGCACTTTCTTATATCAAATCACTCCCCTATGTCATGGAATCAACCATCTTTGGACAAAACATCCACGTCCTGGTTGATAATGTAAAACCAGTTGAACGGCTCAAAGCTGATTTGGAAAAAGCCAGCTTTGGTCATTCGCAAATCCAGGCCATTACGCCGTCGCTGGAAGATGTCTTTGTGACGCTGACCAATCGCATTCTGCGCGAACGCAACGGAGTCACCCAACGCCTTTCCTTATGATCCTCTTTGAGCGTGATACCACTCAAGGTTCAGGGAAAGACAGTTTTTTCAACGACTTAGCTATTTTCTCAGGCGAGCATTTCATTGCACAATGGTGTGATACACTTGTGTTCGCAAAGAGTTAAACACTTGAAAATATGTATTTTCCTGAACCCTGAACCCTGAACCCTAAACCCCGAACGCTGACCCCTGCCCCCTGACCCCTCATAGGTATGACCAAACACATTCCTCCAAGTCGCTGGTTTTCAGGTACCTGGCCGGTTTTTCGCAAAGAAGTCATTCATATCCTGCGTGATCCAGCCACGCTCCACTTTGCACTCCTGATCCCCATGCTCGAAGTCATTATGTTTGGCTATGCGCTGGATATGAAAGTCCGGCAAATCCGAACCGTGATTTACGATGCGGCCAACACTCAAGAAAGCAAACGCCTGATTGATCGGTTTGTCACCACTGATGATTTTCGAATTATGAAAGTCGTCACGAGCGACAAAGAAATGTATGCCGCCGTCACCGCGGGTGAAGCCAAAGTTGCCATCAAGATCCCGGTGGATTATTCACGCCGCGTTCTGGATGGCCGGGATGCAAGTGTGCTGGTGCTGGTGGATGGGTCAGATTCGACCGTTACCAGCGAAGCCGTCAACGTGGCCAATCAGGTGACGCTTCAGGAGTCGCTCCGTCAGGTTGGAAGCGGGGCCGCCCGGAGTTCCCTTCCCATCGAAGCCAGGGTTTCCGTTTTGTTTAACCCGGATATGCGCTCACCCAACTTTCTTATGCCGGGAATGATCGCGATTTTGCTCCAGATGATCACCATTTTGTTGATTTCATTTTCGGTCGTTCGCGAGCGCGAAAACGGGACACTGGAGCAACTCTACCTGACACCGATTAGTCCGCTTGGCATGATGATCGGAAAAATGCTGCCCTACGGAGTGTTGGGGTTTGTTGAAATCTGCGGGATTCTGGTCTTGATGCGCTATGTGTTTGAAGTACCAATCGTTGGCAGCCTGACCTTTTTATTCCTGACATCACTTCCCTTTTTGCTGACAGTGTTGGGGATGGGGCTGGTGATTTCCACCAAAGCGCATACTCAGGGCGAAGCGATCCAAATGGCCTCCGGGACGCTGCTTCCAACGGTTTTCCTCTCCGGTTACATTTTCGCCATTGATAACATGCCGCCGCTGTTTCAATGGATTAGCGCGGCAATTCCGGCGACTTACTATATTGATTCCCTGCGCGGGATCATCCTGCGTGGTGCTGGAGTGAAGGAACTCTGGTTTAATGCCGTGATTATGTCGGTGATCGGGCTGGCGGCCATTGGACTGGCAGCATTCCAGTTTAGCAAGAAAAGCCCCTGATCTTAGTCAGTCGTCAGTCGTCAGTCGTCAAGTGTTGGAGATTGAGAGCCTGCGTCAAGCGTATTTGATTCCATTTGGCTCATTTAGGAATAATTGGCTCTTTGGTATTTGCCGTGGAAGACCACAAGATGTAGACATTTAAATTG
>CAZXCE010000485.1:0-5529 GCA_964639175.1 uncultured Clostridia bacterium
GTCAGTAGTCAGTAGTCAGTAGTCAGTAGTCAGTAGTCAGTAGTTGAGTGTTGGGAATCGAGAATTTATGTCAAGTGTATTTGGTTCTATTTATGCCATTTATGCATGCTTCTTCCCAGAAAATCATCGAATTGAAGTACCTGGGGTTGATCTCCTGACTCCTGACTTCTGACTTCTGACTAGAATTGCCACTTCGCTATTTCCCCTATCAGTGGTAATCTGTGCAGGCCAACACGTCAGTTTCTTGTAATTTTTTTCCAGTTTGTTCACCTTCAAATACAGAACCCTCAAAGCACAAGACAGTCAGGAACCCAGGACACGTTATGTTTTGTTGTTCATTTGCTGTGACTTTTCGAAGAGCGGTATGGTCGTTGGTGCTGGTCGTGAGCGGCATACTCGGCTGTTCCCAATCAGTTCTCGCCCAGGCCGGAGTGGTCATCCCAGGAGATTCGTCAACCCCAGATGTAAAGCAGCTTTCACTGGCTGAGATGTCAACCGATATTCGGATTGACCATCAGTATGCCCGGGTCAAGATCGTTCAGATCTATGCCAACCATACCAGTCAGGTGCTTGAATCCAGATATATTTTTCAATTGCCGACGACCGGAACGATTTCGGATTTTGCCGTATGGGACGGAGATATTCGCATTCCCGGCGTGATTCTTGAAGTCAAACGGGCAACTGAAATCTATGAAGAACTCAAAGCCCAGTACATTGACCCTGGTCTGGTCACTCAGGAAGACGAAGAAGGTGGCAGCACAGCGTTTACCGTGCGTCTGACACCGATTCCGGCCTATGGAACCAAGCGGGTCGAAATGGAATATACCCAGCTTTTGCCAGTTGAAGGCGGTCAGACATTTTTTTCACTACCGTTTAAGCCGTCAGAATATGGTCAGCAAATGGCGGGTATTTTCAGCCTGTCGCTGGATGTGATGAGTCGGATTCCACTGTCCCAACTCAATGTGCGAAGTACCCAGTATCCACTGGCCTTTTCGGTTCAGCAGCCCGATCACATCGTAGGGTCTTTTACCGGCACCAATGTTTCGTTTGGCCAGGATTTTGCCTTTGACTACACGCTGCAAAATACCAAAACCGAATTGAGCCTGCTGACTTATCGCGCTCCGGAAATTATCTCACCGCTGGAATTACGTGACCCAAACCGGATCAAACCAGACAACGATGGGTATTTTGAAATCGCCGCCGTCTTTAATGAGCGCGGGGCCAAGCCAGGTGAATTTATCAAATCCACCACCGAAAAACGCTCGGTTGTGATCCTGCTTGACACGTCGCTTTCGATGCAGTGGGAGAAACTGGATCGGGCGTTTCAAGCCACCGAGCTGTTTTTACGGACCCTGGCTGCCCAGGATAGTTTTAACGTGCTGCTCTTTAATGACGACGTGCAGGTTTTGTCCTCCACTCCACTGACCGCGACACCTGAAAACATCGAGCGGGCACTGACATTTATCAAGCAAAGCTATTTGTCAGGTGGGACAGATTTTGTCGGCGCGCTCAAAAAAGGACTGGAACTGGCGAAACAGTTGCCCGGTGACGAGCGCGATTTGATTTTGATTACCGATGGAAACCCAACCCTGACCACCACGCTCTCACGTCGGATGGTTCAGGATTTCTCCACCGCCAACGGAAGCGGCGCCAAACGGATTGCCCGCGTGTATGCTTTTGGAATTGGCTCTGACACCAATCAGCAATTTCTGAAAGAACTGGCACGCACCAGCCGTGGCTATTTTGACTGGGGACGCGAAACCGACGAGTTGGAATTCCGACTGACGGCCTTTTTTGCCAAGGTTGGCCAAAAGCCGATTGAGGCGCTGGCCCTGACCTCCAGTGATGCGGCCAATATCTATTCGGTCTATCCCGATGTGGATACAACCAGTTATGACGGGTCACGGTTTTCATTTGTTGGACGCTACCGTCGCCCGGCGCAATCCATCACCTTTACCATGGCTGGTGATCAGCATGGTCGCCCGATCAAGCTTGCCGCCAGCGCTGCCTTGCCCGAACTGGATAACACCCACAGTCACCTGCCACGCATGTGGGCACGCCAGCGCGTAGACGCCCTGCTCCGGTTGATTGCTCTCAATGGTGAAGACGAAGCCCTGATTGCCGAAATCATCGCCCTTTCCAAAAAATACAAATTTGTTACACCGTACACCGCTTTTCTGGCTGCTCCCCGGTCATTGCTCAGGCCGCGTGTCATCAAGCCGGGTGATCCGATCCTCAGGGTTCGAACTGATGCTTCAATCAAGTCTGTGGTGGCCGTGTTCCCATTTGGCTTGACCAAGCCCTTAACCTATCTCACGGCTGAAGATATCTGGGAAACCCGATTTTTAGCCCCAAAAGAGATGCAGGATGGCAGTTACGCCTGTCGGTTGATCTTGACCGATGACAAAGGAAATGTATTTCAGGAAGAAAAACGGTTTGTGATTGATAGCCGTCCACCACAACTCAAGCCAGCATTAGCCAAATCACTGGTACAGGCTGGCGACTCTATCGAAATCCAGGTGGCTGCCGATCAGGATACTCGCCGCATCTCGGCCCGACTGGCTGGAACCCTTCCGGTCAAGGTTGTCTGGGACCCGAAACGCAAAACCAACATTGGTGTGCTCCATATTCCTGAAGGTGCCCCATCCGGGCTCTATACTATCATTGTGACCGCTGAGGACTTTGCCCATAACGTGGTCGGCTCTGAGGTCACCCTTGAAGTTATTGGCGGCTAATTTCTGATCAGATGCCAGGGTGACCTTGTGACAACTGACAAGGTCATCCTATCACGTTGTCACCTTGTCAAAAGGTCATCCTGTCAGTTGTCATCCTGTCAGTTGTCATCCTGTCACCTTGTCAGTTACCTATCCCAAGATCCGAGGAATACAGCTATGTCTTTGTTCTTTTCTTTCAGTAAGGAAAAGTCACTCAAAGCGGCTGAGAAATATACCCAGCAGGGAAAAATCGAAGCGGCAATCAAAGAATTTGAGCGAATTCTGGAGGCTGATCCGGCTGACCTGAACGCCTGTGTGTCAATTGCCGCGTTATATGCACAGGTCAAGCGCAATAAAGATGCCGCCGCCAAGTATCTAAAAGTGGCTGATCATTACCGAAAAAAAGGAAATGTAGCCCAGGCAACGGCGCTCTATCGTAAAGCCAACCGCCTTGATCCGGCTGACTATAGTGTTGCCCTGGTTTTAGCCGACCTTCTCAACAAACAGGGACTGACCACCGATGCCCTCCAGATTTATGTCAATGCTGCCCATGCCTGCAAACAGGGCGGACACTATGTCAATGCGCTCAAGGTGTTGCGTGAAGCCGTCAAGCTCAATCCAGACAATCCATATTTAAAGATGGAACTGGCCGAAGCTCTGTTCGGTGTTGACTGTATTGACGAGGCCCACGATATCTATGTCACGGTGGGCCGCGAGTTTTACCATAAAGCGCAGCTTGCTGAAGGATTACAGGCATTTCAAAAAGCACTGGTTGTCAAACCTGGTTCTAAACCCGCGCTCAAGGCGTTGACGGATTTTTCACTCCAGCACGGTGATCGCCAGGGAGCGGTTGCCATGTTGCAAGAATTGCTTGAAAACACACCCAATGATGTTGATTTGATTGTGTTGCTGGGCCGGACCTGCCTTCAAGCCCGGATGTATCCGGAGGCTGAAGAAGCCTTTGTGCGGTTGCTTGATCTTGATCCACAACGCTATGAGTACCTGCTGGAAGTCGCCCGTGGCTATGTCAACAGCGGCGAATACAACCGGGCGGTGGTGCTCATCGGCAAATGCCTGGACCTGATTGTTGCCCGGCGGCATAAGAAACGTGCCACTGCAATTTTGAAAAATATCATCAGCCTGGATCCGCACAATCTGATGGCGCTCACCACGTTGGCTGATATTTACCAGCGGGTTGGTGAAAAACGAAACCTGACCACGACGCTCAATACGGTGGTGGAAGTTGCCTTAGGCCAGGGACTGAACCAGCAGGCCAGACTTGCCCTCGAACGACTCATCGGCCTGACGCCAGGAAAGAAAACCTATCGGATTCAACTGGCTCAAATCGGGCCACCTACGGGAGAGTTTCCTTCTCATTCCCATCAAACGGTTGAGCTTGACGACGATGTCAACCTGACTGAAAAAGTTGAATCGTCGGCTGATTACAGCACCGAACTGCTTGAAGATATGCTGGCGAAAAATCCAGAACTGGCCCAGGCTCGCATCAAATTGATTGAAGACATGGTTGCTCAGCAACCAGAGTACATCGAAGCCCGCCAGCAGTTAAAACAGCGATATGTCGAGAGCGGTTTGACGGAAAAAGCAGCGCTTGAATGTCTGGAAATTGCCCGCCTGTACGAAACGCGTGAAAATTACGCAGCGGCTGAAGATATCCGTCAGGAAGCCTATTTCCTCAACCCCTATCTCAATCCGGTTGTCCAGACCAAACTGTTGACTGGCCGCTTTGATGTCTCGTTTCTTCAATCACTTGAAACCGGAGAAATGCCGGCGGATGGTTCACCAATGGACGAAACGGCTGAATTTGCCTCAACTCGCCCGCACGACGACGATGATGTGATTGAACTCAATGTGACCGATTTTCTGCAGTCACCCGTCGAATTTTCACAAGGCGGCGCCAAAATTGTTGATTCAACGACCTCAGCACTTTTTGAAGTCCCCGGCACGATGGAGCCCGCAAGCTCGAAACAACCATCCGGTCAGGCGATGAAAAATCAACCAGAGCAGGCTTCAAATGCGATGGTTTTTGAAATTCCACGCACTCCAGAACCACAAATGACTTCCTCAATACCAGAAGCGGTGGAAGTCCCCGAATCATCGGCACCAGTTCCAGAGCCTGCGTTTGAATCCTGGGACTCGGTTGAAGCTCAACAATACGCTCAGGATTTTCTTGCCCAGGCTTACCAGATGTATCAGCAGGCTGAGTCGCCGGCACTTCCTGAAATGTCGGAAATTCCAGCCATTCCCGAAGCCGTTGTGGCTGAGCCTGCACCGTGGGAGACAGGCCAGGGTTCCGGGTTTGAAAGCCAGGGTTCAGGGTTTGAAAACCAGGGTTCAGGGTTCAGGGTTCAGGGTTCAGGGTTGGCGGAACCTGTTGTTGAAGATAGACTTCCAGAACCCGAAATTCCTTTGGATGAAGAACCAGTTCGTAAATTTTCAACCGCCAGGTTATTTGCCATTTCTGCTTCCGGTGGCGAATTGTTTACTGGACCGCTGGTGGATCCAGGGGAAAGCCAGGGTTCCGGGTTCCGGGTTCCGGGTTCCGGGTTTATGGAACCTGAAATAGAGCCGGAAACTCAAGTCACAGCCGAAGAAGTTGTTTCCACCCAATTTGAAGAAGTTTCTGAAACAGAAGAGCCGACTTTGGAAGATGCTGGTTTTGCCGTGGTTGGGGAAGTAACCACTTTTGAAAGCCAGAGTTCCGGGTTCCGGGTTCCGGGTTCCGGGTTTATGGAACCTGAGATAGAGCCGGAAACTCAAGTCACAGCCGAAGAAGTTGTTTCCACCCAATTTGAAG
>CAZXCE010000485.1:5629-6553 GCA_964639175.1 uncultured Clostridia bacterium
AAGTTTCTGAAACAGAAGAGCCGACTTTGGAAGATGCTGGCTTTGCCGTGGTTGGGGAAGTAACCACTTTTGAAAGCCAGGGCTCAGGGCTGAGGGCTGAGGGCTCAGGGTTTGCGGAGACTGAGATAGAGCCGGAAACTCCAACTTTAGTTGAGGAAGAAGTTGAACCTGTGGCTGCGGAACTGATTGAACCAGTATCGGAGGACGTTGAATCACAGGCGCTTCAATATGAGTTGATGTCTCAGGAAGATTCTGGCGAAGTGAATGAAGAGTTGATCTCTAGAGAATTTGAAGTCAGTAGTCTCATTGAAAATCAGTTTGGAGAAGTTCTGGACACTGAAATTGAACCAGTATTTGAAGCCGATGATTTGTCGGCACCCTCACTGGAGCCTCTGGTTGCTGACCTGATGTCGGAAGACTTTCCTGAGGAAGTCGTGACTGATTCTGCATCAGAACTGGAAGATGTTGAGTCACAGGCACTCCAATATGAACTGATCCAGGAAGATGTTGTTGATCCAGATGACTATCTGATTTCAAGGGAAATCGAAATCTCGGCTGTACTTGAAAACCAGTTTGGAGAAGTCCTGGACACTGAAATTGAGCCAGCCTTTGAGGCGAACGATTTGTCTGTTCCTTCACTTGAACCTCTGGTGGACGAACTGGTTCTGGGAACTGAACTTTCTCAAGAAGAAATCCAGTCGCAATCAGAACCTGAAGAACCTGAGTTGGAAGAACCTGCTCAAATTGAAGCGATTGAGACGGAACCCGGAACCCGGAACCCGGAACCCGGTTTGGAAGAACCCGCTCAAATTGAAGCGATTGAGACGGAACCCGGAACCCGGAACCCGGAACCCGGTTTGGAAGAACCCGCTCAAATTGAAGCGATTGAGACGGAACCCGGAACCCGGAACCCGGAACCCGGTT
>CAZXCE010000486.1:0-6549 GCA_964639175.1 uncultured Clostridia bacterium
CCACAACGACCGAATATAGAAATTGACCGCCGCTCGGTACGCTTCCAGCAGCGCCGCTATCTGACGCCGCTTGGTTTCGGTTGCAAATTTCAGCGTCACCTTGCAGGCTCGTCGCATATCACTTCTCTCACCTTTGATCCCGATGTACTTGCCGCGTCTGAGTCCACATTACCAACCGCTCAACTTGATGATTTCCACCACTTCATCACCACGTTCGGTTGCCCGGTTCAAAATGTTTTATACCCGACTATATTACAATGTACTTACCTATAAATCAACCAAACAGTTACAAGACCAATCCTGTAAAATCATGATCAAGCTATGGAAAGTATCACCTGTTGCGACAAGATCAATGAAGGCGACTGGTCGTGGTCGTTGGATCAATCCTTGAGGATGGAGATTAAGCTGGTGCAAATATGAGCGCATGGCTGCTACCGCAGTTGGGTACTGCGATCTGATAGATGGTCTATCATAGTAGCGCAAGGAGAATTGGAGTAATTCAAGTCTTTCAAACCAGGAGGTTTGAAAGAGTAGCCCGCTCAGGTGATCAAAGATGCTTTCGGGTGACCTGCCAACAAACGTGAGATCAGAGTCACCCGCCAGGGCTAATATTCGCGAACAACAATGCAATAATTGATCCGAGAAGTTGCCATACACCTCAGCTTTTTCACCATTGATCAGACGTCCGAGGTGACTGTGGTTTGTCAGATTCCATCTGAAAGGTGGTTCAAACATTTTAGCAACTTGAACCTGTATCTGATGGGAATGAATGCTTTACTGTCCCGCCACAACTGACTGGGCAAATGGCGCCAACGCGACAATTTCGGCCCGGGCGCGGGCTGTTTTTAACCAGTTGTCAATTTCTTCGCGGACTTTACGTTCCAGGAGCTGGTCTTGCAGGCGGTCATAGGTCTCATCTGATGGGTCTTCGGGGAGTACCGTTCCGCTTGATTTTGATTGTTCGCGTTCGGCTCTGTATGCCGACTTGATTTCTTCTTCAGTGACAAGGACAAACGACCGAAACCGAAAGTCTGTGTATTTCTCAATCTCAATTTGGGCCCGGACAATCTGCGAGAGCATTTCCGAAGTCAATCCGATGGCTTCAAGTCGTTGCCGAAAGAGAACTTCCGAGCCAAAGAGTGTTACCAGTTGCCGTTCATATTGGCGGATATCCGGTTGCGTGATCACGACATTTGGAAGCTGGCGGGCTTCCTGGTCAAGCAAGACCTGATTGATTTTGCGGGAAAGGGCTTCACGCAGGCGGTCTTCTTCAATATTGGTAACAATGGCTTTGGGGTCGAGTCCAATCATCCAAACCAGATCACTTTGGGTAATGATTTCACCGTTGACCGATGCCACCAACTGGTCAACCAGCCGGCTATTGGCTGGTAGTGGAGGGAGCGGTTTGGCCAGCGAGGGCTGCTGCCCACACACGGGGATTGCAAGCAACCACATCCAGAGCAAACTCACGTGGATTCGGCGGTGAAGAGACATCATATGTAAAGCCTTGGAGTGCGGTGGCTTGACACCGCTTTAAGGTTCGAACTCACCGTGATAGACAAAGCAAGCTGGCCCGGTCAAAACCACAGAGCTGTTTTCCGGCCAGCGAATCTGCAAGTCTCCGGCTTCGGTTTCAACTGTGACACTTCGGTTGACTTTACCGCAAAGCATTGCTGCAACTGCGGAGGCACAAGAGCCCGTGCCTGATGAAAGCGTGTGGCCGGCGCCGCGTTCCCAAAACAAAACCCGCAGGCGGTCAGGTGAGCATACCTGAATAAATTCAACATTGGTTCGAGCTGGAAACAGCGGATGTCGTTCCAGTTGCGGGCCAAGTTCCAGAACTTCTGCCAAATCAAGGTTTTCAACAAACACCGAGCAATGTGGATTGCCCATTGAGGTGAGTGTGGCACGAATTTCCCGATTGCCTGCCTGAATTGGAATCTCAACCAGTGGTGCTGGTAAATCAAGTAAAACCGGGATTTCCTGAGCTTGCAATCGTGGGACGCCAATGTCCACTTCGAACCAGAACTCTTTTCCATGGCGACTTTGTTGCTGGATGGTTTTCACCCCGGCATCGGTTGCAATCCGCATCACAGGTGCCGTCCATTGATTGGTGAAGCAGGCATAGGCGGCTGCACATCGCACTCCATTACCTGACATTTCGGCAGTGCTGCCATCGGCATTCCAGAGCCGCATTCTGAAATCAGCGCTACCGGTGAGGTCGCGTTCCAGCGTAATCAACCCATCTGCCCCGGCGCCATAGTGGCGGTTGCACAGGGCTTGAACGAGTGCGACCTGTGCCTCGGGTGAAGCCGCCGCACCTGAAAAATCGGCGGCTTCTAGCAAGAGAAAATCATTTCCTTGTCCGTGAAATTTGGTGAAGTGCATAGTGTGAGGGTTCAGGGTTCAGGGTTCAGGGGCTTTTAAGGGATGAGGGATGAGGGATGAAAAAAATCACCTTGTCACCTTGTCAGGACTTAAGGTTCCGGGTTTAAGAGGGACAAAAAGGACGAAAATTCGAAAACCCTGAACCCTAAACCCTGAACCCTTAAAACGCATGGGCCTTTTCTTCAAAGTGGGTGATGTATTTGAACTCGCGGAAGCGGTCGTTGATTTCCTGATGTGTCAGAGTCTGGAGCCGTTCTGTTCCAAAGGCTTCGATGGTATAGGACGCCATCACCGAGCCGTAAATCATGGCCCGGCGAAGCGCTTCGTCGTCATCAATTGTGGCTTCGGTGGCGGCCAGGTATCCCATCACGCCGCCGGCAAACGAATCGCCCGCACCGGTTGGGTCATTGACTTCAAGTTGCGGATAGCCAGGAATTGCAAAATAGCTGTCTTCACCAAAGAGTGCTGCGCCATATTCGCCGCGCTTGATGATCAGGCGCTTGGGCCCCATGTCCATAATTTTATGGGCCGCACGGATAATGTTTGAAGTTTCAGCCAGTTGGCGTGCTTCTTCATCATTGATCATCAACAAATCAATGCCTTTAAGCGTGCGCAAAAGGCTTTCATTGGTGCCTGAAATCCAGAAATTCATGGTATCCATGGCCACGAGTCTGGCTTTGCTTTGCTGTCTGACGTCAAATTGCAAATCCGGATGGATGTTCCCCAGAAACAAATTGGGGGTTTCACACAACTGGGGTGAAAGCTTGGGCTGAAAGTCAGCAAACACGTTGAGTTCGGTGAAGAGTGTGGTTCGGGTATTGAAATCAAAGCCATATTCACCGCCCCATCGAAATGATTTGCCGCCAGCTTTGCGTTCCAGATGTGACAAATCAATCCCTCGGGAGGTAAAGATGGTCTCGTGTTTGGTGGTGAAGTCATCGCCAACCACACCAACCACGTGCACGTCGGTAAAAAAAGAAGCCGCGATTGAGAAATATGTCGCGGCGCCAGCCAGAATATTATCCTGTTCACCAAATGGTGTTTTGATGAAGTCAAAGGCAACGCTGCCTACAACGAGAAGTGACATAAATTAAACCTGATGAATGAAAAATAAAAACAGAATGAAGAATGTGGTTAGTGCTTGGTGCTTAGAAATCAACACCTTCCAAGCACCAAGCACCAAGCACCAAGAACCAGTCACTTAATGACGGTTAGTGCCCGGTACCAGCGAGGGTGTTTGGCCAGGTCACCCAGCGTGACTTGCGGATTGCCATCTTTGTCTTCGCTGGGAATGGCCGAGGCGTATGCAAACAATGGCCGACCAATAATGTTGTTTCGTGGGACAGGTCCCCAGACCCGGCTGTCGAGGCTGTTGTCCCGGTTGTCACCCATCGCAAAGTAGCAGTTGTCCGGAATCTTATAGGGTTGGCCAAGGCCAAAAACCTGACGGTCAAGTTCGTAGGCAAACTCGTCTTCATAAAAAACTTTGTAACGGGCTGCCGGGTTGGGTTCTGTCGTTTGTTCGATGAGGCGGCCCTTATCGTTTGGATCTTGTTCGACCAGCGTTCGCAGTTCCGGAAGTTCCTGTTTGTTGATCAGGATGCGTTTGCCTCGGATTTCAATGGTTTCGCCTGGAAGTCCGATTACCCGCTTGACATAGTTTTGGGTTGGATCCGGTGGGTACTTAAACACAATGATGTCACCGCGCCGGATTGGCCGGTGAGGAATAAGTGCGTCAAGATTCAATTTGATCGGAGTTTTTGACGTTGCGAGCGCGCCCTCATCCGGTCCGAAGATGAATTTATTCACCAGAAGAAAATCACCCGCATGGATTGTGTTTTCCATTGAACCCGTTGGTACGTTGACTGATCGCACCACAAACGTGATCCCAAACATTGCCATCACAATTGTGACCACAATTGATTCAGCATATTCACGATAGATGGTTTTTACATGTGCCGGCGGGGGACTTTGGGGCAGGCCAAAGAAAAAATTAAGACATCCCCGGATGGCTCGAATCACTGGATTGGCTGTTTGAGAGGCGGGGGCAGTTGGAGATGAGCCGGATTCTGAAACCGCAGGGGAGTTGATTGAAGAGGGTGCGGTCGGTGTTTCTTCGGTGGTTCGATCAACTTCTGGCATGAACATTTCCTTGCATTTGGTACTTTGGGTTTGGGCTGAAAACCAGGGCTCAGGGCTGGGGGCGATTGAAAGGATGAGGGATGAAGGATGAGGGATGAAATAAAACCAGTTCTTCAACCCACTTTCTTCAGCCCCCAGCCCTGAGCCCCAGCCCTGATTTAGGATACATTAAATCGAAAGTGCATAATGTCGCCATCGTGCACCAGATACTCTTTCCCTTCGAGGCGGAGCTTGCCGGCTTCCTTACATTTAGCTTCGGTCTTGTAGTGCATAAAGTCATCAAAAGCAACTACTTCAGCCCGAATAAAACCTCGTTCGATATCCGAGTGGATTTTTCCGGCGGCACGTTGTGCTTTGGTGCCCCGGCGAATCGTCCAGGCGCGGCATTCATCTTCGCCAGCCGTGAGGAAGCTAATCAAATCCAGCATTCCATAGGCTGCGCGGATAAACCGGTCGCGGGCGGGTTCGGAAATACCGAGTGCCTGTAAAAAGTCAGCCTGTTCCTCGGGTGCCAGTTCCGCAATGTCCATTTCGGCCAGCCCGCACATGGTAATCACGGTCAGCCCGCGCTCGGTGGCTGCGGCTTGAACCGATGCCGGTGTTCCACCTGCAATATCGCCTTCGCTGACATTGAGTAAGAGCAACAGCGGTTTTTGCGACAGAAACCGAAACCCAGACAGCAAATGCAGGTCTTCTTCACCAAACTCAATGCTGCGTAACGGTTTTTCCGATTCAAGGGCTTCTTTGCACTGTTCAAACAGCGCTTTCTCGTTGGGATTCGCCTTTTCCTTTTTCATCCGGTTGAGGCGGTTCTCGACAATGATCAAATCCGCCAGAATCAATTCCGAATCAAAGTTGACGATATCCCGAACCGGATCTGGTGACTGGCCAAGGCTTGGGTTGTCAAAGGCGCGAATGACGTGTACCAGGGCTTCGACTTCGCGCATATTGTTGACGATTTTTGAATCAAGCCCGGTGTTGCTTTTTTCTTCTGTGGCTTCGGGGCCGGCCACGTCAATAAAAGAAATTTCCGCCAGGGTTTTCTTCTTCGGGTGATAAATCTCTGCCAGTGCCTCAATGCGGGCATCCGGCACTTTAATAATGCCTAAATTGGCTTTGTCTTTTCCGCCATATCCACCAACTTCAGCTCGTAACCCTGTCAGAGCATTAAAGATAGTGGTTTTCCCAGATCCGGCAAAGCCTACGATTCCAACTTTCATGGGTGTTTATCTCAGGTTTGGGAGATTGACGACGAATCAACCAGTCGTCAATTAAGGTCGGGTCATCTGATGACCTCGAAAATTATTGGTTCGTTTAATTTCCGGTTGGATTGGAACTGCCACCTGTCTCAATCTTTTTTTGCACTTTGGGTTTTTCAGGCGGTGCACTCTTTCCAAACGAGCGCACATAGGCAATCAGGGCCGGGATGTCTGATTCAGGTCCTTCATACTTGGGCATCAGGTTTTTGCCTTCTTTCAGGATTTTGGCCAGTTCCGCGTCTGATTCTCTCTTTTGCCAGGCGGCATCGGTGAAATTCGGAATGTTTTTGAAGGTGACGGTTGGCTTTCCATCTAAGCCATGGCACCCCGCGCAGCGTCCTGGTTCACCGTTGTAGAGTCCCTTTCCTTTTTCGGCCAATGGGTCGAGTAGGGTTGAAGTTGGTGCTGGTTCAGGTGTTTGTGGGGCCTTCGGTTGGGGGGGAAGGGTTGATTTCTTAGTCTCACCGGCTGGAGTTCCTGTGCTCTCCACCGGAGTCGGCTGATTTCCACAGGCGGTCACCAGACCGGTGATCAAGGCCAAAGCCATCACGGCTGTCAATTTCCATTTCGTCATAACTTGATAATTCCTTGTTGAGCATTGGTATTTCGTCAGTAGTCAGTAGCCAGTCGTCAGTAGATCAAATCCAGGTATTTCAGTCTGCAAAGATCTTGAAAGAACTCTTTACAAGTAACTCAAAAAGAACCAAATAGACTTGACTGATAATTCAAAATCCCAACACTCGACTACTGACTACTGACT
>CAZXCE010000487.1:0-6539 GCA_964639175.1 uncultured Clostridia bacterium
ACTAACTAACCACTAACCACTAACCACTAATCACTAACCACTAACCACTAAAAGGATTCTCCACTTAACTGGCAATCAGTCACATTCAATTTTTCGCTTGAGAGAAGGTTTGGTTTTCTCTTCGAGCTTTTTCTGCTCCAGCAAGAGGTTCAGACGAGTTTTCACCGCCTGAAATTCGCTGGAGTCAATTTTTTGAGCTTCTGGTTCAGGGAGATATGCAATTTCACTGAACGTACTCACGATTCGCTCAAAGAATGGCGGGTGCGTTCGGAAAAAGCTGGAGGATTTGACATAGCCTTTTTCACTGGCCATGTAATCAAAAAAGGTAATAAATCCGCGTGGGTCATAGCCCGCGCGCCACGCATACTGAACACCGAGTTGATCTGCTTCGGCCTCAAAATCGCGGCAAACGCCCAATAACGCCAGATTTAACATCAGCCCCAACCCAAAGAATCCATATTGCAGGGCATAATAGGTTCCAATACCGGCGATGCCACCGGTAAAAATGATGGCGGCAACCTGGGCCGCTTCAAAAATGATGCTGGCAATGGTTACTCGTTTCATCAGTCGGGCACCATGACGACCAGTAACGTGGGCAATTTCATGCGAAATCACTCCGGCTAACTCTGCTTCGGTGCGAACATGTTGGATCAACCCGGTATTCACAAAGAGGTAGCCACCCGGTAATGCAAAAGCATTGATTTCATCGCTTTCCAGGATTGTGACCTTGAGTGGTACTTTCAAGTCAGAATTGACTGCGATATTTTCAGCCACCACCCTCACAAAGTCATTCACATCCTTGTCGTCAAATTCCTTTGGAAGCAGTCCATAGAGCTTGAGTTCTTGAATAGCGCGTTCGCCAAGCTTGATGTCCTTTTCCTGGTCTTTGACGATGACCCGGATGCCAATATCTTCGACATTTCCATACTGACGCTGACGGGCGGTGCCTGAAGCAACGATATTTTTGATTTCCCGCTCTTTGGCTGGCCACTCCGCCAATAAATCGAGTTTGGCCAGTTTGTTTTCAAAGGCCACCGGAACACCGTGTTTGCGGGCCAGGATTTTTTCGCGTTTTTCACGTTCGAGCTTCAAAATCTGGCACTGCGCTTCTTTGCGTTGCTTTGCCATTGCTTCAGAGTCTTTCGAAGCGCTCCGGTTGAGTGCATCAAGTTGCCGTTGCCATTGTTCAATGGTGCGGGCGAGCAACTTTTCCTGAGATTCAAACCGCTTTTGTTCCAGCTCTTTCTGGCGTTTGAGTTCAGCTCGAAAATCAGCCACTTCAGAACGTGACAGGTCAAGCTGCGGGGCCAGAATCAACACCTGGAGATAGGGTTGCTCAACCAGTTCAGAAAGAGGTGGGTGGGTGGGTGGAGCTTCTTGTGCGCGAACTGGCAGACAGAGGACCACAAGCAGAACCACACTGATCACAAGAGAAAGAAATTGTTGAAACCGCAACGAAAAGTGAGAAATAAAGCGAGAGGTCACCATACAACTTACCTCCCTTCGATACCTGAACAAAACAGGTCTGGGTGATTTTCCTCAATACCTGTTCTCAAGTGCAAATACCACGCCAAAGAGCATTTCTCCCTGCTCATAAGCGCCAGAAAGCAGAGGGATTCCAATTCTGTTCAGGAAACATTACATACGACCGCTGGAAGGCAACCAGCGCTGACCTGGAGGGAACCTGTCAACAAGAACACTTAAACCCCAATGTCACGCAGGTTTTGGCGGTAACTTCGGCTCAGGATGAGTTCAGTTTCATCACGCAACACAACACGCATGTCACCGTGAAGCAGCGATTGCAGCCGCACAACCCGATCTATATTGACCGCCACCGACCGATGAATCCGGATAAATATTTTTGGATCCATCCGGGATAGGAAAGATCCGATGTTTTCGCGGATCAAATGCGAGTTTTTTCCAATATGCAGCCTGACATAGCTGCCTTCAGCTTCAACCCAGTCAATGCTCTGGACTTTGAGGAAAAGGCTGTTTCCGGCTGATCGAATCAGGATTTGTTCGCTACTCGCGGCATATTTCAATTTTAAGTCTTGCAAACAGGCAATTAATTTCTGGTTGAAGACGTGTTTTTGCCGGGTTTCGAGAATAACTTTTGCCCGCTGAAGTGACTTTTCCAGACGCAGGCGGTCAATTGGTTTTAAGACATAATCAACCGCGTGATGATCAAAGGCAGTCACAGCATAGCGGTCAAAAGCGGTAACAAAAACCACCAGCGGCAGGAGTTCGCCCAGGGACTCAACCAGTTCCAATCCATTCATCATTGGCATCTGAATATCCAGGAGGATCAGGCTGGGTGACATATCTTCCATGGCTTTGATGACGCCAAGACCAGTCGTGCATTCACCAATCACTGAAAATCCAGAACTGGCTTCGACAACTGACCGCATACAATCACGAGCCAGACAGTCATCATCAACAATCAAAACAGAAATGGGAGTTGTGAGGGTCATATCATCACACTTTCAGGAAAATGATTGAATTGGGGTTCAGATTCCCGTTGAATCGGCAAGGTAAGCGTTGCGTTCACACCACCGCCAGCGGCTGGTAACAGTTCGAGCCGTGCGTCCCGGCCATACAATTGTTCCAGCCGGGCTTTGGTATTGGCCAGACCAATGCCCTTTCGACCAGAGGAGGAAGGCAAATCAGCGACAGCCAGACCTGGCCCATTATCAATGACTTCAAGCTGGAGCCGATTTTCAGCCAGCAATGCTCGAATGACAATTTCACCTGTGGGATGCGGCCCAGCCATGGCATACCGGACTGCATTTTCAACCACTGGTTGGAGAATTAAATTTGGCACATAGACCGCCAGGGCTTCAGGAGGAGCAACCACCGTTACCTGCAGGCGCTCACGGTGACGAATGCGCTCAATATCCAGATAACATTCCAACCACTCCAGTTCCTGTTCCAATCTGACCTGCAGGTCATTTGACTGGTACAGGATTTTCTGTAGAAATTCACCCAGCCGATGCACCATTTTTTGGGCGCCGGGCAAGTCTTGATTCTGTAACACAGAGATTGAGTTCAAGACATTGAACAAAAAGTGTGGCTGCAACTGAATTTTCAAGGCATTGAGCTTGGTTTGATCAAGCTGGGTCTGGAGTTGTAACTCCCGGATCAATCGGTCCTGCGATTCCTGCCGATAGTCAAACGCGTGCGTGGTAAAGATCAGCACCAGATAGATCAGTAAACTCAGGTTGATACGCATCAGCAATTCAACTGAGTAATTATGTAAGGTAAACTCGCCGGCCTGGATGTTTTGCCAGTTCATGGCAACAATTCCAATGGAGTGGATAACAACCGAGACCACAAACCCGGTAACAAAGTGCACCAGCAGATTCGCCAGAAATTTCTTCGCTTCCAGATGAAACCGGCGGGCCATGGCAATGGCAAACTGGGTGGTGGGGAGCCATAGCAGGCAAAAGAGAAAACACCCCTTGATGATTCGCCACCAGGGCATTGGTTCGTTGGGCAGAAAAAGGGAAATGGCCACGGTCGTCTGACAGACAAAGTACACAAAGGCAATGCCCCAGGCCAGGGCGACATATTTCCAGGATTTCCAATCACACCAGATCATGAACAGTCCTGCTCCCTCCTGTGCAAACAATACACAGAAACATGAGGATGGTTGAGGATATGAAGTTTGGCCTGGGTGAAAAACTGAAACGAATGTGTGTGCGACGGAAGGAAATGTGTGTGTTCTCTATACACTCCGAAGCCTGTATTTTGTTCCTAAGAAAATGAAAAATTCTCCCTCCCAGTCGGGAAAAACCAAAGCCGGACAAATTTCCACAAAAAGAAAACAAGCTGGATTCGAAAATCCAGCTTGTTACAAAAAAATGGAATTTTGAATTGGGTGGAAGATTGTAGGAGGAGGATTAACCCGATTTCTTCAGCCCATCTTCTGTAATCCCACCTGATACCATTTTGTAGTGAATACTTTGGATCAGAAAACAGTCAAGTAATTCAATCAAACAAGCTTAACGAACTACTGACGACTGACGACTGACTACAAACTGGTATTAAAACACAATCTTAAACGCCAACTGCACCACGCGTGGGCTGTTTAACTGTGAGCCAACCTGACCAAACACCGCACTGTTGATGTTCTGATTATCAAGCCCAAAGACCGGGTGATTGTTAAAGTTAAAGAATTCCGCCCGGAATTCGGTGGTGATGCGTTCGGTAATCGGGGTCACCTTCAAGAAACTGAAATCCCAGTTGGTAAACACCGGGTTGTTGAACGAATTTCGGGCCACGCTTCCGACCGAACCGGCTCGTGGGTTGAAAAATGCCTGCCCGGCAAATGGTCCGCGACCATCTGGAGCGACGGCCCGACCATCCGGCCCAATGATTGATGGGTTGATAAGGTAGATACCATCTGGTGTTTGATACACACCGATCATATCTTTGATTTGTTCGTTGGTAAGCGATGAAATCGCCGTGTTGTTGAGGGAACGTGCCCCCCGGTTTAAGGTACCGCGACCGGAAATAATTGAGAAGGGGCTCCCTGACTGCACATTGATGATTGAGGTGACGGCCCAGCCGCCCACCAGTTTGCGCAGAATCGGGTTCCCTGGATTGAACCGTTTCCCTTGACCGAATGGTAACTCATAGATCACGTTGGCTTTGTAGATATGTGGAATGTCAGTTTGAGCCCGTGCATATTCTAGCCCCGGCTGGTTGTTGTCCAGGAGCGGTTCAAACAAAACCTGTGGGTTTATGTTGGGCGAGGTGGTCAGGTTTTTGCTCCAGGTGTAGTTGGTCTGGAAGGTCAATCCATTTGAAAACCGATGCCGCAATTCAACCTGCAACGCGTGGTAATTGGATTCAGTGTTGTTGGCCAGCACATCAGCCACAAACAGGTTTGGATTGGCTACCAGATTGACGCTGCCGTTGAGCCCCAACTGGTGATAAATCGCGGCCAGTTGACCGGCTTCACCACGCTGGATCAACGGTTGAATGGTCCCAGTGTTGGTTAAAACCCCCCCAGCGACCAGGTTTGGAAACACGGTGAGTTGCTGGCTGCCATTGATGTTTGGGTTAAATCGTGGATCAAACCGACCGGTCTGGGCCAGTGCCAGGAAGCCGTTGCTTTGCGCTCGCAGCACGTCAGCCGCAAAGCCGTTGTTGATGACATCCACCTGGTTTAAATCAACCCCTCGAACCAGGTTTGTGCTCTTGTTGCCAACATAACGGAACGAAGCCACCATGTTATTGGTCAACTCACGGTCCAGGCTAACGTTCCACTGATGGAAAAACGGCGTTTTGAATTGTTTATCAATTCCAAAAGCAGCCGTAGTATTGTCCAGTTGGAAATTCTGCAGGTAGGTCCGCGGGACCTGGAACTGAGGCGTGGTAAAGATCGTCTGCAAAAACCGAGGAATGTCGTTGGTGGCGGTACCAAACAGATCATTGACATTAATTGCAGACTGCAACCCGTCATTTCCTCTCAACGCATTGTATGGCCCGATAAATGCCTGATCATTGACATAAGAAATCGAGTATCCACCGCGCAATACCGTCTGACGGCCAAGACCAGGAATATCCCAGGCAACGCTGATGTTCGGGGCAAAGTTGTCACGGTCAGGGTCGTGGACGAATCCATTGACAAACTCAAGCGTTCCGTTTGGATCAAGCACCGCCTCACGCACATCACGGCCATTGAGCGTTGGGGTGAGTAACAGGTTATCGCGTTCCTTCACTGGTGTCCGGTAATCCCAGCGCATCCCCAGATTGAGTGTAACTCGTGGGTGAATCCGCCACGAATCGGTAAAATACCCTGAATACTCTTTATACTCCAGGTTGCGTTGATTGCGAGCACCCCGCTGGAATCCCGAAGTCTGTGAGGTAACTTCATAACTTACCAATCCTTCAGCGACCACACCACCCAGTAACGCCAGCAGATTGTTGGCGGTGGCAAGCTGGGTGGCATCAATCCCACCAGGGAAATTACCAGAGGTCAGTGCGGCATCGTCAGGCGCCCCGGCACCAAAACCGATGGTAAACAGCGGTGGCGTCCCATTGCTAAACAGAAATGGATTGGTCCGGACACGGTTCAGTTGACCGCCAAACCGCATAAAGTGCGACCCAATGGTGTAGGAAGCACTATCAATAAATGAAAGTGAGGTCGTTGTCCGGCCCTGGCTGGTAAACGTATTCACCGGATTTGTGATGAGGGGCAGATCGTAAAACACTGAATTCAAATCCGCGTCTGAATTGAAGTTTCCAACTGGCCGGTTTCCACCAATCCGGAGTTCATTCGTCATTCGAGGGCTGATGACCCAGGTCCAGGCACCCACGGCAAAGTTGGTGTCGGTGACGTTGTTCACCAGCGGTTTTTGGGTAAAAATCAGATCGGCATCAGGCCGGTCAACCGTCTCATAGGCCCGGTTATAAATTCCTTCAAACCGATGGCTAGAGTTCATCACATAATCAACGCGAAATCCGCCGGAGCTCCGGTCCCGGTTAAACGACCGGTTCAGCGAAAACCCCGTGGTATTGAGTCCATCACCGAA
>CAZXCE010000488.1:0-6538 GCA_964639175.1 uncultured Clostridia bacterium
TGGTACTTGGTGCTTAGTGCTTAGGAACCAACACTTTCCAAGAACCAAGAACCAATTTCATTCTTCATTCTTCATTCTTCATTCTCAATTCTTCAGATTGCGTGCAACGGGTAGCCCGTAATCATCACATCGTTGCCGACGTGTTTGACTTCGACATCCACTAATCGGAGTGATTCATCCAGACGGGCAAAACCATCTCCGGCTACGGCGCTGGTGGCCAAACGTCCGCCAATTAACAGCGGCGCAATAAAAAAGGTCACTTTATCAATCAACATCGAGGTCAGAAACGAGCCGGCAACTTCGGCGCCGCCTTCAACCAGCACACTGGTCACGTGGTGGTCAGCCAGACTTTGAAGGACCGCAGGCAAATCCAATCGTGGACGTTGGGTTTCCGGGTCGAAAAATGATGGAACGTGAAAGACTCGCACGCCGTGGGCTTCAAGCTGTCGCTGGCGTTCCCGTTTATCTCCCTCTTCGTCGGTAAAAACCCACACCGGCGCCTCAAACGCGGTTTGGACCAGGGACGAGGTGAGCGGCAGTCGCAGTTCAGAATCCAAAATGAGACGTTTGACCGGTTGATGGCGAGGCAAGCTTCCGCGATAGGTAAGCGCCGGGTCATCGGCAATGGCTGTCACAATGCCAACCATAACGGCATCATATCCATAGCGGAGTTTTTGAACTTCGATACGGGCAGCTTCGCCGGTAATCCATTGCGCATCTCCGGTTCGGGTAGCGGTGCGGCCATCCAGACTCATGGCCGTTTTCAAATGGATGAAGGGCCGACCTTTGGTGTGATAGGTCACAAATACTTCGTTGAGATGTCGGCTTTCGCGTTCACCAATACCGACGAGGACTTCAATACCAGCCGCTTCGAGTTGTTCAAACCCTTTGCCAAATACCTGTGGGTTTGGGTCGCGCATCGCGGAAACGACTCGGGTAATTCCCGCCTGGATAATCGCCTGGGTGCAGGGTGGAGTGCGGCCAAAGTGGGCACAGGGCTCAAGGTTGGTGTACATCGTGGCCCCACATGCCAGTTCACCGGCTTCTTCAAGGGCGTTGACTTCGGCGTGGCGGCGTTCTTCAAAGCGATGACACCCCCGCCCGATGATCTGACCATCTTTGACCACAATCGCGCCAACCATTGGGTTGGGGCTCACCAGGCCACGGCCTTGAGCCGCCAAAAGCAGGGTTTCTCGAATAAATACCAGATCGTCCATATGTTTTAGGGTTCAGGGTTCAGGGTTCAGGGTTCAGGGTAAATTATTGGAAAAATTTGGTTTTCCTAAACCCCAAGCCTGATACCTTGAGCCCGAAATGGTATGACTACTTTAGGAATAATCTCAACCTGATTTGCAGCCGTGAGTAAGAGATGTATTGGTTCTTCTAAGTCAGATTCTGAGTCAGAACAGGTTGGATCGGGAGATGGCAAGCTCTCACCCTGGAAAATGCAGGCTTCGGCCATATCAACCAGAGCCCCTGCCAGCAGGCGACGAGTTTCCTCCAGCGAAGGGCCGAATGTAATTACTCCTGGAAAATCAAGTACTTCTCCATGAACCCCGTTCTCAACGAATTTATACATCGCACGATAAGTAATCATTAGTTCCTCTTCTAAATCCTCAAAACGTTTCGGCTGGAATGCCTAATGTTCGCACCTGGGCTGCAATATTTTCCAGTTCTTCACGCGAGACACGGTGTAAATTTTTGGCGGCTGTCGGGCGATCCAGGCTGTAGAGGTGCACCGCCGTCGGTTTGATCCGTTTCAGATGTTCAAGCCACTGGCTCACTTCCTCGGGTCTGGAGTTGTCAATCACTTCGCCATCAACTTCACCCCGAAAAAACATGCTCTGAATCATCACCGGCGCCTCAAAGTCGCAGATGTCATCCACGATTTTTCCAAGCGTCAGTTTGCCATAGGGGCGATCTACCTGACGAAACGTGGCTTCGGTGCCAGCATCAAGTTTCATCTGGCGCACATCAGCTTTGAGCAATCCGCGCCGGGCCGGGGCAAATTTGAGTCGTGTGGCATTGGTTAAGACAGTCACTTTCGCCTGAGGGGCATAAAGGTCGCGAAGTTCGCAGGTTTTGTCAATCAGGAGTTCAAATTTCGGGTGCAGCGTCGGCTCACCATTCCCCGCAAACGTGATGGCCGCCAGTTCGATTCCGTGTTTCTGGCACTCCTTGAGTTTGAGTTCAAGTTCTTCGACCAGTTGCTCGACGGTGGGCATTTTCCCAGCGGGCCGGTCAGAATCGGTCCAGCCGCATTCACAATAGGGACAATCAAAATTGCAGACCTTGGTTTCGACCGGCAACGGATTGATGCCCAGACTCGTCCCCAGCCGACGCGATGGCACCGGGCCATACACATAGGTCAAATGAAGCATCTTTTCAGGATCAATGTCGTGCATAGATTCCTTTGAGTCAGTAGTCAGTAGTTGATGAGTCAGTAGACAAAACCCGGATCGTTGAGCCCGTGGAATTTTTGAAAAGAATTGTTCCTAACTGACCCAAATGGAACCAAATACACTTTACAGATAATTCAAAATCCCAACACTTAACTACTGACTACTGACTACTGACTCATCAACTACTGACTACTGACTACTGACTACTGACTACTGACTTTCTTCTTCTTCTTCTGAATCCGATACCGGTCAAATCGGCAGACAGCCTTGTAATCGCAATACTGACAGGTGAGTTCGTTTTGGGCCGGGCGGACCCGGAAATCGCCGTCGCGCAGGTGATGCCAGTACCTCCAGACATAATTGATGAGTTGTTTACGGGTGGCCTGCCAGTCGTCGTCGCTCAGATTTGAAGCCGTCCGGCCCAGGCCGGTATAGGCTGAAAAATCAGCCCGGTAGAGTCCATTGTTGCGGCGATCCGAACCTGGGCGCAACGAATAATACCCGCCACCGATGACTTCCTGTTCTTCACGGCAGAAAAGTCGTTCCAGTGCTTCAAGATATATCGCCATCTGCACATCACGACCAGCCCGCATGTCGTTGATTGACGCCCCGCGTGAGGTTTTGTAGTCATAGGCGACCAGTTTGCCGTCTTCTGAGACATCCACCCGGTCAATCTGCCCGCGCAAACGCATGATTTCACCGTTTGGACTCGTCAGCAAAAGCGGTTCCCGGAGCGACGCCGGGTCACGATGCCGGGGCGACATCCCAAACGCCAGTTCGCCAAAGCGTGGTCGAACCGGACGCGCTGCTGAGTCTTCAAAGTCCATTTCATAATCAACCACTTGCTCAAGCTGAAGAATGAGCACCGACCGTTCGATCTCCCAAAGTTTTGGATTAAGCGGAGGCAGGCGAGTTTCAAAATTATTGAAAACATCTTCGGCGGTTTTCTTCAGTTGAACCAGTAATTTGTCACGTCCGATTTCAGAGAGCGATTTCCCGCGCAGTCGGCTGAAAAACTCGCGCAAAATTTCGTGGAGCAGCAACCCGCGATCCTGGTTTTGCAAATCCAGAGCGGCTTCGACCCGAGGTCTCAGGTCCAGCACCCGATGTGCAAAGAAGCGAAACGGGCACTGGCCGTACTCGTTGAACTCGGTGGCACTGTATACCCGATCTTCGCCAAACTGGTTGGCCACTGCACTGCGCACAATGTCGCTTTCCATCCTGCCGTCAAAGGTTCCAAACCGCGAACCATACCGTTCAGCTTCGATTTCAAGCCGTCGTTGTGCCAGTTTTGACACGTAGCCCCGATCAAAAGTGTATTGCTCCAGTATGGTGACCACTTCAGCGGAAGTAAGTGGGCCAACGGAAATCGCAAAATCATCAGGCGACTCGCCGAGTTTGAGCCGCCGTCGGAGTGCCGTACTGGCCCGCGCCAGTTCGCGAACCGTGGTGGATTCCAGAATCTGGCTGCCGTCATAACCTTTTGGCACAGGCCGGGCCAGTGAAATGGTGTCTGGCGCTGGTTCAAGCTCAAACAGGCCAGCCGGATACACCCGCTCTAACTCAGTGAGAAAATAGGATTTTACGGCCTCGGTGTCATCTTCCTGGTTTTTTGGGAATGATAAATAGAGCCGCTCTGTCGCACGGTTGACGATTTGATAGAAATAGTGTTCTTCCTTGCGCATTACAGCGGGCGAAATGTCTTCGAGCGTGAGGCCGTATTCCTTCAACTGTTCACGTTCTGCCGGAGGATAAATCCAGTCGGCGCGGCCACGAATCGGAAACCCACCTTCAACCAGTCCCAGCACAAACACGGCCCGAAACGTGAGTCCGCGGACGTCAGTGGCTTCGAGAATCCGCACGGCCCCAAAGGTTTCAGGCTGCACCCGGAGCGGCAGATTTTCCAGCGACCGTCCCAGTTCGTCGCGAAATGCCGTGATCCGCAAACGCGGAAGTCGTTTGGTGGCTTCATTTGGGTTAGAGGCTTTGGTTTTGAGCGGGGCCGAACCGCCACCACAAATGATCCGAATGCCTTCAGCCGCGTGGGAAACCGCATCCTGTACCGCCGCCATGGCCCGGTTGATTGCTTCTGATCCGCGCAGGTCAAGCGTGGCCCGGAGCATTTTTTCCGGATCGCCCTGTGCTTCCTTGAGCGCCTGTTCCAGATGGGCTTTAAATTGCAGGTCGGTGAGCACTTCGTTGAGTCGGATGACCAGGTCCTGGGCCAGCGATTCATACGGGATTTTGAGCAGAATTCGTCCAAGGACAGCCAGAACTCGTGCCGTTGCAAAGATTTGCCAGGGAATGACAGCGTCGGCGCGAACCTGATGACGTGGGTGCGGGTCGGTCGAAAGCAGCGTTTCTTCGAAATCTTCAAAGAATTCCTGGTACAGGTTGAGTTCTTCAAATGGCAGGCCCGGCTGGTCGGTCCCAATCAGTTTTCCGGTCACCGGAATGTCAAATTTGCCAAGCAGTTTGGCGGAACGTGAGAGCCAGTCATCCAGGTGGAGTTGTTGCCCGACAAACGCCACGATGTTTTCAATATCATCAACGGTCAGGTCAGTTGGTGATGTGATCGAATACACGCTATCGGGCGTGATGCTCGTGATGCCCTGAAGGTGGAAATAATCGCTTTTGAGCAGGCCGACAAGTTTGCCAACCGGGATTCGCGGTGGACGTTCCGCTGTGTCATCCGGATGGCGCGAGGCAGCCGCATCCAGCAGTTTGCGAACGGCCCGAACGGCTGGAATATCAGAGACTTTCAGGCGTTCATCCAGCGCGTAGGCAATGCCTTCTTCACTGAAAACACGGCGCAGGTCCTGGCCATAGGCTTCCTTGTTGCGCACCACGACGGCAATTTCAAACGGTTGAAAACTTTCGAGCCTCACCAGCGATTTGATTTCTTTGGCGACGGCCCGAACTTCGCGTTCCCGGTCAGGCGCTTCAAAAACGGTGATGGGGAGACCTTCTTCCACCAGATTCGCCATCGCTTCGGCGGCTGGTGTTTCCCATTTCGTGTTAAACAATGCCTGCCGGATTGGATCCAACCCCGGAAGTATTTCTTCAACCGAAATTGGCTGGGCAGTCGGGTCAATGTGGTGAAAAGAGCGGCGCTCGAAGTGATCCGCCATTTTTTCAACGTGTTCGAGTGTGTCGTCAATCGGGCGGAACACGTCGCGGTTGTTCACATCATAGTCAAAGTTGAAGAAGACTTCCGGGGTGCGGGCAATCAGCCGCTTGAGGATTTCACCCTGGGCAGGCGTAAAGTCGAAAAAGCCATCCACCACCATCAACCTGACTGGCTTGAGGTAGGGAACGTGGCACAGATAGCCTTCATATTCGCCATCGAGTACCTGTAATACACGCAGGTGATCTTCGTTGATGTCGGTCAATCCGTTGGTGTAAAGCGCTGATTGATAACATTCGTAAATCAATGCCACATCACGCTCATAGCCAAGCATTGCATCAACTTCGGGTGGCAGGCCATTGATCAGGTCGTCTTCATCTTCTGGTTTGGGGAAACTTTCCATTGCCCGGCGGATGCGGTCTTCGACAATCAACCGAAAGGCGCCAGAAGCTTTTCCGGCTCGTTGGATTTCGCCAATCAGATCAGCCACCGATTCAACACAACCGTCTGACTTGGCCAGCGCACCAAAGTGGGGAATCCGCCCGGAACTCGCAAGCTGGGCCATAACCTGTGACAGGAGCGGGCGCTGGAGTGGGCGCTGGTCAATGTCAATCCGGTCACGGCGGGGAAGCGGTTCGTCAGTGCCTCCGGGAAGGGAAATGCGGGCGCTTTTTAAAATCTGCTGCATCAACCCGGTAAAAAGGTGGATCGGAAGCGAGCCGATATTGCCCCGGATTTCCAGACCATCCACCATCTGGTCATAGACTTCGAGCATCAGCGGTCGCGACGCCGCAATGTAGAGGATTTCCGAGCCACGACCCTGGCGGAGCCGTTCGCGGCAGCGTTCGATGAGCAACGCACGCTGTTTTCCAAGCAATGGACCAAGCCAGATTTCACGAAGTGGAGGGGTGGTTGAAGACATGTGGCACCTGGGATCAAAGTAGGGCTAAGGGTAGAGGGCTAAGGGACTGTAAAAAATCAACTTCCCGTTTTCAGTTGGAAGCGCAGT
>CAZXCE010000489.1:0-6537 GCA_964639175.1 uncultured Clostridia bacterium
CCGGAACCCGGAACCCGGAACCCGGAACCCGGAACCCGGAACCCGGAACCCTGAAAGAGGTAACATCACCATGATTTTACAGGTTGAGGCCGTCAGTTATCAGGTCAATGGCATATCAATTCTCAAAGATATTTCCTTGCAGGTAGCTACCGGGCAGGTGCTTGCCGTGATTGGTCCAAATGGCGCCGGGAAATCCACGCTGTTTCGTCTGGTGTGCGGAGACATCGAGCCAAATCACGGATTGATTCGAATTGGTGGAAAATTGCTTGATCAATGGAACCCTGGCGCCCTGGCCAGAATCAGAGCCGTCCTGCGCCAGCAAACCATTCTGCAGTTTCCTTTTACCGTTGAGGAAGTCATCTCGTTGGGGTTATCGCCCTATCACCACCAACTGACTTACGCTGAAAAACAATCCATCATTGAAAACATGATTGAGCTGGCCGAAATCAGCCATTTGCGGCATCGGCGCTACACGACGCTCTCTGGTGGGGAACAACAACGAACCCATTTTGCCCGTGTTCTGGCCCAGCTCTGGCCAGCCATCGGCACCGTGCCCGTTTTGCTTATGCTTGATGAGCCGACCGCCAGCCTCGATTTGCAGCATCAGCATCATGTGCTTTCGACGGCTCGCCAACTGACTCAGCTTGGCGTTGCCGTGGTGGTTGTGGTTCACGATCTCAATCTGGCGGCGCACTATGCCGACAACGTTGTTTTATTTCAAAAAGGAGCGGTGGTTGCAGCCGGAACACCTGGCCAGGTCTTGACGAAGCCCACGCTTGAGCGCACGTTTGGAATTACGGTCGAGGTTTCGTCCCATCCAACTCGCAATATTCCGTTGATTGTGCCAACCGGTGCTGACCAACAACCGCTTCAGTTTCAATCTCTGTCTGAAAAATTTGTTAAAGGAGTTCGATATGAGTGCTTCAATGGTATCGCAGCCGACTAATCTCAAAGAACGGTGGGCGGAATTTCGAAAGAATAACCCAAAGGTTCGGATCCGCGATGCGGCGGAACAACTTGGCGTCAGTGAGGCACAACTGGTGGCCACCGGCTGCGGAGAAACCGTTACCCGCCTGCAAGGCACCTGGAGTGAGGTTCTGGATGCGGTCTCGCCTATTGGTCGGGTAATGGCCCTGACCCGTAATGAACACGCGGTTCACGAGAAAAAAGGGCTCTACCAGGGCCTGGAAACCACCGGGCACGTTGGGCTGGTTCATACCGAAGGTATTGACCTGCGAATCTTTTTTTCACGCTGGAAACTGGGATTTGTGGTGTCTGAAGATTCCGGACAGGCATTTATGCGTCACAGTCTTCAGTTTTTTGATCAGGCTGGAACGGCGCTTCACAAGATTTTTCTGCAGCCCGAATCAAATTTTGCCGCACTCGATGAACTCGTGAAACGGTTCCGATCTGATGATCAGTCTCCGGTACAGGCGGTTGAACCAGCAACCACGTCCAAAACCATTCGTCCAGATGCTGAGATTGATGTGAGAGGTCTGCAGGAAGCCTGGTACACCTTAAAAGACACCCACGATTTCTTTGGCATGCTCCGCACGTTTGAAGTCGAACGAACCCAGGCGTTTCGACTGGTCGGGGCTGATCTGGCCAGACCCGTTTCGACCCAGAGTGCCCGCCAGGCATTGACGCTGGCTTCAGAGCGGGAAGTCTCAATTATGGTGTTTGTCGGCAATCCGGGACTTATCCAGATTCACACAGGCCCGGTTTCCAAAATTGTGCCCTATGGTGACTGGATCAATGTCATGGATCCTGATTTCAACCTGCACCTGCGGGAAACCGGAATCGCCAGCGCCTGGATTGTCCGCAAACCCACGCTTGACGGAGACGTGACCTCGCTTGAACTCTTTGACCAGGATGGCAATAACATCGCGTTGTTTTTTGGCGAGCGCAAACCCGGCACACCGGAATTACAACCGTGGCGCGACCTGCTCGGGGATGTAAAGTAAGGACAGTGAGTCGCTGATTCAGATTGTTGGTTTTATTTGTTTAAACCACGGCAGCTCTTGGTTTGGAAATCGGAAAAGTTCAGGGTATTGTCTTGAGATGAGAAGAAAACCTCTCGCCTGAAGGCGGCACCCTGAACTTTTTTCTTGAGCGAGAAAAGCCTATGACGGCCAATCGGAAGTGGTTATTTTCCTCGATCATCAGTCTCACGTTATGCTCAGGAACGGAGCCTGGCCAGTTCCTGGCTCATTCACCTTTTTTTCAATCACAACAACCATCCCCGGCTCAGTCCACGCTTCTTGATGATTTGGCGCGGTCAGTTGACCGCGAACTCGTGGGCGGCGAAAGCCACAACTATCTGGTTTCCTTGAAGGCAAACGATTTCCTGCAGCTCTCAATGGAGACAACAGATATTGAAGTGGTTGGGCGCCTGCTTGGGCCAGATGGGAACGTGCTCGCCGAAACCACCACGTCAACCGGATTGCCTGAACCAGTTCTGATTTCTTTTATTGCTCAAATGACTGGCTCTTACCAGATCCAGGTGGCGTCAAGCGATAAAGCCAGCCGCCCCGGCAGGTATCAACTGAGCATTCAGCCAATCCGCGAAGCAACGCTCCAGGACAGAGAACAGGTTGCCGTTTACGACCAGTTCCAACACATCGTGCAAATTTGCGAAGCTGGAAACCTCAAAGAGGCGCTACCACTGACCATCAATGCCCTGGAAATCGCCGAAAAAGTATTTGGCTCGGAGCATCGCATCGTTGCCAGGCATCTGAATCTGTTAGGGTTGATCCATGACGCGCTCAGCGATTTCAACCAGGCCGAAACCGCCTGGCAACGAGCCCTGACCATCCGGGAAAAAGCACTTGGCCCGATGCATCCGGAAGTTGCCCAAAGTCTCCATAATCTGGCTGGGATCCATCAGAGCAAAGGGGATTTAGCTCGGGCAGAAGACCTGTTTGTCCGCGCTCTGGCGATCCGGGAAAAAGTCTTTGGACGTGAGCATCCAGCCGTCGCCCGAAGCCTCAACAACCTGGCTTCGCTCTATCAAGCCAAAGGTGACCTGGATCAGGCTGAAGTGACTTTTCAGCGACTGGTGACGGTGCAGGAAAAAATACTGGGCGCCGACCACCCCGAATTGGCCGCATTCCTGAATAATTTAGCCGTTGTCTATCAAGCCCAAGGCGAGTATGAAAAAGCCGAGCCGTTGTACCAGCGGGCGCTCATCATCTGGGAAAAAAACCTTGCCCCCGAACACCCCAATATCGTCCAGTGCCTGAGTAATTTGGGCGGGTTGTACTTTGCCAGAGGGGATTACACCAGGACGGAACCCTTTTATCAGCGTGTGTTAGCCATTCGGGAAAAGCTGTACGGACCCGACCATCTGCAAACGGCTCAGAGCCTCAATAATCTGGCCACCTTGTATTATGAAAAGGGCGACAAAACCCAGGCGGAACTCTTGTTTCAGAAGGTTTTGGCCATTCGGGAAAAAGCATTGGGTCCAGATCATCCGACCGTTGCTGATAGCCTCAATAATTTAGGAATGGTGTACTGGAGCCGAAAAGATGCTGGACAAGCCGAACCGTTATTGCAACGCGTCCTGGTTCTCCGCGAAAAGAAACTGGGCCCACATCACTTTCTGGTCGCGCAAACGCTGAATAACCTGGCACTCATCGTTCAGGCCAAAGGTGATTATCCGCAGGCTGAACAATTGTTTGCCCGGGCCCTGGGAGTGTATGAAAAATCCTTGGGCCCAGAGCATCCAGATTTCGCCAATGCTCTCAATAATTTAGCCAGACTCTTTCAAAAGAAAGGCGAATTTGACCGGGCGGAAACACTCTTTGAGCAAGCGTTGGCCATTCGAGAGAAATCCTTGGGACCTGAACACCCAGACGTTGCCGACACCTTGAGTAACCTGGCTGAACTCTTTCTGACCACGGGAAAGCTTGAGGCGGCGGTTGTCTGTCAGCAACGGACGAATGAAATTCAGGAACACACGCTGGCTGGCAATCTGATTACCGGGTCTGAACGCCAGAAACGGAGCTATTTAAACCAGACCACGTTCGAAACCGACAATACAATTTCAATGCATGTGCAGTCGGTGCCGGGGAATGAGCGACTTCAAAAAATGGCGTTGACAATTATTTTGCGGCGAAAAGGCCGTGGGCTGGACGCATTTGCGTCAAATATTGAAACGCTTCGGCGTCATGCGCAACCTGCCGACCAGCAGTTACTTGATGACCTGGGGCAAAAGAAAGCTCAGTTGGCGCGGTTGACACAGCAGGGCCCTAAGAAAGAGAAGCACGACGAATTCCAGACCCTGATGAAACAGATGGAGCATCAAGTTGATCAACTGGAATCCCAAATCAGTCTTCGCAGCGCCGAATTTAGCGCCCAAACCCAACCCATTACCTTGGAGGCCATTCAGCAGGCGATTCCTTCTCTGGCTTGCCTGATTGAATTTGCCAGCTATCGCCCGTTTGATGCCAAAAACCAAACGCATGGCTCTCCACACTATGTGGTTTACACGCTCACCTATCAGGGAACTTTGAAGTGGGCAGATTTAGGAAAAGCTGAAGTGATTGACCGAGCGGTGGCTGAGTTGCGAACGCTCGTCAAACAAGGTGAACACCTCCCAAACTTCACCTCCTGGCCCGGCAAATCGAAAAGTATCCGTTCCTGGGAGACCCAGACACGACTTGCCGCACGGGAACTGGATGCCCTGATTATGAACCCGGTTCGAGCTATCATCGGCAATCAGAAGCACCTGTTGATTTCGCCGGATGGTGCCTTGAATCTGGTTCCATTTGCCGCCCTGGTTGACGAATCCGGTCACTACCTGGTCGAAAATTACACAATTACCTACTTGACCAGCGGTCGTGATTTACTTCGGCTCAAGGTAAAACTGCCCAATCAGTCGCCCGCCTTGTTTCTGGCCGATCCGGATTATAAAACCGGCGAGGGGCCGCGCCTGGCTGGGATCCAGTACCACCCGTTGCTTCGACTTGAAGGCACTGCCGACGAAGGGAAAGCGTTAAAACGGCTTTTTCCCCACAGCAGGTTGAAAATGCGGGAAACCGCTACCGAACAGATCCTCAGAACGGTCAACCGTCCCACCATTTTACACATTGCGACTCATAGCTACGTTCTGGGTGATACCACACCCGGCACTCCACAGACAGCGGCAAACCGGTCAATCGTGCTCAAAAGTTTGGATAATTCAACTAATGGAATCCGACTGGAAGCTCAAAATCCATTACTCCAGTCATGGATTTTTTTTGCGGGTGCCAATCGCGGAGGCGATGACGCCAGCGATGGCATCATGACCGCCTTTGAAGTATCCAACCTGGATCTTTGGGGAACGAAACTTGCGGTCCTGTCTGGTTGTGACACCGGTGTCGGGACGGTGAAAAACAGAGATGGCGTCTATGGGTTGCGGCGGGCGCTGGTGCTGGCTGGGAGCGAATCCCAAATGATCAGCCTCTGGCCAGTATCGGATCAGGCGACCAAGGCCCTGATGATCGAATACTATACCCGGCTCAAAGCTGGTGAAGGTCGTTCCGAAGCCTTGAGAAATGTCCAACTGAAAATGCTCAAACACACGCGTTACCGTCATCCCTACTTTTGGGCGAGTTTTATTCAGTCGGGGGAATGGGCCAATCTGGAAGGAAAACAGAAACAGTCCGACCGAAAATCTCCAAACCATCAAACCACGAAATACACGAAATACACGAAAAGAATCAGGTAGTTACCAAATCAGTGAGTGAGCAGCCTGAAAGCAAACTCCTGGCCAGGGTAATTTTCGATTGACAAAAATAAATGACATCGCTATTTTAGTTAACACTGTTACTAAAAGTGAATCCGTTATGAATGAAAACATTTACCCCCGAAAATTGACTCGTCAGGATCGTGTTCGGCAGGCCAGCCAGCATCGGCGCGAACAGCAACGCGATCAGGTCCATCACCTGATTCTTTCGACGGCGGCTGAACTTTTTCTGACCAGTGGCTATGAAGGATTTTCGCTTCGCAAGGTCGCCGAACAAATCGGGTACACCCCAACCACAATTTATCGCTATTTTGATGACAAAGACGATTTGTTGCTGGCGATTGTCCTCGAAGGCTTTCAACAGTTTGAAGCCACACTCAGAGCTGCCAGCGAAGCACAGCCCGACCCATTATTGCGCTTGATTGACCTTGGTCGCGCCTATGTCCAGTTTGGCCTGGCCCATCCGCTCCATTACCAATTGATGTTTATGCAGCGGGCCGATTTGCTGTTCCACCAGCGAGTTGATGAAACTGCTCCGCCTGGGAATTCATTTCTGGTGCTCCAAAATGCCGTCCAGGCGGCCCTGGATACCAACGTGGTAAAACCCGGAGATGTCAGAATGTATAGCTACCTGCTCTGGACCACGGTTCACGGCATCGTTGCCCTGGCCGTGACCAAGCACCATTATGATCCCGATTTTGCCAGCGAACTGACTGAAACCGCACTCCACGCCGTGATCGAGGGAATTCGGTTTGTTCATAGTCAGTAGTCAGTAGTCAGTAGTCAGTAGTCAGTAGTCAGTAGTCAGT
>CAZXCE010000490.1:0-6537 GCA_964639175.1 uncultured Clostridia bacterium
CCATCCCGGTTTTTTTTCTTGACAAAATGAACTTGAGCTCATATTTTATGTTTATCAAAACTGAATAAAAGTTCAAGTTCATTTTGGATGAATTTACGTTGAAATCATCCACAGCTTTTCTGGCAACTCTTTCCAAACTTAATGAGGTGAGTGATATGGTGCGTGCGTTTGTGACCCGTGTGATGCTTGTCGTGGTGATGGTGGGATTGACCGTTGTGCCGGCGATGGCCCGCAATGTGAGCAAGAAGATGACCTTGCCCCGCGCCTGTGTGATTCAAGGCCAAACCATCAATGCGGGAACCTACACCGCGAAGTTTGTTGATGACCAAAATAGCGAACTGGTGATTCTGGACGGCAAAAAGGAACTGGCCCGCCTGCCCTATAAGCTGACCTCGCTTGAGAAATCAGCCACCAGCGATGTCGTCGTCTTCAATAACCAGAATGGTACCCGCAGTTTGAGCCGAATTGAATTTAAAGGGCTGAATGCGGCCTTGCAGTTTGAGTAAGCACTGAATGTTCTGAGTCGTAGCAACTCCTCCTTAAAACATGTAGCGCTACATTTTTTTGGATTCTTTACGGGACGTTTTCCACCAGGAAAACGTCCCTTTCTTTTTTCATCGAAATCATTCTGAAGTCAGGTTGTTAGGTTGACAGTATGGTTATAATAATGTAACAAATCTGAAACCCTTACTCTGTGTTCATTCCGAACTCGATTTTTCAACCACACGTCACTTTTCAATCGAATTTTTCGTCTTCGCTCCCCGCCAGCGAAGGTCACCAGAAGTTGTGCATTTTTCCACACACCTGCAGATCACAGACCCGCCGTTTCGAGGAGTCCAGTGTTTGGGCCAGGGAATTTTCAATCCACCAATAAATTTGTGCCAGAAAAATGCAGTTCGACCCCGGGAGGAGAATTATGCGTCTTACAGAAAACCTATCCAGCCGCGCCAAACGCCTGACTGGATTCCTGATGGTGCTGACACTGCTTGGCTTTGCCGCCATGCCGTTTCTGCCCGCACCTTCGTCCCTTGCCAGTAGCGGCAAAGGATTGATTAACAAACTCATTGCTTCAAAGAAACAGGAGACTTCAACTCAAAAGTCGCCAGTCAAACCATCCGAGCCCGTTTCTCAGGATGAAGGTCATTTGTCTGAAGCTGATCGTCTCCAAATAAAAGGGGAGCGGTATAAACAGGACCTTGAATTTTCTGAGCAGGAGCTTGCCAAACGCGGTTTTTTTATTCCTGCTGTACCAGCTAATAATATGTGCGCTGGGGCCGTTGCCGTGACTGACACCGGCACCTATCCCATTTTAACCTCATTGATTAACGCAACTGGAGCTGACTCAACAGGGGATCCTGCGACATTAAGTGGTGGTGGGTGTACCACCAGTACTGGGCGTGGCGTCTGGTATACCTTTACCCCAACGGCTACCGCAAGTTATCGGTTTTCAACGATGAGTTCGCGTTTAACGGCTCCGTCAACTCGGTTTGCACCGGCGCCAACTTTCAATTCGGGATATCAGGATAGTGTTGTGGCCGTGTTTACCAGTGTTGCTGGGTGTACTGGCCCGTTTACCCAAATTGCCTGCAATGACGATGTGGGGGCTACTGCTGCCCAATCAGAGGCAGTGGCGGCTTTGACGGCTTCAACCACCTATTATGTGCTGGTCTACAAATTTGGTAGCTCCCCTGGAGCGATTGTTGAACCCTTTGGAGGCATCCAGCTTTATGTCACTCGGGATGTACCTTCAAATGATACCTGCTCTTCACCGCAAACCCTGATGTTAAATCAGATTACCCCTGGCTCTTCATCAAATGCGGCTGACGATTATCGGGTTAGCGGTAGTGATCCTGATTGGGCGAATGGTGGGTCAGGCAACAACACCTTTGGCGGTTCAATTAGTTGCCCAGGTCGAGATGTTGTCTATCAGTTTACACCGGCTTCAACCGGTGAATACACCTTTTATGTCACAAACGGGAATGCTGTTGGTGGTGTTGTTGGTAATATAACTGCTTATCTTTCAACAAATTGCCCGACTGCAGGTTTCCCGGCGACGGTTGATATTATTGCTGGTGGAAGTCGAACTAGCGATCAGGAAGTCATTGCATGCGTCAATTTAATCGCGAGCACCACATACTATTTGTATGTAGATGACAACTCCTCAGGTGTTTCAAACGGTTTCTTTGCCCAGGTAGTGCAATGCTCGCCGAAAGAAGGCGTTGCGGCCAACAATGACCCTGCAACGGCTGAACCGATCCAGTGTGGGGTTCAGGGTGACATTACGCCATCAAGTGACGTTGATGTATATGCTCTTCCGAGTCAAGCATCAGCTGGGGCGCGTGTGTTCGCTATGGTCAATGGGGCATTTACTCATCTCACTTCGCCTTCAGCCGAAGCTGACATGCGAGTTGTGACAACCGTTGATACCCTGGAATGCGACACTGATAACAATGACAACCAGTTTGGTGGTTCATCCCCAAACATTGCCGGGACCATTCTGCCAACAGGTACTTCGTACTTACGGATCAATGCCGGGTCAACAGGAGTCGCACCGTATCAGTTATATTCGGTGGTGCGTGCCGCTGCAACCGAGGTGAATGAAATTTCCGACCCGCAAGCAACACCAACGAACAATCTGTTTAGCGACGCATCAGTCCAAACCGGTGATTTCTTCTATGGATTGATGTCCAACGTCAATGACATTGACCACTATAAGTTTACGGCTAATGCCGGCGACGTGATCTTTGTTAGCCTTGATACCAACCCAGGTCGTCCGACATTTGCTTCCCCAAATCAAAACTACATTGACTCGTTTGATGGTGTTCTGGATTTGCTTGATTCAAGTGGGGCTGTTCTTTCAAGGGTCAACGGCATAAGCGGAAGCAACGCAGGTTCAAATTTCAGCGGAGCAGGCAGTGTAACCTCATTTACCCCCAACTATACTGCTGAAGGGATCTTGTTTGTTGCCAGGACAACTGGCACCCATTATGTTCGAATTACAGCTAACTCCCTGCCAACGGTTCCAGGTGGGTTGACACCAGTGACAGGCTTTGCTGCCCAGGATTATCTGGTCTCGGTGGCGATCAATTGTGCCCCGCTCTCCGGAGGTCCAAGCAGCACGACGGTGACTTCGATTAATCGTCAGAGCGGCACCAACCCGGTATGTGCGCCAGCCAGCGTGACGTATCGCGTGACGTTTGCGGCGCCGGTGAGCGGTGTAACCAACAGCAACTTTACCCTGACGGATGTTTCCAGCAATCTGACAGGCGAATCAATTACCTCAACCACGGCGGTTGGTGTAGCACCAACGGCAACGTGGGATGTGGTTGTCAGTACTGGAACAGCTTCTGCAGCAACAGGCAACGGGATGCTGCGGCTCGATATGGCCAATTCAACCGGTGTGACGCCAATGGTAACCGGCCTGCCGTTTATCACCGGCCAGACTTTTACGGTCAATGCCACACCAACCGCCGATGCCGGGCCAGCCAGCTATGGCACCGTCTGTACCGGAGCCTCGGTCAACTTGACGGCTACGGTTCCAACGGTTGGCACTGGATCCTGGTCAGTCCAATCTGGACCAAACACCAGTTCAGCTCAGTTCAGCAATACCGCTTTAGCGACATCAACCTTTACTCCAACGGCGGCTGGCAGCTATACCCTGGCCTGGACGGTGTTGAACGGTCCATGCGCCAATGCCGTTGATACCGCAACCTTGACTGTCAATGCCGGCCCGACGGCGTCAAATGCCGGTCCAGATCAAACCGTGTGTCAGACAACCACGGCTGTCACGCTGGCCGCCAATGTGCCGTCGAGCGGTTCAGGAACGTGGTCAGTGATTAGCGGGCCAAACACGTCAAGTGCTCAGTTTGCCAATACGGCGGTTGCCAACACCACCTTTACACCGGTCACACGACCTGGCACCTACACGTTGCAGTGGTCAATTGCCCCATCCGGTGGAGGCTGTCCAGCCTCAATCGACACGGTGGTGATTACCTTTGTGGCTTCACCGACGACAGCCAATGCCGGTCCAGATCAAAGCCTGTGTATTTCATCGGCACCAGCCACACTGGCGGCCAATACGCCGACGTTTGGATCAGGGACCTGGTCGGTTATCTCTGGCCCGTCAACCTTGACCAGCCAGTTTGCCAATGTCAACAGTCCAACCACAACGTTCACCCCAACTGGCAGCGTTGCCGGTGTGTACACGTTGCAGTGGACGATTGCCAATTCACCATGCCCATCGTCATCAGACACAGTGGTGATTACTTTTACGGCGACACCAACCACGGCCAATGCCGGTCCGGATCAAGCAGTCTGTAATGACGGCAGTGTGGTACAACTCGCGGCCAATACCCCAACGGTCGGTTCTGGAAGCTGGACTGTGGTTTCAGGTCCAGATACCTCAACCACGCAATTTGCCAGCACGACCAACCCCACCACCACCTTTACCCCGGCTGGCGGCGCTGGTGATTATGTCCTGCAATGGACGATCACCAATGCTCCATGTCCGGCGTCAAGCGACACGGTCACGATTTCAGTTACCTCGTGCCTGGAATTGCCATTCCTGTTTGTGGCTGACACCAACAACAACCGCATTCAGAAATATGACGGCACCACCTGGACGGTGCTTGGAACGGATGTCTTAAACGGCATTGACGGCTTCAAGAACCCAGAGGCGGTGGCAGCCGGTGACGGCGGCAACCTCCTGTTTGTGGCCGATACCGGCAACAATCGGATTCTGCGTTCAGATGATGGTGGTCTGACCTGGACGGCGATTGCCACGACTGGTTCAACCATCAATCCAGCGGCGGTCAAGACCCCGGCTGGGGTGGCGGTGGATGCGGCTGGCAACCTCTATGTTTCAGATACTGGCAACCAGCGCGTGTTCCGCCTGGATGGCGGTGTCGCAGGGCCAGCCATTATTTTGGCGGCGTCTGGCACCGGCGCTGGACGGGTGTCAGCTCCGCAAGGACTGGCGATCACGACGGCCAATACCCTGTTTGTGGCCGATAGTGCCAACAGCCGGATTTTGAGCATTGCCAATGCCGATGTGGCAGCGGCCAACACCGGAACGACCTTTGCCTCATCTGGTTCAGGTCTGGCTCAGGTTCGTAACCCACAGGGCGTCGGCGTCAATGCCGCTGGCGATCTGGGTGTGGCCGATACCGGAAACAACCGGGTGCTGCTCTTCCCAGGTGCCGTTCCAGGTCCAGCCACGGTGCTGACCACCTCGGGTGTGAGCCTGGGTCAAACCCGCTTGCCAGAAGGGATTACCTTCTGCTTGTTTACCACTGGTGCTCTGGCCGGTGATACCTCCGTCATTGTTGGCGACAGCGCCAATAACCGGATTGAAGGTCGTATCCTGGCGGCTGGCGCCTGGCAACTTGTGACCGGAAACCCTGCTCCGCCACAAACGGCCACGGTTGGTAGCTCGATTGGTCAATTCCGCGCCCCGAGCAAGATTCGATAATTTTGACTGACTGAGCGGGTCATTCTGTGACCTGCTCATCAGTTCCTTTCACCAAAAGAGTTGAGTGGGCAGATGTTGCAAATCAGCAACACTGCCTTCTCAACTCTTTTTCTTTTGGCTATGGTTTCGTGCGTCTGGGATTGACCTGTAAAAAGGACGAAAGGGACAAAAAAGACGAAAAAAGGTACCTATTCGAAAACCCTGAACCCTGAACCCTGAACCCTGAACCCTAAATACAATGACTCGCTCTGAACTCGAAACACTCCTCCGGGAATTTCAACAAGGCCATCACCAACTCGAAGACGTTGTCGGACGTCTGGAAGGCTGGCCATCTGAGGATCTTGGTATTGCCACGATTGACCATGCCCGCTCAGCCCGTCATGGATTTCCAGAAGTCATTTTTGGCGCTTCAAAGTCAAAAGAGCAGGTCGTGACAATTGCCCGGTCGCTCCTGGCTCGTAGCCCAAATGTCCTGATTACCCGAACAACTTTTGAGGTATATGAGGCCATCCTGCAACTTTCCCCAGCCGCCCAATTTCACGAGGCGGCTCAGGCGATCAGCCTTCGACGTGACCAAACGATGCGGGGAAAAGGATTGATTCTGGTGGTGTGTGCTGGAACCTCAGACATTCCAGTCTGTGAAGAAGCCGTGGTGACGTGTGAGACGATGGGGAATCGAGTCGAGCGGTTATTTGATGTTGGCGTGGCTGGGATTCACCGGCTTTTCAAAGCACAAGACCGGCTTCGTGAGGCGCGTGTGGTGATTTGTGTGGCTGGGATGGAAGGTGCTTTGCCGTCGGTTGTCGGTGGATTGGTTGCTGTTCCGGTGATTGCCGTTCCGACCAGTGTCGGGTATGGTGCCGCCTTTGGTGGACTTTCAGCGTTGCTTGGGATGCTCAATAGCTGCGCGTCCAATGTGACAGTGGTCAATATTGACAACGGGTTTGGCGCCGGGTATGTGGCTTCGATGATCAATCGGCTGTGAGGTTGGGGTTCCGGGGAAACTAAAACAAAAAAGGACAAAAAGGACATAAATTCGAAAACCCGGAACCCGGAACCCGGAACCC
>CAZXCE010000491.1:0-6531 GCA_964639175.1 uncultured Clostridia bacterium
TGACCGCTTGGCAGATTGGTATATTCCCGTTTGGGATCACTGCTCCAACCTGAAGGACTGGTGTCATAGCCGACCAGTTGGGTGCGGTAACGGGTTTCGGCATCCCGGAAAAACCCCAGGAGGGCATACTGAAACCCCAGGTTGGTGTACTGGTAGTCAAGGGTTTGGCGATCAACTTGAATAACAGGGAGTGTCTGCACGCCAGCGGGATCCTCGGACCGTGACCCCCAGCCCCATCCGTGACCCGCATTTGACCGAAGCTGGACTTCTTCAATGAGCAGCGGGGATTGGGCATGGGCCGGTGGATCTTGATGTGAATCATAAACGGCCATTCCACCAACGGTTCCAACCCAAAGCCGGCCAGCCTGGTCAATGCAGGACGCGCCGGAATTCGCTTCGTCATGAGCCAGTCCGTCTTCCGTGGTGAAGGTATGGAGGGCATATTCGTGCATCTGCGGTACGCGCTTGAGGTCCGTTGGAGGGGTTAGCTGAACAACTCCTTTATTTGTGGTTAGATACAGGCGACCGCGGTTGTCTTCTCGAATCTGGTAGATGACGTTATTTGGCAGTGCCGGCGTGGTCAGGTCAGAAAGTGTTTCCCAGACAGATTGAGAGCCATTGAGGATGAGTCTGGCGACCCCGCCTGAGGAGCCAACCCACAGCATATGTGTTCCGTCAGGGGCAATTGATTCGTGGAGGGCCCGAACGGTGTTGTTTGGCAGACCAGATTGAATGGTAAAGATGTTCCACGCGCCGTTGAGGAAGCGACCCAGTCCGCTATCGGTTCCAGCCCAGATGGTTGGAGTTCCATCGGCTGACCGGGTTTGAAGCACACTTAAAACCATATTGCTGGGCAATCCCTGCTGGCGAGTGATCACCGTCCATTGACCATTGACGGCATGGGCCAGGCCAAACTGAGCCGCCACCCACACTTCCTTTTTTCCTTCCTGATTCGTCGTTTCCAGGATTTGTCGAATCATTCCAGGCGGAATTTCCGGAACCGGAGACCAGGTTTCGCGGTGAAATCGGACCAGTCCGCCTGAGGTGCCAACCCAGAGTGTGGAATCTCCTTCCAGACCCGTTGTTTCATACAGGCAGAGAACCCGATTGTTGGGAAGCGCCGGCGCCCCTTGAATGACAGTTTGCCGATTGGCTTCCCAGCGGGCGAGGCCGTTTTCAGTACCAATCCACAGCGTTCGATCTCTGGTTTCACAAATGCTGTAGATCTCATCGTCTGGAAGACCATCGTTTTTGCCAAAGGACCGCCAGCCAGTATAATTTAACCGAACCAGCCCCCGGCCAGTTCCTACCCACAGCGTTGGGGAAGCCTGGGCTGAAACCGGCCTGAGCAATGACAGAATGGCGTTGGATGGAAACCCGACTTTCTGGTCATAGAGCGTCCAGTGACCGCTTTCAAACTGTAACAGCCCTTGCTCTGTTGCGATCCACAGGGATTCTGCTCCGCCAACGGCAGGCGTTGTCATTAGAGAGCGGACGCCTTTTCCAGAGGTGCCGCCCGGAAAGACAAGTTCTGATTCGGTGGCATCATCAATCCGAAATACGCTGCTCGGCGTGGCAACCCATAATGGCTGGCGCTGGTTTGAGAGGGGGGATTGCCAGAGGGCGAGGATTGGTTGAGTGTGAAGGCGCGAGGCTGTGGAAACAATCTCGACTTGCTGGTTGATGACTTTCGCCAGTCCCCGGTTAGTGCCAACCCAAAGGCCGGATGAATCTTCTGGAAATGGTGCTGGTTGAAGGCAGGTAATGGTATCGCCTGGTAACCCATCGGCCGTGGTTATTTGTTTCCAGGACTGTCCGTCAAAGCGGACCAGTCCGGCATCCGTTCCTACCCAGAGGAGTGATTGCCCCGGTTGAGGACTGGTTTCAACCAGGGCATAAATGGCATTGCCTGGCAATCCATTGGACGCATTAAAGGTTGTCCACTGATTGTCTTTGAGTCGAGCCAGCCCTCCGTTGCGGGTTCCAAACCAGACACTTCCATCAATTGTGCCCAGTATCGTGCGGATATAGTTGGAGACAAACCGTTCTGGGAGATTGATGACCTGCCAGGTCTGACCATTAAATCGAGCAGCACCATCCTGAGTTCCAACCCACAAATACCCTTTGCGATCAAAGGCCAGCGAAAGCAGAGCACTTTGGGGGATTCCATCCTGAGTTGTGTAAACTCGTAATCCGGGCCGTCCATTTGGGCGTGGGACGTGGGTTGTCGCCAGTGGTGATACTGGTGGGTCAGCGACCGGTGACGGTACGGCTGCGGCTGGCAGGGCACTCAGGGAGAGAAAGAGTCCAATCACACAACACAGAATGGTTAAACCGCAGCGCATAATTCCTCGCAATGCCCACGATGCTGTTGGAAATGATCGGCCGGTGTGACGCAGATGGTGGCGATATTGGGTGAGTGAACCAATGATCACTGATGTTTTGGGGTCGTGGGCGAGGGGGGCTGCCCATTGAAGTCCGCGCCCGGCGTGTTTCAGGTACAACAGGCAGTGCTTGCCCCTTGAAAAACACCGGTTCCTCACTTTAGGTCAAATTCTGATTGCTGAATAGTAGTTCGGGGCAAACCGAGACCGTGAATGGGCATTCCCGGTTAAAATTGAGAAATTCTGACGGGGCGTTACCGGGTGAATCGCTTCAATGTGCCGAGCCAGCACTGGCATCGTTCAGGTCTGGCTTCCGACACCTGGCACTGAGATTTCAATCGGGGGGAATGGGGTTTGTGGTGGTTCGGCCAGAGAGAACTGTAGGGGGCTGGCGTTCATTTGATTGAGAAAGCGAAATTTTTTCAAAAAAAGCTATAAATTCAAACCTTGGGGTTGGAAAATAATGTGGTTTTTCTGTATTTTTCCGCTTCCAGTTTCTGAAATAAGCAGAGACAGTCAGGTGTGCAGTGTCAGTTCAACTATCAACTTTCCGGTTGGATGAGTGTGCCTTGAAGTCGTGATTGTGGTACCTGCAGGAATTGGGATGTTCAAATTTGTTGTTTTTGGGTTACTCAAAATCTCTGATGCAGGCTGGATCCAGGCAAGAGATTTGGCTTTTTGCCAGTTGCTTTCTGGCAAACAGGCGTCTGTAACAACAGAGTTTGGTGCCCCGACACATCACAGATTCATAAAGCGAGAAAGCTATGCTGCGAATTGTCAGATACGGATATGAAACCCCTGGCGTTGATGTGGCTTATGTCGAAGTCGAAACCCGACCAGATCAGTTTCCGTTTCCGCGACTTATACATATTGAGCACCACCCAGATGCCCAAACTGCACTGGAGACTGTGGGGCCACAGGTGGCTGGTATTGAAACCATCAGTGTCTGCTCGTGTTCGACTGAATTGCTCACCGGTGTTGAAGCCGCTCATTACCGGCCAGGTCAAACCCCAGGTGGTTCCGAATGCATTGCTGAATATCGGCTGGGTCAGACGCTCTTACTGAATAAAATTTCGTCGCATACGTTGACCCAGATGGTCGGTCATTCAGCACTGGCCGATACGGCTTGTTTGATTACAGCTTTTCGCACCGTCTATTTTGCTGAACTCCAGCAACTAACCCAGGTTGCCCACATCCATATTGCCGAACGCCAGATAGATCTGTTTGTCTATGATCGAGGGGAACTCGTTTTTCATGGAACAGAATTGCCCGAAGATGATCACGACAGTTTTATTTACAGCGCACATCTGTTACTGACTGATACCAACGCCCGGTGGCGCAGTCACCTGGACCTGATCGTGTTTTCAGGCGCCAGTCAGTGGCTCCAGGCCAACCGGCTTGAGTGGCTTGACACCCAGGTACAACAAAGTGCGCAGGCTCAGGTTTTTGCTGCAGATCGGCTGTTTGCGGTTGAATTGACTGATGTTGATGCTCAACGTGAAGTCAGTCGGGCGGAAAGCCGGTTTACCCGGACTGGATTGCCTGTATTACTGGCGGGAGCTGCCGTCAGTTTTTCAATCCAGCATGGTGCGGATTTCAGACGGTTGGTGCCGTCAGAGTATGTGCCTCCAAAAAGTAAAGGACTGGTGGCCGTCCCCCAAACACCTGGACAGTTTGTGAAGTTTGCCGCACTGAACCTCTCCGGCATCACGCTTGGGGTCATTATCGGGGCTGGCATTTTCGGGTTTCAGTATTTCCAAAACTCAGCCTGGGAAAAACGACTGACCAATGAAAAGACAGTGGAATTAAAGCGGGAATCCGACAACCGCCAGGTTGAAGCCGAAGCCAAACAGCTTCGTGAGTTGATCCAGGCCCTGAACAATCGCATCGAAGTTGTGAATCGAATGCGCAATTCCCAACAGGCCAACTTTGAAATTACCAATGATATCTGGCAACAAATCCCTCCTGGAGTGGTCCTGTCCAGGCTCTTGATCGTTGGCCGTGATATTACCATTGAAGGCTATGTCACCTATTCGTCCGTGGTGGAAGGCCAAAAGTCGGCAAATACGTCTGGAACCGCTGATTCAGGTCAAACTGCAGGCGGTGATCCGCAAAGTTCACCGCCAAAAGCCCCATCGGTTGTCTATTTCGAGGATCAGGTTGACCAACTGTCAAAGAACCTGAATGACAGTGGGAGGTATAGCAATGTTCAGTCGCAATTAAACCAGACCGACGACACAAAGGCCCTGTTCACGGTGACGGGGACGTACACCGGAGAGATTTCATCTGATCCACTCACCCTTCAACCCCTGCCAGAGGTTGTCAAACAGGCTGCTCCCGAACCATCAAAACCGTCTGTGACCAAATAACCCGGCTCACTTTGCCTGAACCGAATTGAGTTCAATCCATTCGATACTTTTGACATATGAAAAGCGGAGTCAAAATAGTAATCCAGATTGTAATCCTGCTGGTGGCAGTTGCTGCTGTGTATGGAGTCACCCATAAATTTGTCCTGGCACCCCAGCGCGAACAGCTTGAAAAACAACAGCGTGACGTGACGGACCTTCGGCGCAAAAACGATGCCACTGATCGGTTTCGCCTGGAGCGTGATGCGTTACAACGAGAATCAGAGGCGGCCCAGGCTCGATACCAGCAAGTCGAAAGCTGGTTGCTGAAAGCCTCAAATACGGCTTCGGTATTTACCAGTGTCAAAGATGCGGCTCGGAAAAATGGGTTACAGATCAGAGTTTTTGACAATACGCATCCGCCTTACGTCCAGGGAATCAATGAGTCGCCGCTCAAGATTCATCTGGGTGGCCGGTTTCAGGGACAGTTACAATTTTTGCGGGCGCTGGCCTTTTACCCCCAGATTATTCTGATTCGCACCCAAAAGCTTGAGTCCTTGCCAGCCCAGTCAACGATTGTGATGGAATTGTCGGCTGCCACGCCGATTGATTTGCCGACCAAAGAAGCGGTGGCCGAAGCCAATGCCGTGGTTGCAAAGTAGACGCTGTCATTGGCCAGCTCATTGAATCACTGATGTTTCCCTTAACTCGTAATTCCTGAATGGTATATCTATGTCTTCGCTGACCAGCAAAGCACTTGCCTTGATTCGACCAACGCTACGTGGAAATTCACAACTGGCTGTGGCGCTTCCAATTGCAGAAGCCCTGGCGCAGCGGGTCCTGTTACTCTCAATCTCTGCCCGCGAATTAGAAGCGGCGGTATCCAATGAAGAAGGTCGCCGATACCTCCAGGAGCGTCTGACTCAGCCCGACTTTCAGCGCGAATTGTGTCGTGTGGCCAAACTCACCCTGATTGAAATTGCCCGAATCACCGTCCGAACTCAGGTTCATCCTGAAGAAGTAATCGTCAAAGCGATTGAACGAACCTATCCGGCGAATTTGGAAATCCGGATCAATACCGCCCTGGCCAGCGTGTTGCCACGGGCTGAATCTGAGCGGATGGGCGTGTTGCTCGAACGGGTGTCTGGCACCATTGTGTATGCCTTGTGTACCGATGGGAACGGCGAGAAATTTCTCAGAGAGCGATTTCAGCAAAAACTGTTTCGCGAGGCAGTGGCCGTGGCCGCCGGGATTCCGCGCAGTGCAGCCGGGAGTTTGACATTGTTTAAGCCCCGTCGGGTGACCCCGATGGTGCTGAAAAATGAACTCAATAAGGTTTTTCCCGACCATCAGATCAAAGAACAATCCGACTTGAAAATTCGAACCCAGGTACAGCGGGTTCGGGCCGAGCGCGAACAGTTCACCGGACTTGGCCAGGACCGACGCAAACCGCTGTTGCCGACTGAGACCCGCAATATGATCAACACGGTGGTGGGCCGGGCCTATTTGCGCAAAGCTTCGGATATTCGGATGTTTTATGACCTGTCACGCCGTCAGCTCTGCCACGAAGTATGTATTGACGGTGACTGGCACAATGAAAAACCATATCCGATTGATGTTGATACCTATCACTCGATTATGAACCTCCTTCGGCAGGATGCCAAAATTGCCAGCCTGGAGCGTGATGTTCCACACGATGGGCACATTCGATTTGATTTTGTTCTGGAAGGTCGCCGGCTTGCATTTGATGGCCGGGTCAATATCTTGCCCAAGGAAGATACCCTCAATCGCCGGGCTGAACT
>CAZXCE010000492.1:0-6514 GCA_964639175.1 uncultured Clostridia bacterium
CAATATTTCGCGCAATACCGTCATGACAGCGTTTGAACAACTCCTGGCTGAAGGGTATTTGGAAGGCCGAATTGGAGCTGGCACCTATGTCGCATCGGTTCTCCCCGAAGAACTATTGCAGGCCAAACCCAAAACGAAAAACAGCACGCCGCCGGTGATCAAGAAAGGCCGGTCACTTTCTGAGCGTGGTAAAATTTTGGCGGCGACTCCGGTTTCAGCTTCGCGAAATCATGGAAGTGACCTGAGTGCCCCGCGAGCATTCCAGATGGGGTTACCGGCAGTTGATCTATTCCCATTTGAAATCTGGGCTCGACTGATGGGCCGGCGCTGGCGGCGACCTCCGTTTCAAATGCTGGGATATGGTGAACCGGCGGGCTATCGTCCGCTCCGTGAAGCAATTGCCGGATATCTTGGTTCGGCACGGGCGGTTCGATGTTCTCCCGAACAGGTGATTGTGGTTGGTGGTTCACAACAGGCTCTGGATTTAACCGTTCGATTGCTGCTTGACCCAGGGGATTCAGCCTGGATCGAAGATCCTTGTTATCTGGGCGCCAGGGGTGCCTTCCTGGGCGCTGGCGCCAAACTCATTCCAGTCCCGGTTGATGATGAAGGAATCAACGTCGCTGTCGGTGTTTCGCGCTGTCCCACTGCCCGGATTGTGTATGTTACTCCATCGCATCAGTTTCCACTTGGGGTGACAATGTCGCTTGGGCGGCGACTGGCACTGCTCGAATGGGCGAGTCGGACTGGCGCCTGGGTGGTCGAAGACGATTATGACAGCGAATTCAGGTATGCCGGGCGCCCGCTGGCTGCGCTTCAAGGCCTCGATAGTGATGGCCGGGTGATTTACATTGGTACTTTCAGTAAAGTGTTGCTGCCTTCACTTCGGCTTGGGTATCTGGTCGTGCCGCCAGATCTGGTAGATTCGTTTGTTGCCGCCCGCGCCCTTTCTGATCGGCATTCCCCCCAACTTGAGCAGGCGGTATTGACCGATTTCATTACCGAAGGTCATTTTGCGCGACACATCCGGTCAATGCGTTCACTCTATGCCGAGCGCCAGGGGGTGTTGCTCGACGCAGTCAAAGCCAGAGCCAGTGGGCTGTTGACCATCAATCACAACGAATCGGGCATGCACGTGGTTGGTCGTCTGCCAGAAAATCTGGATGACCGTCAGGTTGCCCACGAAGCCGGGTTACAGCGGATCACCACTTCGCCCCTTTCGACGCACGCGCTTGAGGAAATCCGGCCAGGCGGCCTGATGCTTGGCTATACCTCAATCCAACCCAAAGAACTGACAGAAGGAGTTGTTCAACTGGTCAAAGTACTTGAGAAAATAGCGAAGTAGTGAAGTCGTCGGATCGTGGCTGGAAAAAGGCAACCCGCTCGGTTCATCTCGACTGGTGATAGATCGGTGTCCATCACGCAATCACCAATGGAATTTCAGAGATTCCCCAAAAGGCTGGATTCTGAACCACACATCCGATAGCCAGTGCCTGATAGGTGAACGTAAGTGCCGTGGCTGAAATCTTCCTTTCGTGATGGAGCGCCCAAATGGTTCGCCCGGTTTTCGTGGCCAGCGACCCGGTGAGTCGTTCGCGAAAGAGAGCATGCGGTGAATTTCCAGTTTGGGTAGTCTGATAGGCCGCCATCAGCAACAAGCTTTTATCAACCAGTTCCACACCATACCGGTTTGCCAGTGGACCAATGGTTGCAATCACTTTCTGGCCGATTGGCGCAAAACCTTGAGCCGGCGCTTCGATCCACTGCGCCAGAGCAATATAGATGACCAGTCCGGGTTCAAGTCCCTCACGGCGAGCGGCCTGAACAATTTGTGACACTTCAGACTGATTGAGTTCCCTCAGACGGGGTTTTAATACCTGTGCCAATTGCAGGCTTTGCGTGTGGAGTTCTTCAAGCTGTTCATCTGAAAAAATATAAGGCTGCGGATCAATACTCAACCGACGGGTGACCTCTTGAGCCAACTGAGGAAACCGGTTTTCAAGTGGCCTCGTTGCTGACAAAGGCGGTTTTATCTCATCACTCACGGCTGAAGCCGGCACGTTCTGGGGAATTTGTGTGTTTGGAAGCAAAGAAACCTGGCGGCCTGAGCGTGCCAGCCACCCGGCGCTGGCCACTACAATAAAAACAAGCCAGATCATTCCAATCAGATATATTGAGTGAGCCAACTGCGGTTTTTTCATAATTTTTGTATTCGTCATTCTCAATTCTTCATTTCTGTTGTGGCGCTTGAGTTGCTCTAGAAAGAGAAATTCTCTTTCTTTTGGAGTCATAGCAAATGAAGTTCCTGATCCCATTTTTCATGGCAGTATTTTTAGTAACCGCCGGTCTGGCGGCAAAATTGAGAAAATCTCCAGTTACTTCACCCTATCCGGCCCCGGTTTCTCAAAATAGCAACCACAATCAAAATTTAAATCGAGCTGAAGAAATTAAATTCATTGAGCCGGTTCCGGTTCCAACTCAACCAGTTCAGGTGATTGAGAAACAGCCTGTGCCGTTCAAAAAGTATCAGGACCTCTCTCCTTCCGAGCAGGAAGATTTTATCGAGCAACAGGCCCGGCGGGTGACGCGGATGATCGGCAACCGTGAAGCTATCTTTGACCGCGATGTCGTGCGCTGTATCAAGCATTCTGTGGACGGCTATGCCCGCCGGATGAACAGTCGGTCTGATCGGCTGTGGGGCGAAGACCTCAATCGGCTTCTTGAACGGGCTGCCACCCGGTATGCCCCAGGGATTTGTGCTGCATTTCTGGCTGAAAACGTGCCGCCGGTGGTTGGGTTATATCTCGCCATGATTGAAAGCGAATACCACGAGTGTCTCACCAGCCCGGTCGGGGCCCAGGGAATGTTCCAGTTTATGCCCGACACGGCGCGCGGGTATGGACTTGATCCTGGTCAACGGTGTCAATGGCCGCTGGCCGCACGCGCTTCGGCTCGCTATATGCGTGACCGGATGAATGAATTTGGCACAGATTCCACGAGTGTGGCACTGGCCATTGCCGGGTATAACCGCAGCCCCAATTCAGTGTTTCGGGATCTTGAAAAGATCTTGAAGGACCAGCGGTCAGAGCGTAGTTTCTGGTCACTGTTGGCCAATTCATCCCAACTGGATCATTATTTCCAGAATGAAAATTCCCGGTATGTGCCCAAGTTTTTTGCGGCGGCAATTATCGGAGAAACCCCCTGGGCCTTTGGGTTGTCAATACACCCGTTGTCCACCTATCGTGAAAACGAAACCGAAAGCGGCGTCAAGCCGCCGCACTCCACATTAAAAAGAGCCCAAAGCGGCGTCAAGCCGCCGCACTCCACATCAGAAAGACCAGACTTTTTTCTCAAAATCTATCTCTTACAGGGACTTCCCCCATCCTTAATTTCAGTTTCGAAGGTACTCTCTGGTGAATTCTTATGTGTAAAGGACTCAATCAACTGGTCTGCCTGATACTGGCCCTGTCATTTTTGGCTTCAACAATCTGGGTTGACCCAACCGAAGCCAAACAATCCCAATCCTATGATTTCACTCGGGTTGATACCCTGTTGCAAGGCTCGCTTTCTGAAATTGGTGGCACCGGCTGTGCGCTCATTCTAATCCAGGATGGGAAGGTAATTTACCGGAAAGCGTTTGGGAATTTCTCTGAAAATCAGGTTGTGCCAATCGCTTCGGCTACCAAATGGCTGTCGGGGGCCGTCATTATGGCACTGGTGGATCAAGGCAAAATTTCACTTGATGATCCAGCCGCCAAATATCTCCCGAATTTCACAGGTGACAAAGCCAATATTACGATTCGGCAAATGTTTTCGCATACTTCGGGACTTCCAGGGGATTCTGATTGTACTCGCGACCGGAGCGGAACATTGGCCGAATGTGTTGATGAAATTGCACTTGTGCCACTACTTGCTCGCCCTGGCACACAGTTTTATTACGGAAGTTGTTCGATGCACACCGCTGGCAGAATCGCTGAAATTGTCACCGGGAAATCGTGGGATGAAGTCTTTCAGGATACAATTGCGGGGCCGCTTGGTATGACCCGCACCGACTATGAAGGACTGGGCCGAACTGACAACCCGCTGATTGCAGGAGGCGCCCGGTCTTCAATTGACGATTACAGTCGTTTCCTGCAAATGATTTTGAATCGCGGGGTTTTTGAGGGAAAACGAGTTCTTTCGGAAGCCGCAGTCGCTGAAATGCTGAAAGACCAAACCTTTGGCGTGCCGCTGGTCGGGACCCCATATGCCAATTATACAAACCTGGATCCAAACCTTCCGCTCACCCGCTATGGCATCGGCCACTGGCTGGAAGTGGTTGACCCGGCAACAGGTGCCGTAGTGGAACATAGTTCACAGGGCGCTTTTGGATGCAGTCCCTGGATTGATTACCGACGCAATCTGGTCGGCGTCTTCCTGACGTTTAGCGTGCTCAACCGGGTCATGCCAACCTACCTCAAACTCAAAGACACCCTTCATTCCATCGTGCCGGTTTCAACCGCCGACCTGATCTTGCCGGTCGTGTCTGATGTCACAACGTCAAAAGCCAAAGTGTTCCGCGCGAAAGATCCCAGGATTGAGATTCGCTGGAAGTCAGTTGATAACATCGGTGTGGTGGGTCACGACCTTTCCTATGCCTCAGATGGCACGTCGTTTTCAACTGCCGTGGCAACAGGGTTAGCTGGTGAACTACAAACCTACACCTGGACGATTCCACCCAGCCTGCCCCGTTCAAAGTCTGCCCGAATCAAAGTTTCTGCCCGTGACGCGGCTGGAAATACTGGTGAAGGCATCACCCGTGGGGTTTTGATTGTGAAGTGATCCAGAATTGATTTCACATTTTCCCACACCTGTTCTGAAAAAAAGTTGGTTGATTCAACTTCTGGTTGTTGATCGGCGTACGGGCACCTTCACACCAAATCCAATCCAACTCAGATAAAGGTGCCCATCTATGAAAATTCCAGGCGTATTGTGCATCCTGTTACTGCTATTCAGTACTGGACAACTCCAAACTTCTCAAATCTTTGCCGGCCAAAAACCAGTCAAGTCAAAATCACCTGACCTGGCGCTGGTTGGTGCGAAAATTTATCCTTCGCCATCTGAGAATCCGATTGAAAAAGGCGTGATCGTCATTCGGAATGGCAAAATCAGTGCGGTCGGCGAACTCGGCAAAGTCAAACTTCCACCCAAAATCAACCGGCTTGATTGCACCGGGATGACGGTTACGGCTGGATTCTGGAACTGTCATGTTCATTTTACTGAACTGAAATGGGAGGAGTCCCAGACGCTTCCGGCGGCACAACTGACCGGGCAACTCCAGGAAATGCTGACCAGCTATGGGTTTACCAGTGTTTTTGACACTGGTTCCTATTGGGAAATCACCAGTGCGCTTCGACAACGGATTGAATCGGGCGAAGTGGACGGCCCACAGATTTTCACCACGGGAGAAATTCTCTTCCCCAAAAACGGGGTGCCCCCACTTGAAGCAGTCAAAGCAGCCGGCGGAATTGCTCGACCAATGCCGGAAGCTCAAACTTCAGAGCAAGCTGTCCAACTGGCCAAACAGAAACTGAAAGCTGGGACAGATGGGGTCAAGCTGTATGCTCAAACCTTCTGGAATCCAAATTTAAAGATCCCGGTTGATATCATCAAAGCCATCACAGCCGAAGCCCATCGCCAGCACAAACCCGTCTTTGTTCATCCGTCAAACCAGTATGGACTCGAAGCCGCGATTGAAAGTGGCGTGGATGTCCTGGTTCACACCACCCCCCAAACCGGCCCCCTGGGATGCAACCATCGTCAGCAAAATGAAACAGGCCCACATGGCGTTGGTGCCAACCCTGACCCTCTGGCACATTGAACTCGAACGCGAAGGCGCCCCACCCGAAGACCAGAAAGGATTTCAGACCAGAGGCGTCAATCAACTTCGAGCCTATTTTCAAGCTGGTGGTCAAATCCTGTTTGGCACCGATGTGGGTTATATTCCGGTCTATGACACCACCGAAGAATTCGAACAAATGGAGCGGGCTGGCATGCGCTTTTCAGATATTCTGGCAGCCTTAACGACAGCGCCTGCCGGACGATTTGGAAAACCAAATCAAACTGGGAAGATTGCGGCTGGCGCACTGGCTGATCTGGTTGTGCTGGAAAGTGATCCTGGGCAAAATATCCGCGCTTTTTCAAAAGTAAAATTCACATTGAGGCATGGAAAAATTATTTTTCAGTCAAAGTAACCCCAGCCCACAATTGTCAGGCTTTCCCCCTTCACCCAATTTCGAATCTGAACATTGAGAGGTAATCGATGAGTACTCCGACAACCAAAAAAATTATGACGGCTGATGGTCATGAAATTACGGCCCGATTCTTTTCACCGGCCCAGGAAGCCCAGGCGGTGGTGGTGATTGTTCCGGCAATGGGCGTGCATCAGGAATACTACACCCCGCTTGCACAGTGGCTGACCGAACAGGGATTTCGGGTGGCCACTTTTGATTATCGAGGGACAGGCTATTCTCTG
>CAZXCE010000493.1:0-6513 GCA_964639175.1 uncultured Clostridia bacterium
GAAACGCTTTCATCGAAGACTGTGATTCGATTTGAGAACTGGCAATCAGATCACGGTTCAGGTCAAACAGATAGTGGTTGTTGCGTCCATACACGCTCCACGGTTCATCGTGCTCCATTGCAAATGGCTCTGCCCGCCCAATTCCAACCGCATTGTACCAGGTCGCAAATCGCTCGTGACCATCAGGATTTTGGGCCGGATTGATGAGCACCACCGTGTTTTTCAAGGCTTCGACAATTTTTGGGTCCTGGCTCGCAACCAGTTGATACAACGTGTGCATGGCGGCTTCAAACCCGGCTGATTCATTGCCGTGGATGTTATAGCTCAACCAGACCACAATCGGTGTTTCCGCCGCCAGTTTTTTGGCATCAGCTTCAGAAAGCGTCCGTGGATCGGCCAGTTTAGCGACATTGGCTTTGATCTGGTCGAGACGAGCGATATTTTCGGGAGAGCTGAGCGCCAGCAGGTACATCGTCCGGCGTTCCGCCGTGCGTTCGCGCTCGATCACCTTCAAGCGGTCTGACTTGCCGGCATACTCACGCAGCACGCGCTCAAAGCTGGCATAGTTGGTATGAAATTCACCGGGTTCGTATCCTAGAATCTTTGATGGGCGGGGGAATTCTTCCCGGTAGGGACCACGGGCATAAAAATCAAAGCTGGCGGGGCTGGTTGCCAGTTGTGGGGTTGGCGTTTGAGCCAGTACTGGGGCAACAGTTGCTGGACCGGCAAAGAGCGATAAAAAACACGCAGCAAACAGGAAAAGACGTTTCTTCATAGTTTTAGTTGAAGTGAGGTGCAGCCTGATTGAATTGAGATGTGTGGAATTGTTTGACCCACTTCCTATGGTACATAACCACAGATTTCTGACAACCAAATTGTATAGGGCAGGGGGCCGGGTTCTCGAATTTGAGATTTGGTTTTACTCCTCACTCCTCGCTCTCTTTTAGTCGCGGCTACGGAGTTTGGAGAGCAGGCGCAGGATTTCCAGGTACAACCAGACAAGCGTCACCAGCAGCCCATAAGCTGAATACCATTCCATGTATTTGGGGGCACCCTGGCGAGCGGCGTTTTCAATAAAATCAAAGTCCAGGACCAGATTCAGGGCCGCCACACCGACAACCACCAGGCTGATCCCAATGCTCAACAGACCGTTTCCATGAATGAATCCAAGCCTGATGCCAAACAAACTGAGGACAAAGCTCACCAGGTACATCAGGCAAATGCCAAAAGTCGCCGCAATCACACCCATTTTGAAATTTTCGGTGACCCTGATCATTCCTGAACGGTAGGCAAGCAACAAACCAAAGAGTGTGCCAAAGGTGAGCCCCACCGCCTGGATGGCAATGCCAGGATAGGATCGCTCAAAGATGGCTGAGATTGAGCCAAGCAACAGACCTTCAAAACAGGCATAGAGCGGGGCCGTAACCATTGACCATTCTTTTTTGAAAACCGTAACCAGTCCGGTGACGAGTCCTCCGATCAGTCCAATCAGGGCCAGCAGCATCACCAGTGGGATTGCTTTGAATCCAAAAAACAGCGTCCAGGGAACGGCTGCCGATAACGTCAGTAAAATCAATAAAAAACCAGTCTTATTGACCGTTCCGTCAATCGTCATGGTTTGCCCATAAGCTGCACCGTAGCCAAGATTCTGGAACGCTCGTTGATTGAGAGTCGGATTTGATGTTCGCATCAGTCAACCTCCTGAAAATAAAAAGGAAAAGGGAGCCCGGAGATTATCTCCGTTGCTCCCTTGATTGTCTGCTATTTACGTGGATCTGTGCAACAAACAGTTCCTGTCCGTTTTACTGTACACCCCGGCTCTTTTTCTCATTGCTTTGTTTGATCGCCGGATTTTCCGAAGACTTCTGTGTTCCATCCTGCTTTGGCTTTTCGTCGTCTTTATTAAAGGTCTTGACCTTGCCGCCAGCCGTGGTCAGCGTGGCGTCCGGCGTCGTCAGGTCAGTTTTCGGCAGGTTAAACATGGCTTCGATTTCAGGTTTGAGTTGCTCATTTTTGGTGAGCACGACGCCTTCTTTGTTGACATCATAATTGGGACCGAAAATTTCGGTTTTCATTCGGGTCAGAATGCCTTTGCGTTCAACCAGGGTTTCCTTGGTTTCAGCCGTCGGGCTTGGATCGGGAACTTCCATTCCAAACCGTTCGAGGAATTCAGCCGATTTATCCCGATATTCGCTGTTGGGGAACTCGCGCACCAGACGTGAGAAATACTTGGCCGCTTCGGGGGTGTCTTCCTTTTCAACCAGGGCCGAACCGACCAGGAAGAGTACTTCGTCAATGTAGGAAAACTCCGGGTATTTTTTCAACATATCCCGGCCACGCGAAACAACGGCATTCCACCCCTGACGGTACTTGAAGTAAAACCGGGTGATACCCAGTTCGTGCATGCCGAGTTGCTCGCGGACAAATTTGAGTTTGTCTTTGACTTCAGGGTTGAGATCGGTTTGGGGGTATTCTTTTTGAATTCGTACCAGTTCGCGTTCAGCCGCGCGGGCTTCAGTCCAATCCCGATTTGGAGCATCAACCTGACGAATGTGAATATCGGCAATTTTTAAGAGCACATCGTCGGCGAGTTGATGGTTTGGGAAAAACTGCAGCCATTCACGATATTCGACTTCGGCCTGAGCCAGATTGGATGAACCGCCTTCACGATAAAACGAATCGGCGATCAGGAGCTTGGCCAGCGGCAGAATCGGGCTGTTGTCATAGGTGCTGATCATGGTGTTGAGCAGGATACGGCCTTCTTCATAGCGTCGCTTTTGAATCGCCTTGAGTCCATCAACGTAAATTTCCCGGTCACGTCCATCGCGTGGGGCTTCGCTTTCAACCTTTTTGGCCGCCTTGTCGCCGCAACCAATTGCCTGCAGCGCCAGCAGACCAATGCAAAATCCAATCAATATCCGTTTGAATGCCATAAACTTCCTTTGTGAAAATGTTTGTCGTCTTCGGGGCAGTCGGTTGGTCAAGAGAGCTATATATAATTGTTTTTGGAGTCAACACGTTACAGATGGATAATGTTATTTTTTCTGACAAGTGCGATTGGTGCCGATTGGCTACAAAAACAAACCAGATCGAGCGTACCGGAGAGAGTTCACTGAATTGAGTGAGGGGATGAGTCTGGTCGCGCGATATGTGACCTTTTGGGCCTGAACCGAAAAACGAAGCGCTATGAAATATTTGCAGTGGCCAGCCCTTCAGCCGCCGCCTGCATTGCTTGAACGGCAGCCCCGATGTCCGGAGCCCCAAAAATAGCTGAGCCAGCAACGATCCATTCGGCGCCGTGTTCGACCAGCGACCGGACGTTGTTTGGACCAATACCGCCATCAACTTCGATGCGAACATTTAAGTTGCGCTCAGTGATCATTTGACGCAGCCGAGCGATTTTTTGAAGCGAAGTGGGGATAAATTTTTGACCGCCAAATCCTGGGTTGACCGTCATGATCAGGATAAAGTCAGCATATGGAAGGACTTCATCCAGCAAAGCCAGCGAGGTCCCGGGGTTGATCGCAATGCCCGGCTGAGCACCAAGCTTACGGATGGCTTCAAGTGTCCGATGCAAATGGGTGACGGCTTCGACATGGACTGAAATCGAAGTGGATCCAGCCCGGGCAAACGCGTCAATATAGCGATCTGCATCGGAGATCATCAAATGGGTGTCGAGCGGCATATCTGTAACACGGCGAAGGGCTTCAACCACCAGCGGGCCAATCGTGATGTTGGGGACATAGTGGCCGTCCATTACATCTACGTGCAGGAGCTGGGCACCTGCTGCCTCAACAAGCTGGACCTGTTCGCCAAGCCGGGCAAAATCAGCCGACAAAATCGAAGGAGCAATTTTAATTTCAGGGATCATAACTGGCACACCAAATGGGAAGGCGAAACCGATTTTCGAAGGCGCTCAGGCTGACTGTGATCAGATGGCAGCCGAAACGCAATAAGTACGCCACAGAGGTCTTCGCTCCACGGAGTCAAATCAAAGGGTGGTTGAGTGGGAGGTGCGAGCGGGAATGAGTCTGTGGTGCGCGATGTTTGTTTCACACGGCTGACGTTGATTCTCAGGGTGGTGGACCCGCCTTTGCGGATGATGGCGCCGGGTTTGGGGTACTGGCGAAGCACTTTGCCGGGTTGTTCTTGAGAATCAAAGACATCAATGACTTCGACCTTCATTCCGATCTGGGCCGCACTTTTCCGAGCCTGATCTTCGTTTTTGCCTACCACGTCGGGGACCGCCACTTCTTCACCACGGGAGAAGTAGTACGTCATGACCGCGCTGGTAATAAACACAACTGCAAAGACCAGGGTCATCAACAGTCGTCGGAGAATAATCCAAAGTGTTTTTGCAAAACCCATGTTTTCTCGGTGCGATCCAGGTGGCCCCTGTATGTGGTCACACAGGCACAGCCCAGTCGTGAATCAGAAAAAGGATGTTCGGGTTTTCAGAAATGCCACGCATCGAAAGCCACCTGATGAGGTGGTGAGGGCGTGGCATTGTGGTAAATCCCAGGTCAGCCAATAGTTGTTCCCAGATGGGGCAGCAAGTGTACACGGTTCCGGGCAGGCTTTCAACTTGCCGGGCGATCAGCTTTCTTGACGCTTTCCCGGGAAACTGCGATACTCGCGATTCTTTTCCTCCCCCTCATCTGAGTTTATGCACACTTTTTGGCGACTTGTACGGTATGTCCGGCCCTATGTCGGCGTCCTGCTTCTGGCAGTAATTTTGACAGCGTGTGTTGGTCTTTTCGAAGCAGCCCGGACTGCCTTGATCAAGCCAATCCTCGACGGACTGACCGCCTCTTCACCGGTTGCGGTCGGGACTTCTCCGCCAGTTTCAGTTGGACTGACCGCCCCTACTGCTTCCCAGTCCCCCTTCCTGATTGACCGCTGGCTTCCGCATGGCCCTGCTTTCTGGTCGTCCATCCTTGGATTGATGATCAGCTTTACTTTTTTGCGTGGGGTCAGCCAGTTTTTTTCAAATTATTTGCTGACGACCATCGGCCAAAAAGTCATTGTCCATCTGCGCCAGGATCTGTTTGCCCATTTGCTAGCCCAATCAAATAGTTTTTTTCACCAGCACCGAACCTCGGATCTGACCGCCCACATCATCAGCGATGTTGAAAAAACACAACTGGCGGTTTCGCTCTATCTGGCGGATGCGCTCCGGGAAGGCTTCACCCTGATTTGTCTGCTGGTTCTGGCATTTGTCCTGAGTTGGAAACTGACCCTGGTTTCGCTGGCGGTTGTGCCCTTTGTCGCGACGCTCACCGCCCGGTTTGGAAAGCGCCTGCGGATGACGAGCCATGCCACCCAGGAAGGTGTTCAGGAAGTTTTGGGAATTACCCAGGAAACCCTTTCACATCAACAGATTGTAAAAGCATTTGGGGCTGAAAAATTTGAAGAGCAGCGGTTTCTGGTGGTTTCCGAGCGGTTGCGCCGATCAAATCTGCGCACCGCGCGTGCGCTCTTTTTGCCGTCTCCGATTATGGATTTAATGGGCGTCGGCATTGGGGCCGTGGTGATTTATTACACCCAGCATCTGATTGCGACCGGGCAAATTACGGTCGGAGGAGTGACGGCAACGCTGGCGGCACTCTTTCAGCTTTATGATCCGGTCCGCAAACTCAGCCAGACGCACAATGCCTATAGCCAGGTGGCCGCGGCGGCGGCGCGAGTCTTCCGGCTGCTTGATCAGCACACCGAGATCCAGGATTTACCAGATGCCATTGAACTAACTTCTTTTTCCAGCCGAATTGAGTTTTCAGATGTCACATTTACTTACCCAGGCACCTCAACTCCGGCCCTTGATCGGGTAAATCTGGTCATTGAAAAAGGACAGATGGTGGCACTGGTCGGGAGAACCGGTTCTGGGAAAAGCACCTTGCTCAATTTGTTGCTGCGGTTTTATGACTGTGATTCCGGGGTGGTCTTGATTGATGGTGTGGATGTGCGAGCCGCAAAACTGGCTTCATTGCGAGCGCAAATGGCGATGGTGTCACAGGAAAGCGTGCTGTTTCAGGAAAGCTTCCAATATAATATTGCCTACGGTGCCAAAGAAATTGATCCAAAAGCAGTTGAGGAAGCCGCCAAAGCCGCGTATGCTCAAGAGTTTATTGAAGAACGTGGCGGATACAGGGTCAATGTCGGTGAGTCAGGCAAGGAAATCTCAGGCGGTCAACGCCAGCGCATTGCCATTGCCCGGGCGCTTTATAAAAATGCTCCGATTTTATTGCTCGACGAAGCGACCTCGCACCTTGACACCGAATCAGAACGCATCGTGCAGCAGGCACTGACCAATTTGACCCGCGAACGCACCACGCTGGTGATTGCCCATCGCCTTTCGACCATTCAGCAAGCTGATAAAATTGTGGTTCTCAACGCTGGTCAGATTGTCGAGACTGGCACCCACGATCAACTTCTGGCCACCAACGGATTGTATCGTCGTCTCTATGACCTTCAGTTTGTTGATGAGTCAGTAGTCAGTAGTTGATGAGTCAGTAG
>CAZXCE010000494.1:0-6505 GCA_964639175.1 uncultured Clostridia bacterium
AAATGCCTCGCCGTCACCAATTCCTACCCGGCAGACGCGCTCAGTCGTGCCACCCGCATCGTGTCAAGCCTGGAAGAAGTCAGTACCACCTGCGTGAGCGGGTGGGATTGATCGCCCATCCGTACCAGGATAAGGAAATCCTGGCGTGTATGGATTGATAGCCCGAGTTCCACCCGCTCACGCAGGTGGTACTGACTTGTATTCTGTTGACTTCCTGCTACACCAAATGTCCACCTTTGTGGCAGAACCACAACACACAGGGATCAGAGATTTTTGAGACTTCTGAGAAGTGCCTGTATTTGGGGAGTTTGCAAATTTTTGGCATGAGTTCAAATTTTGGTATGCAATATGCTGGGGCTTTCAACGGTTTGTATTTTTCATTCCAATCATAATCTAAAGGAACGAGCGAAAGGATCCATCCAGAGATTTTGCCAGGGAAACGTCTTCCCAAGTTTTTTCAACCAAGCCCCACCGCGCAAGAAAAAACCTGGCTCCAGCTCGTGAGGAATCAATGAGACCACAAACGACGCTTGCTCGCGCCGTCCATACCACCGGGATTGGTTTACATACCGGTACTCCTGTTGAACTGACCATTTTCCCAGCCCCACCCGATACCGGGTATGTTTTTCGCCGGGCTGACCTCAACGGCTTTGAACTCTCCGCCACGCCCCATCACGTTGCCCACGTCAGTTACGCCACCACATTGATGCGCAAAGGCGTGATGGTCTCCACTGTCGAACATCTCCTTTCCGCATTGCACGGCTGCCAGGTTGACAATGCAATCATTGAACTTAACAGCTTTGAAGTTCCGATCCTGGATGGCAGCGCGTTGCCGTTTGTCGAACTCATCGAAGCCGCCTCAGTCGTTGAACTCCCCGCCATTCGACAAACGCTCCGGATTTTGCGCTCAGTTGAAATCATTGACGGCGCCCGCCGAATTGCCATTCACCCGTACCAGGGTTTTCGGATTGAAAGCACGATTGATTTTCCCCACCCCGTGATTGGTCGTCAGACCAGTGCCCTTGACCTCACCCCAGAAAATTATCGCCGTGAAATTGCTCCGGCCCGAACTTTTGGGTTCATCCACGAAGCCGAAGCCCTCAGAAAAAGCGGGCTTGTGCGTGGCGCCTCACTTGAAAACGCCGTCGTGCTCGACAAGGAAAAAGTCCTCAACCCAGAGCCATTGCGGTTTAGCGATGAATTTGGGCGGCATAAAGTTCTTGATATTGTTGGAGATCTGGCTTTATTGGGAATGCCGATTGAAGGACGAATTGTTGCCGAACGCTCTGGTCACGGTCTCCATTCGGCCCTGATGGCCAAGCTGATTCGCGAAACCGACGCCTGGGAAGTCACCGAAGCCGATGTTGACCTGCCTGCTATTTTGACGGCCAATGGCTTTTTCCGCGAAGCCGTTCGGGCCTGAAGTGCTGGGTAAAAAGCTTATTTGGCAAATGAAAAGGGCAGGTAGTTGAGAAACTACCTGCCCTTTCTATTTCGCGACTTCGCGATGGCACTTCCTCAGTGCTTGGGAATCGTCAGTTTTTGTCCAACCTGGATCTTGTTTGGATCATTCAGGATATGGCGATTCGCCTCGAAGATTTGCTGGTAGGAGAGTTTGTTTCCAGTCACTTTTTTGGCAATACCAGAGAGGGTATCACCTGACTTGACCGTGTATTCACCGAAAATGTCATCACGGGCAACCGACCAGTCAAATACCAGATCACCGTGATTGAGGTTAGGGTCAATTTCTTTGATCGCATCCCAGAGCTGGTTGGCCGCATATTGATGCGGAGCATTGGCCTTGAGGACCAGTTTGCCGCCGTCTTCAGTCGCGCTCAGCGGGTCGCACCCAAGTTGCTGGGCCAGGTTGTACACACTGCTGTATTTGTCGGTGAGTGACATACTTCAAAAAGCTCCTTAAATAGGTGTGATTTTGAAAAGGGAAGTGGTAAAAGATCCACCTTGATCAAACGGGAGGCCAACTCTAGCTGGTTCTCGGGTTGAGATCAACCTGTCATATTTCAAAAAATGCCAAAGCGGCGTCAAGCCGCCGCACTCCAAACCAAAGCGGCGTCAAGCCGCCGCACTCCAAACCAAAGCGGCGTCAAGCCGCCGCACTCCAAAGTAGAGACTATGAACACCAAACGAACTCCGCTGGTGATGATTAACACCGGCAATGGAAAAGGCAAAACCACAGCGGCGCTTGGGCTTTTGATGCGTGCCGCTGGACGCAACTTCAAGACCATCATGCTCCAGTTTATTAAAACCACTGAAGATCCACGGTTTGGCGTCTATGGCGAAATTCTGAGCGCCCACAAACTGGGAATTGAAATTTTATCACTTGGCGATGGCTTCACCTGGGATACCAAAAATCCTGACCAGGATAAACAAACCGCCCGCAAAGCCTGGGAAATCTGTGTCGAAAAAATCAATTCCGGGGTCTATGACATTGTGGCGCTCGACGAAATTACCTACGCGTTTCACTTTGGCTGGCTCACCGTCCAGGAGGTCATTGACGTCCTCAAAAACCGTCCGGCAAATCTGCATGTTGTCTTGACCGGGCGCAATGCCCCACCAGAACTGATTGAATTTGCTGATCTGGTGACTGAAATGACCGAAATCAAACATCCGTTTACTGCAAAGAAAGTCGTGGCTCAGTTGGGGATTGAGTTTTAGTCAGTACCACCTGCGTGAGCGGGTGGGTGATCCGAAAGTCCACCCGCTCACGCAGGCGGTACTGACCTGGGTTATTTTCCAATTCCAAGTGTTTTCATCCGTGAAGCCAGGGTTGAACCTGGAAGCCCCAGTCTTTCCGCCGCACCACCCGGCCCATAGATTTTTCCACCTGATTGTTCCAGCGCGGCGCGAATGGTTTCGCGTTCCTGAGCCCGAACCGCTTCTTTTGAAAGGGGTTTGGCCAGAGCCGCAATCCGGTGTGGTTCTGTGGTTGTTTGGAGCCGACTGGTGACTGAGTGAGGCAAAATCTCATCAAATTCCAGCCTGCCACAGGTTGAGAGAATCGCTGCCCGTTCGATCACATTTTCCATTTCGCGAATGTTTCCAGGCCACGGGTAGGCTTGCAGTTTGGCCATCTGGTCAGATGACAATTTGAGATATGGGCAATGGAGCCGGTGGCGTGCCTGACGGATGAAATGATCCACCAGCGCCGGAATATCTTCCGGACGTTCGCGCAATGGCGGCAGTTGCAACGGAAAGACACACAGCCGATAGTACAAATCTTCACGAAAGCGACCTGCCGCAATTTCCGCCTCCAGGTTGCGATTGGTGGCGGCCACAATCCGAACATTGGTTCGGCGGGTTTGATCATCACCAATCCGTTCAAAGGTGCCTTCCTGGAGCGTCCGCAGTAACTTGCTTTGCAATTCAATCGGGATTTCCCCAACCTCGTCCAGAAACAACGTGCCTCCATCCGCCAGTTGAAACCGCCCCACCCGGTCTTTGACGGCACCGGTAAATGCCCCACGGATGTGGCCAAAAAACTCACTTTCAAACAATTCACGTGGAATTGCCCCACAGTTGACTTTGACCATCGGTTGGGCGCGGCGACGGCTGCGCTCGTGAATGGCACTGGCAATCAGTTCTTTTCCGGTGCCTGACTCGCCGGTAATCAAAACGGAGACATCCGTTGGAGCGACCATTTCAACGGCACTGAGCACTTTTTTGATGGCTGGGCTGGCACCGACAATTTCGCCAAATGACAGGGCTTCTTTGACCGACTCCCGCAGGTATTCATTTTCAAGCTGGAGTTTTTCCTTTAACTGCTCAATTTCGGTAAACGCCCGGCAATTGGTAATTGTGACCGCACCATAGTCGGCAAACATCCGCAGCCAGGAAAATTGTTCGCTTGTAATTTCCGTTCGCGAAAATACAGCCAGGACTCCCAAAATCTCTCCTCGAAAAATCAGTGGTTGCCCGGCAAAGCAGTGAATCTGCTCGCGTCGGGCCCATTCCGGATGGGCAACCCAGGTTTCGGAATCAGCAAAGTTGTTGATTAACAACGGGTTGCCAGTGGCACCAATCTGGCCGATCTTGCGGGCATAGAGCGGAAACCGTTGAAAAGTGCCAGTGATGTTTGACCAGGCATCAGGTGGTTCGTTCAATGGTTTGCCAGCACTGGCAACCAGGTGCAGGCACCGGTTCTGGTCGCGGCATTCGGACCGCATTCGACACGTTCCACAAATATCGCCTGGTTCATTGAGCCAGAGTCTGGCCAGGGCAACACCCGGCTGGCTGAGCAACCCGGTCACCATTTGATCAAGGACTCGTTTGCGGCTGCGTTCCTGGGCAACGGTTAAGGCAAGTGATTGAAGAGCTTGAAATTCCATAAGTGAGGGCTGAGGGCTAAATACAGCGGGCTGAGGGTTGAGGACTAAGGGCTGAAGAAAATGAGCCTGATGCGTCAAACGCGCTTCCTTCAAAAAACCAGCCGCCAAAAAGGAAGCATAAAGGATAAAACACGAGATTTCGTGATTGTAGTCACGAAATTTCGTGATGAAAAGGGTTTTTCGTGATTTGATAGAAGATTTCTAATGGCATCTAAAATATTGTAAAAAAATCAGTTACGTGTTGTGTTGCTCCTCTGGCACGCTGCTTGACTATAGAGAAGTCGTGATGACGAGAAAGAAAACCCGATCACGAAATATTTTTATTCAATGAGATAAACCTAAAGGAGATTTTTCATATGAGCCGATTACAAGCTATTGACCCACAAACTGCGACTGGAAAAGCGAAGGAATTGCTTGATGGAGTTCAGGCCAAACTGGGTGTTACGCCCAATCTGATGCGGACGTTGGCCAATTCGCCAGCGACGCTCGAAGCCTACCTCAATTTCAGTGGCACACTCGCCAAAGGGAAGCTGGGCGCCAAGGTTCGCGAACAACTTGCCCTGGTGGTGGCCGATACCAACCAGTGTGAATATTGCCTGGCGGCGCATTCCTACATTGGAAAATCCGCTGGATTGACGCCGGAAGCGATAGCCGATAGCTGCCGCGCCACGTCAAGTGACGCCAAAACCAGCGCCATTTTGACCTTTGCCCAGAAACTGGTCATCAATCGTGGGATTGTTTCCGACCGTGAACTCGAACTGGTCAAAGAAGCCGGAATTACCGAAGGCGAGATTGCCGAAATCATCGGCGCCGTCGCGCTCAATATTTTCACCAACTATTTCAACCACGTCGCCCAAACCGAAGTTGATTTCCCCAAAGTTGAACTGGCCGCCAGCCGCTAAGAAATCTCGGGCTCAGGGCTTGGGGCTGAAGAAGTCGGGCTCAGGGGATTGAACCCATTTTCTTCAGCTCTGAGCTTGTGAATCTTCAGCCCCGGTTTTTCAACCCCAAATTTGGAGAATCCTATGACCAACGAAGCAGCGAAATCTGTCCCTTTAGTGCCGCCATTTACGCGGGAAACGGCCCTGGCCAAAGTCAAAGCGGCGGAAAATGCGTGGAATAGCCGTGATCCGGAACGGGTGGCACTGGCCTACACCCCTGATTCGGAGTGGCGCAACCGAACCGAGTTTTTCACCGGTCGTGAAGCCATCAAGGCATTCCTGCAGCGCAAATGGGCCAAAGAACTTGACTATCACTTGATGAAAGAATTGTGGGCATTTACCGAAAACCGGATTTCAGTTCGATTTGAATACGAATGGCGGGATGCTGAGACCGGTCACTGGATGCGCACCCACGGCAATGAACATTGGGAGTTTGATGAACAGGGTCTGATGCAGCGGCGCGATATGAGCGCCAACGACTATCCGATTCAGGAATCAGAGCGTCGAATTTTCCCAGCTAGCCGATAAACCTTTGTTTCTTAACTGATTACCAAAACTTATATAGAGGAGATTTTCCAATGTCGCGTTTAAATGTTGTTGATCGTTTGACCACTCAGCCCGAAATCAAACCCTTGTTTGACGCAGTCGAATCACAGTTGGGCGGTGTTCCCAATTTTCTGCGTGTGTTTGCCAATTCCCCCAAAGCCTTAGCTGGGATTCTGGCGCTCAATGGCAATCTCGGACAGGGGTTGCTCAACGCGAAATTGCAGGAACAGATTGCCTTAACCGTTGGTGAAGCCAATGCCTGTCAGTATTGTGTTTCGGCACACACTGCCATCAGCCAGTCACTTGGCCTGGATGCCACTGAAATCGAAGCTGCCCGGCAGGGAAATGCCAGCGATGAAAAAGCGAGTGCCGCGGTCCAGTTTGCCAAAGCTCTGGTGGACAATGATGGCAATATCACGACTGGTGAATTGAAAGCCGTTCGGGATGCCGGATATTCAGACGGTGAAATTGTCGAAATCATCACCCTGGTTGGTTTGAACACGACATTGAACTACCTGGGCAAAGTAAGCCGGGTCGAAATTGACTTCCCGGAAGTAACGTTACTGAGCCGGTCAACTGCTGTGGCTGGGTAAGGCCATTTGGGGCTGAAACCCATCGGGCTCAGGGCTTGGGGCTGAGGGCTGAGGGCTGAAGAACTGGTTTTATTTCATC
>CAZXCE010000495.1:0-6503 GCA_964639175.1 uncultured Clostridia bacterium
GGTTCTTCGGCCCAAACTTAATCCACGACTTAAAATTTTCGCAGTGAGGTTTTAGCAACTGCAATGGCAACCAAAAGAGATTATTATGAGGTCCTTGGTGTCCAGCGGGAAGCCAACGAGGCCGAAATCAAGAGCGCATACCGCAAGCTGGCCATGAAATATCACCCGGATAAAAACCCAGGTGATCAGGAAGCAGAAGAAAAGTTTAAAGAAGCCGCCGAAGCCCATCGGGTATTGTCTGACCCACAACAGCGTGCCCGATATGACCGCTTTGGCCATGCTGGCGTTGGCACGGCAACCGCCGGGGGCGGGCAGGGATTTGGTGATTTTACCAATATTGAGGACCTGCTTGGCGATTTGTTTGGGTTTCGAGATGTATTTAACAGCGGCGGTCGTCGCTCCAGCAGCCAGGTTCAGCGCGGTGCGGATCTTCGCTATGATCTTGAAATCACCCTGGAAGAAGCCGCCAACGGTGTCAAACCCCGCGTGCGGATTCCGAGGCTCGAAACCTGTGAAACCTGTACTGGTTCAGGCGCGGCAGCCGGTACGTCGCCGTCAACCTGTACCACCTGTAGCGGTACGGGCCAGATTCGATATCAGCAAGGGTTTTTTAGCGTCAGCCGGACCTGCTCGGCCTGCCGTGGCACTGGCCGAATGATCAAAAACCTGTGCAAAGATTGTCGTGGGGAAGGCCGGGTCCAAAAGGAAAAAGTTCTGGAGCCAAAAATTCCGGCTGGGGTCGACACCGGGGCTCGGATTCGAATTCAGGGAGAAGGCGAATCCGGAATGGGTGGTGGTCCCTCGGGTGACCTCTATATTGTCATCCATGTCAAAGAACATGAAACCTTCAAACGCCAGGACAACAATCTGTATTGCACCGTTCCGATTACCATTTCACAGGCCGTACTCGGGGCTGAACTGAAGGTCACCACCTTGGAAGGCGAAGAAACGCTTTCCATTCCGGAAGGAACACAGACCGATACCGTATTCCGGATTCGCAATAAAGGGATTGTTTCCCTCTCGGGTCGTGGAAAAGGTGATTTATTTGTATCAGTGACCGTGGTAACCCCAACCCGCCTGTCCCGTGAACAACGAAAACTCTTTGAAGATCTGGCAAAACTTGAATCTCAACAGGCCGAAGAAGGGTTTTTTGACAAAGTGAAGAATATTTTTGGATAAGCTCTGGTGACTGGTGCTGAGACATCTCCCCGTCTCCAATCACCTGTTACCAGCCCCATAAATCAATCCCCAGTTCCCGGACTGTAAAAATCCATCGTTGACGGATTTACTCAAAGTCTGGTAAGTTAGGCACACCTTCCATTTCATTTTCATCCAGGGTTTCTCGCACAATTTCATCGGCACATTGCCACTTCATTGAAAGACCTTCAACTTTTGCGGAGGAACGTCCATGGCATCCTTGTTGAAAAAATTTCTCTTCACGGCCCTGATTACCGTGATGCTCGGTGCAGTGGGGCTTTTTGGGACCACAGCGCAAGCTCAAACTCCAGAAAGTCCAATATCATTACCGATTGCATCAGATTACACGATGGCCTGTGCCGGATATATTGCTGCCGGACCGGCGTCTGAAGATATTCAGATCGTTGGGGCTGATCGGGAAGCTGAACACGATATGTATGCGGATGGCGATATCGTCTATCTCAATAAAGGCCGTGGGAGCAATATTCAGCTTGGGGCTGAATACCAGGTTGTTCGTAATATTGGCCCTGTGAAGGATTTTAAAGGCGGGAAAGTCGTTGGCAATCTGGTGTATGAACTGGGTCTTTTGCGCATTGTGGCTTTACAGGACAATACCGCCACTGCCCAAATTAAAGTTGCCTGTCGGCCAATTAGTTTTGGGGATGTGGCGATTCCCTATGATAAAAAGGTTTCCCCGACCCCACGCCCATACAAGCCACTGAATCTTGCGGGAACCCCAACTGGGCGAACCTCTGGTCAGATTCTGGCTGCTCCGGATAACCGGGAAATGCTTGGCCAAAATGATGTTGTTTATCTCAATATCGGTGCTGATAATGGCGTCAAGGTCGGTGATTACTTGACGATTTACCGCCGGCTGGGCAGTGATACGGTAACCAAGTTTCGTGATGATCGAGTTGGTTCACCTCGCCGGGGTGACTACTCCAGTGATCGGTACAACAGCCGTGATAATACCTCGATTGCGACGGTAACCAAGCCAAAACCCAAAATTATTGAGCAGGTTCCACGGAACACACTCCCACGTGCTTTGATTGGCGAAGTTGTCATCGTGCGAGTTGAGGCAAATGCGGCAACTGCTATCATTACCCGAACCACTCGTGAAGCCTATCCGGGTGATTTTGTCGAACTCCAATAAGTCTATTGTTTTCCACCCATCCAAATTGTACCTGCCAGTGCCTGCACTGGCAGGTTTTTTCTTTTTGAGGGCCTGACGCCACGATTGGGTTCGGGAATTTGGTATGGTCTTTCCGGCCAAGTTACGATACTCTGACCAGTTTTGCTGTTTTATCCAAATTTTAACCCATTGAATTGTAAAAGGTGAATGTTGTGAAAGTACGTCAGGATCTTCGGAATGTCGCCATTATTGCCCACGTTGACCATGGCAAGACCACGCTGGTCGATTCCATGTTGAAGCAATCAGGACTTTTCCGCTCGAATGAACGAATTGTTGACCGCGTGATGGACAATATGGACCTGGAGCGTGAACGCGGAATCACGATTATGGCCAAAAATACTTCGGTTGAGTATCAGGGGGTCAAAATCAACATTCTCGACACTCCGGGCCACTCTGATTTTGGTGGGGAAGTTCAGCGCATTCTCAAAATGGTGGATGGGGTAATGTTGCTGGTTGATGCTTCAGAAGGACCGCTCCCCCAAACCCGATATGTGCTCTCTAAAGCACTGGAGCAGAATCTAAAATCAATTGTAGTCATCAACAAGATTGACCGCCAGGATGCCCGTCCTCAGGAAGTGATCAATGAAGTGTATGACCTGTTTATTGATCTCGATGCCAATGACGATCAAATTGACTTCCCGATTATTTATGCAATTGCCCGGGATGGAATGGCCAAAATGAATTTGGAAGACGAGAGTAACGATTTACGCCCACTCTTTGAACAAATCCTCAAGACGATTCCCCCACCTCTGGATCGTCGGGAAGAACCCCTCCAGGTACTGGTGACCAATATCGCCTATGACGAATATGTTGGGAGGCTTGGCACAGGGCGGATTGTGGCTGGTGAAATCAAAATGGGTGATCCCGTGATGTTGATCAAACGGGATCGTCAGATGGAACGCCATAAAATCACCCAGTTGTACACCTTTGACGGCTTGAAGCGCGTTTCCTGTGAACGGGCTGGCGCTGGTGACATCATTGCTGTGGCTGGTATTGATGGCATCAACATTGGTGAAACCATTGCCTCAATTGAAAACCCGATTCCGTTGCCCCTGATCCAGATTGACGAACCAACCATCTCGATGATCTTTTCAGTGAATAATTCACCGTTTTCGGGCAGAGATGGGAAATATGTCACATCCCGGCAGTTACGCGAACGCCTGTACAAGGAAATGTTGGGCAATGTATCAATCCGTGTTGAAGATACCGACTCTCCTGAGAGCCTGAAAGTTTCAGGTCGGGGTGAACTCCAGCTTTCAATTCTCATTGAAATGATGCGCCGTGACGGGTATGAAATGCAGGTTTCAAAACCTGAAGTGGTCACCCGGTTTGAAGACGGCGTCAAAAAGGAACCGATTGAACTGGCGGTAATTGATTGCCCAGATACCTTTATCGGTGTGGTCACCGAAGCGATGGGACGCCGAAAAGGCAATATGACCAAGATGGTCAATCACGGAACCGGACGCGTCCGGATGGAATTTGAAATCCCTTCGCGTGGGTTGATTGGCTTCCGATCAGAATTCTTAACCAATACCAAAGGCACTGGGATTCTCAATACCCTGTTTCTGAAGTGGGGTGAATGGTCAGGAGTGATTACAACTCGATTAACTGGGGCTCTGGTTGCCGATCGTCCTGGTGACGCAACTGCCTACGCATTGTATGGGTTGCAGGAACGTGGCGAATTGTTCATCCGACCCCAAACTGCTGTGTATGAAGGGATGGTTGTCGGGGAAAATTCGCGCGAAGTGGATCTGGATGTGAATGTGGTTCGGGAAAAGAAACTGACCAACATGCGGGCTTCCTCATCGGACGAAGCCATCCGGTTAATTCCTTTCCGTGAATTATCGCTCGAACAGGCGCTGGAATTTATTCGAGATGATGAACTGGTGGAAATTACCCCCACCGCCATTCGCATTCGGAAACGGGTCCTGGCAGCCAATATGCGCCCAAAGCGAAAAAATGAAGAAAATTGATCTGAACTGACTGATCTGCACAGTGGCTTTCACCAGAAAATTTAGTGTTTTCAAGAACTTATGGTCTCTCACAGGCTATGGCTTGAGAAAAAATTGAGCTTTTCTTGAGGACAAATCAAGCAGAAACCAATAGTGTCACTGGCGCGCTACATCACGTAGTAAATTCTGGTTGACGGAGAATGCGAACCACCGTCAACCAGATCACTTTTTCCACTCTCTCCCTCAACCAGAGCCCCATTTTTGATGTCCAGGATCTGGCTCTTTCATCAAGCCTCTCTCCTTGCCCAGAAACTGGCACCATGTTGAGCAATCGTTTTGACGCTCCCGTAATCAACATGGTATCGTGGCACGTCACTATCTCATCCAAATACAATTTGCCAGAGTTTTTCATATCAAGGTTTTTCCATAGGGATCATCGAGCCAGGGAGGTTGTAAACGATAAGTCTCTTTTTGCTTATCGTTGATGGGTGCCGACCACGACCAGATTTTTTGTTTGGTTAAGCTCAAACCGTTGAAAAATAAAGATTTGAGGATTGTATGGTAAAAAAAATCGGTGTTTACGTCTGGATTGCCTGCCTGACCTGTGCGGCTGGCCAGTCGGTGATTGACATCACTCACCATATCGCCAAACCAGGACATATTGCCAAACCAGGTCATATTGTACGACCCGGTACTGGATCGTCCGTGCTGGGGATGCAAGCCTAGTGCATCTGGCGGGTGGGTCCCGCGAGCAAGAGTGGGCATTGGGGGGAACATGCGAAAATATGTAGCGTCGCTTCTATTGCTATTCAGTTTGCTGACAGTCTATATGCCTTTGCCGGCAGTGACCGCCGATCAATCGGGTCCTGCGTCCAACGTGGAAGTGTTGATGCCAGGGGGGTTATTGGAACGAACCAACACTGTGGCCTATACTGCCAATGGTCGTTATGGGGTAATTGCTTCAGCTCAGGCCCGACCTGGGGATACGGATCCAAACTCTGGTCAATACGCCTATGCGTTTGATGCATCAAATGGTGCCATTACCGATCAGTACTGGCTGGGGCCGACACCGAGCCGGACAGTGCTGCATAAACTGACTTCACAGGTGGCAATTGTTCATCAGAGCAAAGAGCCAGAAACATTTGGGGTCGGGTGCATCAGTCTCATTGCGATTGATGGTGCCGGCCAGTTTAATCAATCACCACATCTCAACTCACTTCTACCAGAGCCAATCCAGATTTTCCTGCCAGCTTGTGGAAATCCAGACCAGTATGCACCCGAAGTCCTGGATGAAATCTGGATGCACCCGCAAACGCCAGTTGCGATTGTTTCAAATAAGGCCGCTTTGTTTGCCGTCAGTTTAATTGATGGCACGATTTTGAACCGAATCGAAATGATACCTCCTGATCTTTTTGAAGACGGGTGGCGAATTTCCGATTTTGATGTCAACGTTCAAACTGGCCGCATCGCTGTTTTGAAGCGATCAAACGATGGACGGTTCAGCCTGAGCTTTGTGCGCTATACTCATCCCGGCAGTTTTACCTTTTTAGGTGAAACGTTGCGAGTGGTGGATATTGTGGGTGACCAGAGCAATGTGGCTTTGAATGAAGACGGCACCGAAGCTTTTGTGGCTGCCAGCGGGTCTGGGTCACTGTATCGGTTTACCTTGCAAGGTATCCGGATCTCAACTTTCCGCCTGCCATTTATGCAGGCTGAAAGCAGTGAAGAAGCTCAAGTTACCCCGTTGCTCGTTTCATCGCTGGCCAATAGTACCCGTCTGGCAATTCAGAAGCCGGGTCATATCCAGAAGCCAGGCCATATCCAGAAGCCAGGCCACATTACGCTGATCAACGATACCAGGGGCACGATCAACTTTGTGGCAGAGCAGACGTTTGAGTCACCCTTGACCAATTTATCTTTTGATCGGAGTGGAACCCTTGGGTTTGTGGGGACGCTCAACGGCGAGGTATTCCAGTTTTCGTCTCTTGATGGGCAATTCACCCAAATGCCAATGGGGCTGCAAGATGCCATCAGTCTGACCTATGACGACACTCATCAACGGTTAAGTATTGGTACCAATCTGGCACAGACCCCAACTGGAACTGCGGACACGCCCCCCGCGCGCTCAACTGAAGGCAAGTCCCTTCGTGAAGTCACGGTTG
>CAZXCE010000496.1:0-6500 GCA_964639175.1 uncultured Clostridia bacterium
GCTGGCGCGGCTGAAACCCTTTTTTCTCAATGACCAGGGTGTACTCTCCGGCGGGCAGATTCTTGAGGCTGAACTGTCCTTGACTATCGGAAACCGTTTCCTGGGTCACCTGGGCTGATGTTGAACGAAGGCCAATTCTGGCCCCCTGGACCACAGCTCCAGCCTGGTCAGTCACCGTTCCTTGAAGTGAACCAGTCAGCGATTGTGCCTGCATTGCTGGCGAAAGCCACATCAGAACCATCACAAGCACCGCCAACGACAGCGCCCTGGTGTATCGAACAGATATCAAACGTGCCTGAGAGGGTGGAAACCCTTGAGGTAACGTCGCAATAAGATCAATCGAATGAAAAAGTTTACGCATACATCCATCCAGTCAGGTGACATCCGGCTAATCCGGAAGCCAAAGACACACGTCTGCCTTCCGCCTTGGAGCAAGACGTTATGTGAAAGTTAAAAACAGTGGGCTGAATGGAGAGCTGTCACCGGCTGCCGCCAACCAGGGTAGGAGTAAACGGATGGAGGTATGCTAGAATCAGGACGCACTCACCAAACAGAAACACCGCACAGCAATGGTGATTGGTTTGTGCAATAGAGCCTCTGGCGTTGCCGCGCCAGAGGCTTTTTGCATTGAGTAAGATGGTTTATTTTGAAATTGACTTTCAAAATCGAGGCAACTATGCCGGACATCGCCCTGCTTTGTCAACCACCTTGTTGATTTTCTTTCATCGAAATCAGCTTTATCATACCGTTATCTCATTGAATTCAAGCAGCTTAATGAACTCTCTTCCACTTTTGGACAATCCAGGGCAGAATGCGAAAATCATCGCTTCGGATGAGCAAACAGTGACGAAACTGAACAATCGGGGCTTTCCTGAAACCCAAAACCCTGAATCCTCTTTGGTGTTATGACCAAACCATACTCACACCCTGCTGCCATCGTCCGCCCACCAGCCGAAATCCTCTATGCTCAGGAACTCGACGCACTTGCGGCCAATGACAAATCACCTCGCCCACCTGGATGGAAGCTTTCGCCGCGCCTGGTCCGTGAATTCATCCTTGGTTCTGACGGCAAAGCCTATCGCCACACCTGGGAAGGCCAGCCCACGGAAACTGTTATCCAGGAAAAATTTTATGGAGATGATGCCTTAATTGATCGGGCGATCATTACGCTGGCCGGAAATCGCGGGCTGCTGCTGGTGGGTGAACCTGGAACTGCGAAATCCATGCTTTCGGAACTCCTCGCGGCGGCTATTTCGGGAACATCAACCAACACCATCCAGGGCACAGCAGGAACCACCGAAGATCAAATCAAATACACCTGGAATTTTGCCCTGCTCCTGGCCGAAGGCCCCAGCCTGCGCGCACTGGTTCCGTCCCCGATCTATACCGGATTAAAAGAAGGCCGGCTTGTCCGCTTTGAAGAAATCACCCGTTGCCCGCCTGAAATCCAGGATTCAATGGTCAGCATTCTTTCCGACAAGGTGCTGCACATTCCCGAACTGGACGAAGCCCACACCGTACTTTTTGCCCGCAAAGGATTTAACATCATTGCCACCGCGAATTTACGCGACCGGGGCGTCAATGAAATGTCGAGCGCCCTCAAACGCAGATTCAACTTTGAGACGGTCCATCCGATTGCCAGTAAAGAACTGGAACTCAAACTGGTTTTGGAGCAAACCCAGCTCCTGCTCGCCGAAGCCGAAGCCACAATTCAAATTGAAACCGATGTCATTGACCTGCTTGTGACCACGTTTCACGATCTGCGCCAGGGTCGCACCGCCGAAGGCACCGCGGTGGAACGTCCCTCAACCGTGATGTCCACTGCCGAAGCCGTCTCGGTTGGATTGTCTGCCGGACTCGATGCCTGCTATTTCGGAGACGGCCAGCTTGCCCCCGAACACATCGCCCGCAACCTGATTGGAACGGTTCTCAAAGACAGTTCGGAAGATGCCAAAAAGCTCAAGCATTACTTCGATGTAGTCGTCAAAGCCCGCGCGAAAAATAGTCCGTTGTGGGACCGATATTTCCGAACCTACCGACTGTCAGTACCACCTGTGTGAGCGGGTGGGGTTCCAAACCTACCGACTGTCAGTACCACCTGCGTGAGCGGGTGGGTTTTCTGAACATACCGACCGCTATGCAAGATCAAATTTGCCTCATTGCCAGTTCCCTCTGGACAGACCGGCTGGTGTTTTTTCCAATCCGGCATCACAGTCCGGCCTGTGCCTGGCATCTTCAAAAAGTGATTTATGAGGAAAAACCAGCCGCGATTTTGATCGAAGGCCCGGGAGACATCACGCCGCTCATTCCGACCTTGCTTGATCCACGAACCAAACCGCCCGTTGCGATTTACACCACGTTTGTGGACCGTCGGCAATCGCTCGATAGTTCCTTCCCTGGCTTGCTTGATGCGGGTCCGCCCCGGTTTGCCGGATTTTACCCATTTTGCGACTACACACCGGAACTGGTGGCATTGAAAGCCGGTCAGAAAATTGGCGCCCACCTCAAATTTATTGATCTGACCTTTCCCGAACAGATCCTGGCTGGGGCTCACCCTGTGTCCCGTGCCCTGCTGGATGAAAGTGTCTTTCGCCGAAGCGCGTACCTGGCGGCCCTTGCCAGACGCGCCGGGTGTCGTGACCATAATGAACTCTGGGACCACCTCTTTGAGGCGAGTTTCCTTCAGCTTCCAACCGATGTTTTTGTCAGAAATGTGATCGGATATTGCCTGATGGCGCGGCAGGATTCATCCGCCGAGATGCTCCAGGCTGATGGCACACTTGCCCGCGAACAGGCCATGGCCGCCGCCATTCAAGAGGAACTGACACTCACGACCGGAAAAATTCTGGTCGTTACGGGTGGGTTTCACACGGTGGTGCTCCCGAAACTGATACACCAGCCGGTCAACCGTCCCAAAAAGCCAAAATTTGCCGAAAGTGATGCCCAAACAGTGGTGATGCGGTACAGCTTTGAACAACTCGACGCCCTCAACGGCTATGCCGCCGGAATGCCTTCGCCCAACTATTACCAGCAGACGTGGGAACATCTCAACCCGGAACCCGGAACTCGGAACCCGGAACCCGGCATTACTGTGGCTGCCCACTTTCTGGTTAAAATCGGACGACTGACTCGTGATCAAAATGGAATGACGCCGCTCTCGTCGGTTGATGAAATTTCGGCGCTGGCCCAGGCCCGGCAACTGGCCCGGTTTCGAGGACACACCAGCGGCCCAACCCGCGAAGACCTGCTTGATGGCATCCGGAGTTGCTTTGTGAAAGGCGCGATGGACACGGAAGGAAAACTCCTGCTTGAAACCGTGCAGAAACTTTTGACTGGGGATCAAATCGGTGACTTGCCGCCAACGGTTGGGGTTCCGCCGATTGTCGAAAACTTTCGCCGTGAGGCCACCAGCTTACGGCTTAAAATCGGAGATTCCACCCCCAAATCAATCAGCCTGGATGTGTATCGGAAAAAAACACATCGCCGGATAAGCCGGTTTTTCCATCGCCTGAAATTTCTCCAGGTGTTTTTTGCTCGATTGATGGCGGGGCCGGATTTTGCACGCGGGACAGGTCTGGAACGACTTCAGGAACAATGGGATTACCAGTGGACACCACTGGTGGAAACGAAACTGGTCGAACAGTCGCTCTTTGGCACCACGGTTGAGGAAGCCGCGCTCAACCTGCTGGTCAAAACCATCAGCGATCTTGAAGCGGAAGGAAAATCCCGAAGCGCCACCCAGGCCGTCCGGTTGCTGGTGTCGGCCTGTCAAATGGGTCTGCACCGGTCGGTTTCGCGGCTGCTGGCGCTGATTTCCGAGAATATTCACCAGGATCCGGATTTTTCTTCGCTAGTTGAAGCCCTGGAACAATTGCTCCTGCTCTGGCAATCACGTGAACCACTCGAAGCCCACCACCTGACGGTGTTGCCAGAGTTAAGTCAGGCAGTGTTTCACAAAGCCTGTTTTCTGATCCCACAACTTGCGGGGTGCCCTGCGGAAATCGCCCCAAACGTAGTGGAAAGCCTGGCGTCACTGCGCGAGCTGGTCAACTCCACGCCAGACCAGCTTTTAGATGAAACTTTGTTTTATTCAGCGCTGGAACCGATTCCCTTGAAACCGGATGGGAACCCGCTCGTGTGCGGAGGCGTGGTTGGAATTCTCTTCAGCGCCGGAAAAATAAGCGAGTCAGCCGTGTTGAACTTTGTCAGAGGATTTCTGGAAGGCGCTTCAGCCTCAACCAGCGATCAGATTGGCTTTCTGCAAGGACTCTTGAAAACCTGCCGTGAAGCCGCCTGGAATCTTTCAGGATTGCTCGCGTTGCTCGACGAATATCTGACAGCCTGGAGCGAAGACGATTTTTTAAGAATCCTGCCCGAACTCCGGTTGTCGTTTGCCGATTTGACCCCTCGTGAAACCGACCGGGTGGCCAAAATGGTGGCTCACCTGCACGGCCAACCCCAACTCAACCTGCCCGATACCCGAACCCTCTCTGAAGAAACGCTCCGGTTTGGCTTGCACCTCAATCAATTGATTCTGGAAAGCCTGCACCATGACGGATTATAGAATTTCAGATAAAGAAACCACGGAATACACGGAACACACAGAAAATAAATCCAAATTCTTCAATGATTTCTGAGACTCCCCAAAATAAAAACTCTGGAAATATTTATCTGAAAAGCTATAGCAAAAAAATTTGGAGTGTGGTGACCGGTCACCGCTTTTGTATTGAGCCATGTGGCGCGAACTCATTCTGGTCAGGCCGTGTGAGCCTGGCGCTCACGCCACAAACTCCAGAACGTAAGCCCAAGGTTGATACCAAACAACGTGATCGTTAGATAACCAAGCGGTTGTGAGACAAGAACCAGACCAGACTGAACCCGAGTCACCAGCCAGGGTGAAACCTGCCCGGCTTCCCTTTGTACGTCTGGCCAGTGAACCAGAAGCCATCCTCCCATCCCACACAGAAAAACCAGATACCCAACCATTCGGATCGTTGCCAGCAACCGGGCGAATCGTCGTTCGCCTTCCTGTCGTTGCAGCCATTGAGCCCGATGCCAGATATAGGTAGGGCTGGGTAAAACAGCCTTCACAGTCGAAGAGGTCGCGGCTGTTTGCAGATATTCAGACACGCGCACCAGATCCTGACAGATCAAACAACTTTTAACGTGGGATTGCAGTTCTGGATTCCAGGTTCCTGACACAACAGCGGCTTCGACCTGGTTTTCAAATGGGCAGATGGATTCCAACATACTCAACGCTCTCCAGTGGAAGGTTCCAGCTTGAGGAAACTGGCCAGTTTCCGTCTGGCACGAAACAGTAAAACGCGGATACTTTTTTCTTTCAAGCCTAATGTTTGCGCAATTTCCCGATGCTCTTCCCCTTCGACATAAGCTAACCAGAGGAGTGAGCGCTCTTGATGGTTCAACTGATCCAGCGCCTGTGTCACATCGTCGTGTTGAGAGAAATCTCCAGGTGTAACAGGTTCGGAATGATATGCCGGCAATCCTGGATGTTCACGCTTTTGACGGCGCCAATGATCGTTCAGGAGGTTGGTTGCAATTTTGAAAAGGTAGGATTTCATCTGAGCCTGATCCATTGCAGTTCCTGGTGAACGAAGAAATCGGAAATATGCCTCTTGCAAAATGTCATCAGCGACCGTCGAACTTCCCGAGGCTCGATGCACATAAGCCCACAATCGCGGCGCTGTCTTTCTGTAAAAAACCTCGAAGGCTGGTTCGTCCATGACAGCTCTTTCACAAGGTAATGCCATTGGGGGCAAAGGGCTGAGTAAACATACAAGACTTTCAATGAGTTCACTTTCTCAGATTGCAACGGTTCATTCCAAAATTGGATAAATCCGATCTCACCGGAAAAGACTCGTATCGTGTGGGTTCAGCTCTCGATTTTTCGGTCGGGTTTCTGAAATCAACCCCCAGGATTGTGATAATCGGTAGACAACAAATGATGAAACAAGCAGGCCAGCTCCGATCATTCCAACCAAAACACTGGCCAGGATGAAAACGCCATACCCCATTGGAAATATCAGGCGCAGCAACAGCCCGCCCAATCCCACCATACTCAGAATGATCCCTTTCCGCACTGAATTCACAATTTCTTCTCGTGTGGTTGGCCGTTCCAGGGAAAGAGCGTCCAGTAATTGCCGACCAGCTTCGGTTTCCAAAAGGCGCAAAACATCCTGGGTCGAGTGAATTCGCTGTACCAGTTGGTTATGCAACTCAATCTGGGCCTTTGTTTTCAGATAGGTCGTTCGGTTCAACACCCAGACCAGCCAGGCAATCATCAAACACAGACTGGGAATCACAATAATTGGAACCAACTCGTCTAAACCAGCCGGGAGCGGAGTTTGAACAATCAGCAATTGAGGTACCTCTCCCAAAACAAAACCATCGCCAATGAAACTCATAGTTCTCTCCTGAATTGAACTTCACCTCTGATTGGGGCTGAAGAACTGGTTTTCTTTCATCTCTCATCCTTCAGC
>CAZXCE010000497.1:0-6482 GCA_964639175.1 uncultured Clostridia bacterium
AATGAAGAATGAAGAATGAAGAATGAAGAATGAAGAATGAAGAATTGAGAATGAAAAGGTTAAATGGAAAATATGAATGAGTTTAATTCATCAAAAAGAATCCAGGACCGGGCATTTGAGTTTTCTTGTCGTATTGTCAAACTGTACCAGTTCCTTGAAAAACAGGGTGAATTGGGAAGGGTTTTAGGGAAACAAATTCTCCGGTCTGGAACTTCAATTGGGGCAAATCTTGAAGAGGCAAGCGTTGGTCAAAGTCGGGCGGATTTTATTTCAAAGTGTAGTATCAGTTTGAAATAAGCCAGGGAAACATACTATTGGCTCAGATTGTTTCAGGCATGTTCAATCGTTCCAGTTGAAAGAATCACTTTACTCCAGAAGGAGGCAAACGAAATAATCTCAATTTTAACCACTATTTTGAGAAACGCCCGGCAACACAAGTAATAGATCAATTCTCAATTCTCAATTCTCAATTCTCAATTCTTCATTCTCAATTCTTCATTCTTCATTCTGATTAAACTTTCGACGCGATAAACTCCAGAAACATGGCTTCAAGCTGCATGGTTCGGTTGGCATTGCGAACCATGTTTTTCCGAATATTTTCAAAGCGGCGAAGGAGTTCAGCCAGTCGTTCAATTGTGAATTGCTGACTGATTGATTTGAGTCTGGTGAGGACGTCCAGGTGTATCAATTTTTCTGGTTCGACGTTGTTCAACAGATAAAGAACATCGTGGAGAACGCTTTCAATCAGGTTTAAGCGGGCTTCAAATTCATCGCGCTCTTTTTTTCCAAAATGTGTTGCGGCTTTAAACAATCGAACGCGCTGGGTGCCTTTGCCGAGCAATTCAATGAGTTCCAGGGCTTCTTTGCGCATTGCGCGATATTCTGTGAGGTCAATTCCGGTGACTCGACCGGGGCTTCCAAGGGCAATGCGCGCCAGGAGCTGGTTTTCTTCAACTGGCCGCCTGACATTTTGACTCAGGTAGGCCTCCATTTCAGCAATGGTCAGTGGTTGAAAACGAAAGATTTGACATCGTGAGCGGATGGTCTCAAGTAATGCCTGGGCATTAGGGGTGACCAAAATCAGAGAGGTGTGAACTGGTGGCTCCTCCAGCATTTTGAGCAGCGCATTGGCCGCATTGAGGTTCATCCGTTCGGCTGAATCAAAAATCACGACTCGTCGGTTTCCTTCAAACGGTTCAAAACTCAGCTTTTCAAGTTCGGTCCGGATTTGAGCAACTTTAATGAAAGCACCATCTGGCGAAATTAACTGAACGTCGGGATGTTCTTTTTTCTCAATTCGCAGACAGGTGGCACAGTGCCCACAGCCAGCAAAAGGGGACACCGGGCAGTTATATGCCTGAGCCAGGGCCAGGGCAAATTGACGTTTCCCGATTCCTTCTGACCCTGTGAACAGCAGCGAATGCGGAAGCCGATTTTGCCCAAGTCCCCGAAGCAAAAGATCTTTGAGTGGTTGATTCCCAAATAATTGATCAAATGACATAAAGCTGACAGGTCAGTACCACCTGCGTGAGCGGGTGGGGATTCTATTCCAGAATTAACAACGGCGCTTCACCGCCGCCAGAAGATACATTGACCAGTGATGTGGCCGCCAGCCGAACCATTCCACCTTCAACCTGGTTGTTAAACAGGTAAGGATCAAAATCAACCAGCAGTTCGTGGGTTTCAATCTGGTCAGTAAAGAGCGGAATTTTGATTTTTTGAACCGGAACCCGTTCCTGCACCACATAATCATGGTTGGTGGCCAGTTTGATAGCGTTTTCCCAGGCTGCTTGATCCACGTCCCACCCAATCACCACGCCGTGACCACCGTAATCGTCACTTGGTTTGAGAACCAGATGACTCCGGTTTTGAGAAATAAAATCAAGTAAATCAATCGGTTCGCCTTTATGGGTGGATTTGCCGTCTTGAACCAGGCGTGTCCAGGGAACGTGGTTGCGAAAGACCTGTACCTGTTCCGGTGTGAACAGATGTTCAAATTGTTCGTCGCTGAGAATGGCAAACCCGGCTTTTTTGTGGGCAATTTTAGCCCGAAACGAGTTGATCATGCAGACCCGATGATCTGCATAGGCACGCACGAGTGGGTGGGTTTCGTCAAATTTCTCCAGGAATTCATGGATGATCACCCGTTTGTAAAAGATATCAATTTCGAAATCGCCATATCTGAGTACCTGATTATCATATTCCAGTTCGTGAGGATCGCAGATGACCGTTGGGTAGCCCTGTGATTCAAAGTAGATCTTCAAAACTTCAAATTCACTCCAGGTTGGAACACCGCGCCAGTCCACAATGCCAATGTGTGGTTTGTCTTTGGTGCCACCCCAGGCCCGGTAGGTTTCAAGCAGGGCCCGCAGCAGTCGCGTTTGTGGGTCGGGGATCCAGTGGGGAAATTGCTCAAGAAACTCCTGCAAATGAGGAAGTTTGTAGAAAATATTATTCATCAAGGCCTGGTCCGAGATTCCAGCCGGAGTTTCGGCGTTATACTCCAAGAACTGAAATCCGGTGTCAGTACAAAAGGTGTCCAGGCGACTGGTCACACAGAGCCGGGGATAGCCTGGATCCAGCCGGGCCATCGCTTCTTCTTTTGGGGTCAGCCCAAGCAAGGACATAATCTGCGGATTTTGGAGGGCGACAGTCGCCAGATGTTCAAATGCCGTCGCCAGAGATTCCGCTGCCCGGCTAATGGCTTCATATTGCGACCGATGCAGAATATGGGGACGCAAAAATGGGCACAAGGGCCGTGTTCCATGGAGTAGTCCTTGAGCCCGTTCAGCCGCAAGGAGCTGATCAAAAAGAGCCGGGCTGAGTGAGGTGTCCTGGGCAATCCGCTGGTCAAGCCAGGCCAGAGCCGGCACAAGAGCTGGGTGAGTCATAGCGGTAAATCCTTTAAAAAGAGGGAAGTTTGAGAACAGAAACCACACCGTGGGGCTGGAATTGGTGCGCGCGATACTCTAGCGGAAGAGGGCCGAATTCGCCATGAAAAAATGAGATCAGGGTGGCTCGCGTTTGGGAGTGCTGCACGGAGGTGACGGGAAGAAATCGGAAAAAGGTTGGGTGTCTTAATGTCAAAAAAACTTGACAAGGATACACTCAGGTATTACACTCGGCCCAGATTCAACAATGGCTGTTCCTGCTAGACACAGCCGGAATTAATACCTTCTAAAAGGAATATGGGTTGGAGGCAATCAGATGGGCAAGATTATTGGAATTGATTTAGGAACAACAAATTCGGTCGTTGCCGTGATGGAAGGCGGCGAACCGGTAGTGATTACAAATGCTGAAGGAGCACGCACGACTCCATCAGTGGTGGCTTTTACCAAAGATGGAAATCGTCTGGTAGGGCAGGTCGCCAAACGTCAGGCGGTGACCAATCCCGAAAACACAATTTATTCCATCAAGCGCTTTATGGGACGTCGGTTTAACGAAGTCTCCGGCGAGATTGCTCAGGTGCCGTTTTCAGTTCAGCCGGCTTCCAACGGGGACGTTCGAGTAATGGCTGGCAGCAAGGAATGGGCGCCGCCGGAACTGTCAGCGATGATCTTGCAGAAGTTGAAAACCGCTGCTGAAGAATACCTGGGACAACCCGTGACTGAAGCCGTGATTACCGTTCCGGCCTATTTTAACGATGCCCAGCGGCAGGCCACCAAAGATGCTGGACGGATTGCTGGCTTAGACGTCAAGCGCATTGTGAATGAACCAACCGCCGCCGCCCTGGCTTATGGGTTGGACAAGAAAAAAGAAGAAATCATTGCCGTGTTCGACTTCGGTGGCGGTACGTTTGATATTTCAATTCTGGAAGTCGGCGAAGGCGTGGTCGAAGTGAAAGCCACCAACGGCGATACCCACCTGGGTGGCGATGACATTGATAAACGCCTGATCGAGTGGATCATTTCCGAATTCAAAAAGGATCAGGGAATTGATATTTCTGCTGACAAAATGGCGTTACAGCGGCTCAAAGAAGCGGCTGAAAAAGCCAAGATGGAACTGTCGTCAGCGCTGGAAACCGAGATTAACCTGCCGTTTATCACGGCTGACGCCTCTGGACCAAAACACCTGGTCATGCGTCTGACCCGGGCCAAGTTTGAGAGCCTGGTGGATGATATTCTGCGCCGGACGCTCGAACCCTGCCGACTGGCGATGGAAGATGCGGGAATGAAGCCGTCGCAAATTCATGAAGTCGTGCTGGTTGGTGGGTCAACCCGCATCCCGAAAGTCCAGCAACTGGTGCGTGAATTCTTTGGCAAAGAGCCGAATAAATCGGTAAACCCGGATGAAGTGGTGGCGGTTGGGGCGGCAGTTCAGGCTGGTGTCTTGGCTGGCGATGTCAAAGACCTGCTGCTCCTGGATGTGACCCCGTTGTCACTGGGGATCGAAACCCTGGGCGGTGTCACCACGGTGTTGATTCCGCGTAACACCACGATTCCGACCCGCAAGAGCGAAGTCTTTTCAACGGCGGCTGATAACCAGACTTCGGTTGAAGTCCACGTATTGCAGGGCGAACGCCCAATGGCCCGTGACAACCGGACCCTGGCCCAGTTCCGATTGATTGGTATTCCGCCAGCGCCACGTGGCGTTCCTCAAATTGAAGTCACCTTCGACATTGATGCCAACGGGATTGTGAACGTTTCGGCCAAGGATTTGGGCACTGGCCGTGAGCAGAAAATCACCATTACTGCGAGTTCAGGACTGGCCAAGGATGAAATTGATCGGATGGTTCGCGATGCTGAGTCAAACGCAGCGACTGACCAGCAGCGTCGCGAGCAAATCGAATCGAAAAACCGACTTGACTCGCTTGTGTACCAGACTGAAAAAGCGCTGTCTGAAAATCGGGATAAAGTTGATGCGGCCACCATCAGCGAGATTGAAGCGGCACTCAGTGAATCAAAATCCAAGCTGGAAACAGCCAGTCTGTCAGAGTTGAACAGCCTGTATGAAAAACTCAGCCGTAGTTCACAAAAACTGGCTGAAGTTATTTATCGTCAGGGTGGGGCTGGGGCTCCTCCAGGCGGATCAGCTACAGGCGCCTCGGCCTCAGCCGGCGCTGGCGGCTCAACGACCCGCTCAGATGACAATGTGATTGATGCCGAATATGTTGATGTGGACGACAAGAAATAGTCCATTTCACACATCGGAACCGAATCACCAGGTAGAGGGAACATGAGGAGAAGGCTTTGCTGTCAGGAAAAATGGCTTTCTCCTCAACCTGTTTCTGGCCTGATTTTTTGCAGGTTCTTTCGCCTGAAATTGTACTCATTCAACCTGTGTTGAGGCTGCCTTATGGCAAATGAAGACTATTACACCTTGCTTGGGGTCGCGAAATCGGCCTCAGCCGAGGAAATCAAAAAGGCATATCGCAAATTAGCTCGAAAATATCACCCCGATCTCAACCCCGGTGATAAGGTGGCCGAAGAGAAATTCAAAAAAATCTCTGAAGCCTTTGAGGTGCTCAGCGATCCAAAGAAGCGCGAAATCTACGATAAATTTGGCAGTTATAATGAAAGCTATGCCAATGCCGGTCCTGGCGGATTTGGCGGGTTTGATTTTGGGGATATGGGAAGTGGTTCATTCCGCGACATCTTTTCAGAATTATTTAGCGGAGGGCGGGCTGCGGCCTCGGCTGGTCCCAGTACCCAGCGTGGCGCCGATATCGAATACCCGCTGGCCGTTTCATTTGAAGACGCTGCCAATGGGTTAACCGCAACCATTACCATCAGCCGAAACGAAGGCTGTACCAACTGCAATTCAACCGGAGATGGACCGGGGCCCACCACCACCTGCGGTACCTGTAACGGAAGTGGTCAACGCGGACCCAATCGCATGGGATTTGGGTTGAATATGCCCTGCAGCGCCTGTAATGGAACGGGGAAACGGCGGCCAATCTGTGTGGCCTGCCGTGGACAGGGCGTACTTTTAAAGTCTGAAGCCGTCAAAGTGCGTATTCCAGCCGGGGTGGACACCGGTTCACGCGTCCGGGTAACTGGCAAAGGCCATGCCGGTGTGCGTGGAGGCCAGGCTGGTGATTTGTTGATCATTACCAATGTTGGAGTGCATCAATATTTTGTGCGCAAAGGGGATAACATCCACTGCACCATTCCGATTACCGTTCCGGAAGCCGCGCTTGGCACCAAAATCGAGGTTCCAACGATCAATGGTAAAGCTGTTCTCAGAATTCCACCCGGTACACAATCTGGACAGCAGTTCCGGTTGCGGGAAAAAGGATTTCCGATTCTTCGCAGCCAGGGCCAGGAACGGGGAGACCAGTATGTCGAGGTCCGGATTACGCTTCCAAAGGTAATCAGTGAAGAAACCAAGGACCTGTTGCGACAATTTGCAAAGTTGAATCCAGAAAACCCTCGGGCTGAGATTGGACTTTCCTAACTGAATGAAGAATGAAGAATTGAGAAAGAAGAATGAAGAAAGTGCTAAGAGCTTGGTGCTTAGTACTTGGTGCTTGGTGCTTAGTA
>CAZXCE010000498.1:0-6454 GCA_964639175.1 uncultured Clostridia bacterium
CTTTCCCTTTGAACACCGCGCGATAGGCGTCAATCGGATAAATCACCAGTTGCCGTTCGCGGTACGTGACATAACTTTCGAGCCGATCATTATCAAACCGAAACCGGAGGTATTCGGGGTTGCCGTTCATAAACGGCGGTTCGTCGGGGTTATTGCGTTCGGCGGCTTCGACTTTGCCACGAATCCGATTTGCCAGATTCATCAAATCAACCGAAACCTGATCTGGGGACAGTGCCATTCCCGGTCCTGGCGTCGGCGCCGGAACGCTGCCACCGCCGCCACCGCTGCCTGAAGACCCGCGTTCGAGTTCTTCAGCCAACCCTTTGGCATCATAGACGTTGCGAATGGTTTCCATCATCCCGCCCGCGTGAACGGCCATCGCCCGGCCTTTGTCTTCGGTGTAGATATAGCGCGACACAAACCGATGGACGTTGCTGTCAAAGTTGACGCCGACGAGTTCGCCCGCCTGATTGACGACTGGACTTCCTGAATTGCCGCCAATCGTGTCTGCCGTGTAGACAAAATCAACTGGCGTGTCCATGTTGATTCGACTGCGGCTGGCTTTGATTCGGGTCGCAATATTAAACGGTGGTTTGGCGTCAAAGCTGGCTTCCCGATCAAACAGGCCGCCAAAGGTCGTCTTGTAGGGCAACATCGTGGTGTTGAATTCATACCCTTTGACAACACCATAGCTCAGCCGCATATTGAAATTGGCATCTGGTGCGAGCGTTCGGCCATAAACGGCAAATCGGGCGCGGGCGACCTTTTCACCAGCCGCATTGCGGACGCTGTCAATGTTCTGTTTATTCCACTGATCGAGTTCGCGGACAATTGGATCAACCCGCCGGGCAGCCTGCAAGAGCGGATCATTTGAGCGTTCGAGGGCTGCCAGACCTCCGTCGAGAATGGACTTGCGGAAATTGACATCCGCCAATCGAGTGCCCTGAATCATATCGCTCGCCGCTTCGCGAGGCCGTTTATTGCCCAACACCGCCTGCACAAACGGGTCATTTTCACCCAGTTCGTCGCGCAGTTCCTGGAGTCGCGTCAGGAGCAACACTTCTTCAAGGTCGGCATACACCGGGGCTGGTGACAGCAGTTGAAACCGCAACGATTCCAGGTTGGATTCGCGATAGGCTTCGAGTCGTTCGGCATTTGGTTTTTGAACTTCGGTCACATACTGCACAATTTGCAGGGCTTTGGCGGCCAGTGGAGCATTCGAAAAGCTCGAAAGCATCACCCGTTTGCCCATCGTGGGATAGAGCTTTTTGTAGGCGTCAGCCATTTGATCCCAGGCATCGCCGAATTTGCGCTGAAGTTCGGGACTGGCGGCCACTTTTTGCCGGAGTTCCTTTTCCTCATCAACTTTCTGGCGCATCAGCTTGTCTGATTCGAGTCCTTCCTGCTGACCATTCAAACGTTTGAGCGAATTGTTGATCGAATGCAGCGCATCATCTGCCCGGCGGGCATTTTCAGCACTCTTTTCAGAGAATTCCTCCAGGGCTTTCCGCCGTCGCCGCAACCCTTTGAGCATAACCAGGTTTTCAATGTCGCGCTGGTATTCAAGCTGGGAAACGGTGCGCAGTCGGTCAGTTTTGCCGGGGTTGCCCACCACAAAGATCAATTCGTTTTCTTTGGCGCCACGGCTATTCCATTTCAGGTAATGCTCGATTCGGGCCGGGCGGTCATTTTCATAGACCCGGAAAAAGGAAAAATCGAGACCGAAGCGCGGAAAACTGAAGTTGTCATAATCGCCGCCAAATTCCGCCGCCTGCGCTTCAGGCGCAAATACCAGCCGCACATCAGTGTATTTTTTGAACTGATAGAGCCAGTATTCGCCACCTTCATACATGGTCACGACGGTTGATTTAAGCCCGGTGCGTTCGGTGGATTCTTTTTCAATATCAGCCATCTCGGCCTTGCGCATTTTTTCAGCCGAGCGGTCGTCACCAGCGTTGCGACCAGCGCGCAGCACCCGGTCGGTGACTTCTTCATAGGCATACAGGACGTTGATTTCCAGGTCCGGGCAACGGAGTTCTTCGCCCCGAGTTCGCGCATAAAAGCCGTTTTTCATCAAGTCGCGTTGCGGCGTTGAAAGCTGGGCAATCGCCGAACTGGCAACGTGGTGATTGGTCAACACCAGCCCATCTGCCGAAACAAATGAACCGGAGCCGCCATTGTTGAGCCGGCAGGCCGCCAGTCGAACGTGATCAAGCCACGCCCGATTCATTTCAAAGCCAAATTTGTCTTTGACCTGTTTGATGGGCGGATTGTCGAACGTCCACATGCCTTCATCGGCAAAAATTGGAAGACAGCTTGAGTAAGCAAAGAAAAAAACGAAGAGCAGCAGAAAGGATTTTCGAAGCATAGGATGAGCGAAGTAGTGAAGTAGTGAAGTAGTGGAAACAAGGCGGGCACGCCTGAGTGTTTGGTTCTTATCCTTCCGGGATGAAATCAAAAAGCCTGGCACGTGAAAGCAACTCTTAGCCCCCAGCCCTGGTTTTTTCAGCCCCGGTGTTAAAGGACATTCCCAAAATCCACCAGCAGCGAATGCGGAACCAGCGTCATCGGTTCGGTTTCGTGTTCGTGCACCAGACAATAATGGGCAGCCAGTTTCTCAAACAGGGGCATGGCCGCAGCCTGTGCTTCTTCAACAGTCGGTGCGGCAGGATCGGTTTCATCGGTGGGTGAGGCTGGTGGAGGTTGGAGCGATTTCTGATAGTTCGAGAGCAAGGTGCCCGCCTCTTCAAGCGGGAATGGGAGTCGGTTGAGGACTTCACGCAGCAAATAGAGCAGGGTTTGTTCACCGGGAGAGAGCGGCAGCGCATCGAAATTGATTCGAAGGTAAGACTGTAACCCATACGCCAGTTGTGACAGCAGATTGATTGTCACCGGCTGGCCTTCAGTTCGCTGGACAATCAGGCTGGCCTCGGTCGGGGTCAGGCGATAGCGGGCAATCGTGTCGAAATAGCTGGCCACATCATCGCTGTCAAAGCGCAAATCAGACGGATTGAGTTCCATCACTTTGGCTCGAATCCGGGCCGCACGTTTAAACGGCGGGGCTTTTTGCGAGGCGACGACAATCTGGTTGAGCGGTGGTAATTCACTGACAATTTGCTCGATCAGCCCATTGACACTGTCAGACCCAATCACAGTTTCATAGTTGTCCAAAATCAGGGTATCAATTGAAAGTTCTTTGAGCGCGCTGACAATCAGTCGGGCGGCCTGACTGGTGCTTGAAACAGTTGTCTGGCCGGCACCCATCTGGACATTGTAAAGTGAACTGCAAAGGCTCTGAACACAATGGTTTAAGTCACGATCTCTAGCATCAAGCGTCAGCCAGCGAACGTTGGCGCCGACTCGATGGGCCATTGAGGCCAGTAACGTGGTTTTTCCGTACCCTCGCGGAGCTTCAATCAATACCAGCGGCACATCAAAATGGCTGCTCAGCAGGTTGCTCAGATATGCCCGATGAAATGCGCGTGGGTGGGGGCGCGCCGGAGCGCATTTAGCACGGTTAAAAGATTCAGACACAACCGCTCCCTTGTTGAAATTGAATGAGGATTTGAGTGAACTGGACCTGGAAAAACGTGGGCAGAAAATGAATTGCCCCGTATTATGCACACTTCGTTGCTGGACTTCAAAGTCGCGGAGCTGAATAAATCTGTGACAGACTGCCCTTTTTGCTCAGAGTTCAAGCTGCAGCTTGTAAAAATAATCCGTTCGGGTATTTCAAGTTTTTGATTGAACTTGTTTTGACTTGATCCGGCATTGAAAGGCAAGCTAAAGCTTGAACTTTGTACTTGTGAAGGAATCCCCGCCATGCTTCAAAACTCTTTCAATTGCATTTGTGGATTGATCCTGCTTGTGGTGTTTGGAATGCCGACTGAGGCTGCGCTCAGACCACCCTCAGTCGTTGCCGCAGGCCAAACCACCGTCACCGACCTCTCAAAACCAATCGAGCGTGACCTCAAAGGCGGTGAAACCCACACCTATCAGATCGCCACCAGTGCCAGTGAATATCTCCATCTGGTGGTCGAACAAAAGGGGATTGACGTTGTGGTGGCGATTTTTTCAGCCAGTGGTGAAAAAATCACCGAGGTTGACAGCCCAAATGGTACGCAGGGGCCGGAACCGGTTGAGTTTTTAACTGCAACTGCCAGTTCAATCCGGCTTGAAGTGCGTTCGCTCGAAGCCGGTGACTCTGCCGGGCGCTATGAACTCAAACTGGTCGAGCGCCGGGCTGCCAATCCAAAAGATAAAGACCGGATTGCCGCCCGCGCCGCACTCAACGATGGTGAAATGCTGCGTGCCCAGGCCACGCGTCAGACCATTCAACAAGCGATTGGAAAATATCAGACGGCGCTCAAACTGTTTCAATCGGTTGGGGACGTTCAGGGGCAGGCGACGTGTTTGAATGCGATTGGGACATGCCTGGTGAGCCTTGGTCAGTCTCAACAAGCAATTTCCTTTTTTGAACAAGCATTACTTCTGGCTGCGTCTTTAAAAGATAGTCGAGGCGAAGGCTATGTGATGCTCAATATTGGCAATGCTTATTCTGCTCTCGGGGAGAAATTGACGGCTATCCGATACTATTTGCAGGCACTTCCGCATTTTGAGGCTGCGCACGACGAATATGCCAGGGCCAAGGCGTTGAACGGAATTGGGGCGGCATATGCCGAAACTGGTGATTTGCAAAAGGCGGCTGATTACTACAAGAAAGCATTAACCTTGCGGGAAAAGATCGAAGATCCAAACAGTCTGGCAGAAACACTGAGCAATCTGGGACAGGTAAGTGATGTCCTTGGAAAAAAACAATTGGCTTTAGAGTACTACCGTCGAGCCGTCGAAATCCTGAAGAAAACAGAGAATCGCGTCCGGCAAACAATTGTGTTGATCAACATTGGATCGGTGTATTCCTCACTCGGTGAATCAAAATCAGCCTTGCAGTTTTATGAAAAAGCACTTGTGCTCGCTGAACTCCTGGGTGACCAAAGAACCCAGGCTGCCATTCTCAATAACATCGGAACCGTCTGGTTTAGAATTGGAGACCCGGTTGCGGCTTTGCCATTTTTTACTCGTTCGCTCCCGTTGTGGGAAGCCATTGGCAACCAGTTGGGGCGTGCCGCCACATTAAATAATATTGGCAAAATCCAGGCATTGCAGGGAGATACTTCCAAGGCAAAAGATACCTTTGATCAGGCATTGCAAATTCGCAAAAAACTCAATGATCACCTGGGGCAGGCTCAGACGTTGAACAACCTTGGTTGGCTGGCAGCAATGGTCAACGACCACAACACCGCCATCGAGTTGTATTCGCAAAGCCTTGTTCTTGATACACAGATCGGCAACCGGTGGGGGCAATCGCAAACGCTCTTTAATCTGACCAACTCACTGGTTGCCGTCGGAAAACTCGCTGAAGCCAGAGCCAAAATCGAAGAATCCCTGAAACTGATTGAATTTATTCGTTCCAATGCCGGGACTCAGGCGTCGCGGTCGTCATTTTCAGCGACGGTTCACGACCATTTCGAACTCTATATTGACGTGTTGATGTTGCAGCATCAGGCCAATCCGAAAGCCGGACACGATCTTGAAGCCCTGACCGTAAGCGAGCAGGCACGGGCGCGAACCTTGATCGAAACCTTGCTTGAGGCTGGCGCCGATATTCGCCAGGGAATTGACCCGAAATTGCTGGAACGCGAGCAAACGCTGGAGCACCGGTTGAGCGAAAAGCTCCAGCGGTTGACGCTCTTGCTCAACAGTCCGCATTCGCAGGACCAGGAAGCAGCCGCCAAAACCGAAATTGACCTTCTGACCAAAGACCTGTCGCTTGTGCAGGCTGAAATTCGTGAAAAAAGCCCGGCCTACGCAGCCCTGACACAACCACAGGCGTTGACGGTTCAGGACATTCAGCAAAAAGTGCTCGATCCAAAAACCGTGCTGCTTGAATATTTTCTGGGTGAAAAGCAGAGCTATGTGTGGGCAGTGACCCCAACGAGTGCCAAAGTCTTTGTGTTACCGCCTCACCAGGAAATCGAGCTGGCCGCCCGTCAGGTTCGTGAGTTGCTTGTCAGCCGCAATGTCCAGGAACGACATATTGGATTAAAACCCCGCGCGGCATTCATTGCCGACGCCGATACGGCGTTACCGCAAGCGGCGGCAAAATTAAGCGCCTTGATCCTGGGGCCGGTTGCTGGCGAACTTGGCAAAAAACGGTTGCTCATCGTGGCGGATGGCGCACTGCAATACATTCCATTTGCAATACTTCCAAAAGCTGGAAGTACGGCTGGAAAAGGCAAGTCAGCCAAAGCAAATCCGGCTACGGTGTTTCTGATTGAAGACCATGAAATCGTCACGCTGCCATCAGCGACGACACTGACAGTGCTGCGCACCCAGGCCGCCGGACGCAAACCGGCAGCCAAAACGCTGGCAATCCTGGCGGACCCGGTTTTCG
>CAZXCE010000499.1:0-6433 GCA_964639175.1 uncultured Clostridia bacterium
TGTTTAGATACTGTCTAAATGGCTGTCAGGGAAATGAATCGTTGTCATACCCGATGTCGGCTTCCGTTGAAGACCTGCCCGAAGAAGACGAAGAACCGGTTCAACCAAAATTTGGTGCCATCCAGCGAAAGTCCATTCCTGGCACCTCCAACTCAAACGATGTTGAAACGGAAGCCATTCGAAATGCAGCATTGGTTGGAGTTCGAGCACCGGTCCAGCGATTTCCATTTGCGGAGCAGATTCAACGCTCATTTGGAAAACACGACATCAGCCAGATCCAATCCCATACTGGCCCAGACGCGACAAACAGCGCCAAAGCCATGAATGCAAAGGCGTTTGCAACCGGCAATCACGTGGTGTTTGGTGGAACACCGGACATCCGCACTGCCGCGCACGAAGCCGCCCATGTGATCCAGCAACAGGCGGGTGTCCATCTGGCCGGAGGTGTCGGCAAGGTTGGCGATGTGTATGAGCAACATGCCGATGCTGTTGCCGAACGTGTGGCCGCCGGTCGGTCAGCCGAAGATTTGCTGAACCAGTTTGCCGGAAAAGGAAATTCACCAGCCGAACCGACAATCCAACGAGCAACCCTCACCACCTATGGAGGGAGGTTTACTGATGCTACCTATGCCCCAATCACAATTAACCGTGAAATTGACCCCACTCGTGTTGGGTGCGATATGATGCTCAGATTTGAGATTTTCCCGTTTGTTGCCTGTGAAAAATATGGACTGGTGCAAATGGTTGATTATCAGGATGATGGGATTCCAGCTTATCCCGCTGGCTGGCCAGATACTCATAACCGCGCGGTCAACCCCGGTCAGTTTATTGATAAGAAGCAAGAATACATTAATCCAATGTTTACGGGCGGTAACCCGGTTGCCATCTTCCCAGGGCAAACCAGCTACAATCAGTTCCTGTTAACCCTCAATGCTGATCAACGTGAGATCATCGAGGAAAAAGCAGAAGAGGATGATGACAGTGGATGGGTCATCATTGACATGGATTTTAGTCGTCCACAGCGGATTACATTAGGCGATGCGGTGATGGGGGTGCTTGGTGAACATATGGAGCCGGCCACTGGATTGGGCTACCCTGGCGATAAAGATGTGTTGACCTTCTCAGGAATAGGTACTGACCTGGACGATGACGATGACGATGATGATGATGACGATGATGATGACGAGGAGGAGGAAGACGGAAATGCAACTCGTTCAGCAATGATGTATGACCGTCCAAGCCATCCGATGACTCTGACGAGATTGGCCCAGGATGTAGTGACTTCATCGCGGAGATTTGAGACGGCAGCGTTATGTATCAAAGGCACCATGGATGGGACGTATCTTGGCTCAGTCGAGTGGGGATTTTATACCCGGAATGACCAGATTCATCTCTATCCGTTCAGAATCGTTTCAATGGGCTCGCCCTCGCTCAATTTTCAGGCAGCAGCTCGCGGATGGAACCTCTCTCGGGTGACGATGGGAAATCGCCAGGTGGCTCCGATGCAGCTTCCAGCGAATTCAGCCGCCCCGGTTGCCGCGGCGCCTGCTACGCGTGACGCGCTCGCTACCCGGATTAATCAAGTACGAGGATTGATCCACGGTATCACACCCCCAGTTGGGGAAGCACAAATCAATCAAATGAAGAATTTACGGCTTGAAGCAGGATTCCTGATGGCATTGGTTTTTCTGCAAGCCGGGAACGTCGCTGCCGCAGATGACACAGTTGCCATCCAACACGGTGAATCACTTCGAGACTTTGCTTTCCGTACCACCGGAAACCGGGACAACTGGGTTGAAATCATGGCCCTCAATTCCAATGTCATGAACACGCTGACTGGACCACAAGTCAACCAGCAACTGAGGATTCCAAGGGCAGAATAAAGTGAACGGTGAAAGCAGTGTCACGCCACCGCACGACACATTTCGGTCAGAAATGGTCGCAACACGGTATCGAGCGGCTGGCCGTTGGCTTCCTGGATGAGCTGGATAATCTTTGAGCCGGTAATTACGCCATCGGCGCCAAATTCGAGCATCCGGCGGGCGTGCTCAGGCGTGGAAATTCCAAATCCAACACACAATGGAATTGGCGTGTGTTGACGAGTGGTCGCCAATAAATTTTGCAAGGCCTGGTCAAAGCGCTGCTCCGTGCCGGTAATGCCAAGCCGGGAAACGACATACAGAAAGCCTCCGGCGTGCTCGGTGATGATTTGTAAACGCTCTGGACTCGTCAGCGGAGAAATAATAAAAATCGGCGCAATCCCATTTTTCAAAGCCGTTTCGGCGACTTGCGGCGCCATTTCAGGGGTTAAATCCGCAATCAAAACCCCGTCAACTCCGGCCTGGGCTGCCTGCTGGTAAAAACCGTCAATTCCTTTGGCCAGCACGGTGTTGAAATAGACCAGCAATCCAATTGGAATTTCAGCGTCCAGTTTTCGAACTTCCTCAATTAAGGCAAACGCGTCTTTGACTTTAAATCCGGAAGCCAGGGTTTCAAACGTTGCCCGCTGGATGATTGGGCCATCCGCAATCGGGTCGCTAAACGCCATGCCCAGTTCCAGGGCCGAAGCTCCGCTTTCAATCATCACCCGAATTGTCTCCAGGCAGCGGTCACGGTCCGGCCAACCCAGCATGGTAAAGGGAATAAAGGCTTTCTGGCCCGTTTCACGGAGCGTCGCAAACCGCCGATCATACCGATTGAGCGTCATAATTCATCACCTGCTGCAAATCTTTGTCGCCACGACCCGACAAATTGATCAAAAGGGTAGTGCCTTCCGGCAAGGTTCGGGCCATTTTTTCGGCATAGGCCACGGCGTGTGAACTTTCCAGCGCCGGGATAATGCCTTCTGTCTCACACACCAGATGAAAAGCGGCAATGGCTTCCGCATCGGTAGCTGACTCGTAGCGGGCCGCCCCAATGTTTTTCAAAAAGGCGTGTTCCGGCCCAACTGACGGGTAATCGAGCCCGGCGGAAATGCTGTGGGTCTCAAAAATTTGGCCGTCTTCGTCCTGCAACACCAGGCTCATCATTCCGTGAAGCACCCCCGGCGTGCCCTTGGCCAAAACGGCGCCGTGTTCCGGTGTTTCCAGCCCTTTTCCCGCAGGCTCAACGCCGATCAATTGCACTCCGGCGTCATCGCGAAAGGCCGTAAAAATTCCGATGGCGTTTGACCCACCACCGACACAGGCCAGCACATAGTCAGGCAGTTTCCCGGTTTGTTCGAGGATTTGCCGCCGGGCTTCGTCGCCAATGATGCGCTGGAAGAATTTCACCATCGAGGGAAAGGGATGTGGGCCAGCCGCGGTTCCCAGCACATAGTGGGTTGACCGGAGGTTTGAAATCCAGTCGCGCATGGCTTCGTTAATCGCATCTTTGAGCGTCCGGGAGCCGCTTTTCACACCGTGAACAGTGGCCCCGAGCAGTCGCATGCGGAACACGTTCTGTTCCTGGCGCTGCATATCCACTTCGCCCATATAAATTTCGGTTTCCAGCCCCAGCAACGCTCCGGCCATCGCTGTCGCCACGCCATGTTGACCGGCGCCGGTTTCAGCGATGATCCGCGTTTTTCCCATCCGTTTGGCCATCAACGCCTGACCAATGGCGTTGTTGGTTTTATGGGCGCCGCCGTGGAGCAAGTCTTCACGTTTGAGAAAGACCTTCACGCCCCAGCGGGCTGAAAGGTTACGGGCAAAATAGAGTGGTGTTGGTCGCCCGGCATAGTTTTTGAGTAATCCGGTAAACTCGGTCTGAAATGCCTCGTCGCTGCCTATCACCAGATAGGCAGCTTCGAGTTCTTCAAGCGCCGGAATGAGCGTTTCGGGGACGTACACCCCGCCAAAAGTTCCAAAGGTTCCAAGTGACTGCATAAGAAGAAGTCAGTACCACCTCGTACCGGGTGGGTTTTGGTCAGTATCAACTGTGTGAGTGGGTTTGGGTCAGTACCATCTGGCCTGCGTGATTGGGTTTTGGCTTTGGCTTCCCCGCCCCCACCCCGCTTACGCAGGTGGTACTGACCAAAACCCACTCGCTTACGCAGGTGGTACTGACTTGCGGCAGGCTTCACAAAAAGCCCGTACTTTGTCTGGGTCTTTGATACCGGGGGCTGCCTCGACGCCACTGGCCACGTCAATTCCAAATGGATTGAGCTGGTCAATCGGTGTCCGAACCGTTTCGGGTGACAGATTCCCGGCAAAAAAGAAGGGAAGGTTCAGCTCCAACCCGCGAAGGATGGCAATTGGGTCAAGCACGGCTGGTGGTTGATGTGCCCGCTTGGGACGATCAAACAAGAGGTAACTGGCACAACTGGAATATTGATCAATGGAGTCCTGGTTGAGTTGATCGGTCAATTCCAGGACTTTGATCACCGGAGTGGAAAGCGACTGGCAATAGGCCGGTGATTCGTGGCCGTGCAACTGCACAAAATCAAGCGCCAGACGGCGGGCGGCTTCGGCCACAAATGTGGCCGGGGCATTGCGAAACACACCGACAATTGAGATTCGCCCGGAAACCGCTTTGCGAATCTGTTCGGCAATGGTCATCGAAAGGCAGCGCTGGCTTTCTTTTACAAAGATCAATCCGAGGTAGTCAGCACCTGCCGCAACGACCATTTCAGCATCGTGAATGGACGTGAGTCCGCAGATTTTTACCTTCGTCGTCATATTGAGGTCAGCTCCTCTAAGGTTTGGGAAAGCGTGGTGGTTTGCATCAGAGCGGTTCCAACCAGAAATCGGGTACAAAAGGGGAGGAGTTCTTCAATATCGGATCGGCTTTGAATGCCACTGGCTGAAATCGTGAGCGTGTCTTTTGGGATCAACGGTGCCAGGTGACGGGTCGTTTCAAAAGAAATTTCAAAGGTATCCAGATTGCGGTTGTTGATGAGCACGACGCGGGGCCTGAGCCTGAGAGCGCGTTCAAGTTCAGCCTGGGTTTGGACTTCGATCACGGCAGACATTCCGAGTTGCCGGGTTAAGCCAGAGAGCGTCGCCAGTTCGGCATCAGTCAGGATTTTCGCGATGAGCAAGACCGCTTCGGCCCCGGCCAGCCGCGCTTCGTAGACTTGCAGCGGGTCAAGCACAAAATCCTTGCGCAGGACCGGTAATTTGGTGTTTCTGACCACATCGTTCAGTAAATTGAGACTGCCATTGAAAAATTTCTCGTCGGTTAACACCGACAGGGCTGAAGCAAAACGGTGATATTCCTTCAAAATGGCATGAATATTCACCTTCTCCTGGAGCACTCCGGCGGATGGCGAAGCCGGTTTAATCTCAGCAATGATTTTGACTGAATCCACGGCCAGTGTTCGCTCAAAGGCGAAACTGCCTGGTTCCAGATCGGTTGAGAGTTCGTCGGGAAGAAACCCGACCGTGCGCGTCGCCAGTTCAGCCCGTTTGTGGGCCACAATGTCATTGAGCGTGATGGGCATAAGCGGTTGTTACCTGAGTCACCAAGGTTTTGACCCGACCCGTGGCGAGCAGTTCACGAGCCAGATGGGTGCCTTCTTCAATTGATGAGGTCACACCAGCGGTAAAAAAGCCGGCACCGGCATTAAAACAAACAAACTGGTGTTCGGGCGTGTTGGCCAGTTTGCCTGCAATCATCTTTTGAAAAAGGAGGAGGTTTTCACCCACAGTATACCGCAGTTCAGGGTGACTGGAACGAAGTGTATTCACTGGTGATAGTTTCATTTCCTGAGCGACGCCTTGAAACACATCAAAGCAGCGATTGCTCCCAAACGGGGTCAATTCATCGAGTTGTTCTTCTCCGCAGACAATCAAGGAGCGGTGGTTCGTCTGGTCCTGACTGAGTACTTGTGCCACGTGCGATTGCATTTTTGGGTGTGAAACGCCCATCAAGCGGTAGGCTGGATTTAAAGGATGGAGCAACGGCCCGACAAAATTGAAAATCGTTCGGACGCCAATCGTTTTTCGAAGCACATTAAACGCTCTCAGTGCCGGGTAACACTGCGGCGCAAACAGAAAGGCCAGCCCGGTTGATTCAAAAATGGCCCGTGTGTGGTGAAACGAAACCACGGCTGGAATTCCCAACTGTTCCAGCATATCAAAACTCCCGCTCTGACTGGTGATCGCCCGATTTCCGAATTTCACTACCTTCACGCCGCCAGCCGCCAGAACGAAAGCCGCCGTGGTCGAGACGTTGAAGTGCGGAATACCGCTTCCGCCCGTTCCACAGCAATCCAGAAATGGTTCCGCAACGGTAAGCGGGCATTCGTTGGTTGCCCGCAGCACCTTCACAATCTCTGTAAACAGGGCTGTGTCGACCTGATCCGGCGTCAAACTGGATAGCAGTTCACGGGCATCAGGTTCGCTCAACCGCAGATGAATTAAGTCGGAGACATCGGAAATAACCATAGGGATTGTGGGGCTAAGGGAGCGTTAAAAATTATCTTCCCGTTTTCATTTGGAGGGCAGGCATT
>CAZXCE010000500.1:0-6424 GCA_964639175.1 uncultured Clostridia bacterium
GGCTGAAGAAAACGGGTTCAATACCCTCAGCCCTGGGTCTTCAGCCCTTAGCCCCAAGCTCTTAACCCTCTGTCTTCAGCTCTTAACCCCAGGGTTTTCACTCCCACGCATCCCATACAAGGCTTACAGGTTCGCCAACGCGGATAGTACCTGTTTGCACCACTGTTCCATAGACACCGGCGTTATTCTGGTTGAGCCGGACGACGGTCTTCATTACCTGCTTGTTTTGTTCAGCCGTGTCTGGATCAAGGTTGATCATCATGCATCGGACGTCACGCGCCGTCACCCTTACGGCTGGTCGTGGCTCAGTGGTGCCAAACACCAGGGTCCCCCTCACCCATTTATCTTCGAGAAACGGCTCGTGGTCGTGGGTCTCAATCACAATGTTGGCTCGAAAGCGCCTCCGATCAAGATTCATTCCCGCCTCACCACCAATTCCAGCAATGGTCGCGAGGCTAATCACCGAGAGCGGGGCATCATCAAAGATCCCGTGCTTGAGTTTCATGAGTTCCACGCTGCTCCCAAACCGCTCGGCGATCTCGCGCTGGAGTTCCAGGCTGTAAAGTTCCATCTGCGTTCCGGCTGGGGTTTGAATGTGAGTTGGCAGGGGTTCGCCAGTCCGTTCGTCGAGACCAATGGGTTGGTACAAAAGCAGTTCGGGAACACGGCTCGCGGTCAGCCACGGGAAGCCACTGTCATCTCCCAGCCGCCGGAAGGCAAAACGCCGATCACCATCGAGTCCGTGCCACCCGAGAAATGCCGATTCCGTCACACTGCCTGCCATTGACTTGACGGGATACCGCACCAGTTCACAAACCTGTCCAAGTTCTTTCATCATAGAGTCACTCCAGGTCACGCCACGGTAAGCGGTTGAACGATCCAGGCTCAGCGACGATAGCGATAAGGACTGTCAATTGCAACCGCGATGTTCCTGCCAGGGGCTTGGGGCTGAAGAAAATGGGACCAGGTTGATTGCCTCAAAGTCTTCAGCCCTTAGCCCCAAGCCCTCAGCCCCGCTTTCCCAATGCGCCAATCCGCCGGGTCAGGGCGTCTTCGGTATACAAGGTGTTGACCAGGGTTTTCCCATTCTGAGCGAGATGGGTGCGTAAGGCCGCATCTTGAACAAGTTGCAGGCAACCGGCGGCAAACGCTTCTGGGGTATCGGCCAGAATGGCGTGAGTTCCAGACTGAACCTCAATGCCTTCAGCACCAAGGGTCGTTGAAACGACCGGGACACCGTGGGCCAGGGCTTCCAGGAGCTTAATGCGTGTTCCGCCGCCAGCCCGAAGCGGGATCACCACTACATCCGCCCTGGCATAGACTTCCTCCAGATTCGCCACCCAGCCACTCAACACGACACCAGGTTGTCTGGCCAGCAAGGCTGTGATGTGGGACGGCAAACCATCACCGACAACGCGCAATTCAACCGCGCCTCGGGCACGAGATACAATCATTGGCCAACTGGTGGCGCAAAAGTATTCAAGCGCATCTTGATTGGGGAGATACCCCAGTGTTCCAACAAACAAAAAGGTAAATGGTTGGTGAGCCATCTGTATGGGTTGGCGACTGGGCAGTCGCACGACATTTGGAAGCACCACGACTTCCAGGGTTGAGATCTGGCTTTGCAGGTGATGCCGGTCCAGTTCAGAGCAGACACAAACCCGGTGACAAGAGCGGTCAAGGGTGTGCTCTACCTTCAAAAACTCGTGGGCATCGGTCTCAAACTGTGCTGCCAGGTGTCGCTGGTCCCGCTTTCGATAAAGTTCAGCCAGACGCTTTCTGGTGTGTGACTCCAGATCATCCAGATCAATTTGAATAAAGGGAATTTTCAGTTTGGCGGCAATGACCTTTGCCCAGGGCAATGTATACAGCCGGAATCCATGAAGGATATCAAACGCAGTTCCATCGAGTTTTGTGGCTAACCGGACTGCTGTCGTTTCTGAAAAGAATTGCCAGAGAGAAGCCTGGTGGTACAGGGAAAAAAAGAGCTGTGGGCTGAGGCGAAAGATCCCTCTGCGGGCGAAATACCCAAAATCAAACCCCATCGGCACCTGAATCTTGGTCATGGACTGACAGGGGAGTGGGTCTATCCCGGTTGAGCGTGGGGTTCCATAAAAACCAACCTCCAGAATGACCAGATGAATGTCGTAAAATCGGGAAAATGCCTGAAGGGTAAAATAGGCCCGTTGCGCCGGGCCGTTTGAGTGTAGGGAAGGCTCAACCAGGGACAAAAATAAGAGTTTTGGGCGGTTACTTTCCATGCGTGAGGCGCCGGATCCAGGTTGCCATCAACCACAGACTATAGTGCACGATCCACTCTGGATACATCAGGATCCGGAGTCCTTTCCAAAACAATCGTGGGTCGCGCAACGACCAGCAGGTGACAAAAAGCTTTGATTCAATAAAAAAACGATCATGGCGACTTTCCAGCAGGTTGCTCCTGGTTTGGAGATAACTCAAAAATTGCTCCAACTCGGAAAAGAAGTAGCGCTGATGGTGGCTTTTTGAATTTGCATGGCGACGATAATACACCAGCGGTTGTGGGCAGTAGGCAAAGTGACAATTCTGCCTGGCAAGCTGAAGCCAAAACAACCAGTCTTCACCGACTTCCAGATGTTCGGCAAAACGAAGGTTTCCGATTGCCTGCCGTCGAGTGACAACCGAGTGGATTGGCGGGCACGACCGGAGAAAGACCCGAAACGCATTGCGTTCAAGTTCCGGCCCCTTCGTCCGGTAGTCAAAAAATGAGGTCGGAAAATACGGTGAATCCAATTCAGCGTGATGGATCAGGTTTTGATATGAAACGACCAGCGCATCAGAGTCAGGATGCTGACAAAAATGGTGGAGCACTGTTTCAAACAAAGTTGGCGCCACCAGATCGTCATCATCTAAAAAGAAGATCAGGTCACCAGTGGCCACGTCGAGGCCCAGGTTTCTTGCGGCGGAACATCCCAGATTTTCAGAAAGGTGATGCAGGGTAATCTCTGGATATTGAACCACCAGCTTTTGAAGTTCTGCCAGGTTTGATTGGGTTGAGCCATTCTCAACCACAAGAATTTCAAAGGGTGGCACCGTCTGAGCCATCACCGAGGCCAGGGCTTCGGCCAAAAAAGCAGGGCGATTGTGGGTTGGAATAACAACTGAAATCCGCAGGCGGGATAGCACCGGGTTGGGACGGTGGGCAAATGTGGCGCCAATTTCTTCAGCCGGTTGAACCATAATAATACCAGTCAGTCGTCAGTAGTTCGTAGTCAGTAGCTTACTAACTCCATATTGATTGATTCACTTGACTATTTTCTAATGCGGAGGCTTCATTTTTCTTGCTTTTGTCGAACAGGTGACTGGTTGTACTGTTTGGGGGTTACCGCGAAAGCCAGTGACGGATTTTCGAGACCAGCGTAGGTTCTGGCGCCATGGGCAGGTATTTTCGGGCAAGCACAGTATAGGTGGTATCAACTTCATTGATAAACCGATGTGTCAGTTTTCCAGCATGAAAGGTTGAAAAATCCCGGCGTGACCGATCCCACCACAGATGTGCCCACAGATGAAAACTCACCACATCAGTCACATCTGGGTCAAATCGCTCAAACAACGTTGCGATGCCTTCCCTGGTAAACGGGTGTTTGTAAAAAGTGCGTTCCGTTTCAATGTGAACTTCATCTGGGTGGCATTGACTCAGTTCGCAGGCTAACTGGCACGAATGCCGGCTCCAGTCGCCATTAAACACGGTTGCCATTTCGGCGAGCCACCGCTTGCCAAAAGCGGCCTGTGGTTCAGCCATTAAAAAGGCATTGCACAGTGACGCATGGGCCCGGCCAGTTTGAAGGTCCACCACGTCAGCTTCACGACCAATCACAAATGGTTTGGAAAAGAGCCGTGGTGGAATCGGATTGACAAACAAGGTATCCATATCGGCATACACCCCGCCTGTGGCCAGCAATTTTTCCAATCGAATAAAATCGGCGTGGTGGGCATAGCTGAATTTCTGTACAAATGAATTTTGATACCGATGCTGGCTGACAACCGTTGAAAGATCAACTTTGACCAGCGTCAGGTGGGGTCGAATGATCTCCCAATATGGCCCGAACGGTTCGTGATGGTAATAGAAAAAAATTTGTTCGGGTTGATTAACCTGCCGACACGATTCCAGGCACAGGTAAAATACCAGGTGAAACGGTTCGGTTTGTGGTTTGAGGCCAAAGACAAAATGAAACAGGTTCGGGATCATAGGTTTAGGGGCTGAAGAAAGCAGGTTGAAGAAAACGGGTTGAAGAGGTTGGGTTGAAGAATTGGTTTTCTTTCATCCCTCATTTTTCATCCCCCATCCCTTCAATCGCCCCAGGCCCAGTGTCTTTAGCGCCTTTCTTTCATCGCGTTTGTCATGTGCTGGATAGTTTGAGTTTCAGAAAATTGAGCCTGGATGCGTTGTTGCAACTGGATGGCGTTTTGACGACTTTGCTCAGGATGATGAAAAACCTCGTTGAGCAGGCTTACGGCATGGTTGATCCTGGGTTGTGCCCAGTGTTGGGAAGGTGCGTAGGAGCCTGGCGTAATCCGGTCAAGGACTGAAACCAGATCATACTCAATGAAATATGAGAAGTCTTTCGAGAGGTAGTCCAGTTGCCCTCCATATCCGGTGATGATGACTGGCGTTGCGGACCAGGCGGCTTCAAAGGCGCCCATCCCCCACCCTTCAGCGTGACACATCGAGACAAAACAATTTCCTCGCTTGTGAAGCCAGGCAATCTGCCCATCACGCAGTTCAGTTGTCACCAGCAGAATGCGTGGCGGTGATGGAAAGCGTTTGACAATGGTTTGCACTGCCCATCGGCTGCGATAGGCGTGACGGCGTAGCAATTGCCGGGTGAAATCTGTTTTCGAGGTTTTCAAAACCAGCACCACCCGATCTGAAGCCGAAAACGCCTGGCAAAATGCTTCAACCAGATCTGATTGTGCTTTCCGGGTAGTCCATTCCCCAACCGTATAAAACACGAAATCATCAGGGTTTACACCAGGGAGTTCAACTGGTTCCGGCGTGGTTGATTGATCTGGGAGGTGCGGAATCACGGAAATCGGAACGTGAACCCCAGAGTGCCGAAAGACATCCACGTTCCACTGGCACGGGACCATCAGATGGTCCACTTGATTTAACAGGTCCGGCCAGTGATCAGGCAGCCGATCCGTTTCCCAGACCGTGTAGCCAATCAGCCATTTTCCAGGCTCACGACGCCGAATGATCGGATAGTACTCTGGCACTGTATGGCACAGCACCACATCATAATTGAGCTGACGGTTACAAATTGTTTCAAATTCAAGCCAGTGAGCGACACTCTGGCCGGAAAAGGGTTCATATCCCATTTTCCACCCCGTCCCCCGAACCAGAGGCATCCAGGTTAAGGGAATTCCGGTTTTCAAAAGCGCAGCCAGATAGCGTTTGGCGGCAATGCCATACCCGCTTTTTTCAACAAACGATATGTATTTCAGGCCATTCATTGAGGGGGTGTCGCTTGAGGTTTTGAAGTTCTGGTTTCAACCAGGGCTCGATGTTCCTCCGAAGCCAGCCCCTGGTTCAAGATTTCAAGGGCCTGAGCCGCATTTCCCGCCAGCAGGCTCCCGGCATCAACCCACAATCCTGGAAACTGGCGACTTCGAAAGATCCCATTGTCATTCGGAAGCGGCTGGTACGTCTCATTTTCAAGAAAAAACCAGTCAATTGTCTGGTCCAGCACTCGCCAGATGACATATTCGTACACCTGGTTGCGGCGGTAGATTTTGATTTTATCGTGCAAATCATAGGAAACACTGCTTGCTGCAACTTCAAGGATCAATTCCGGTGCGCCTTCCAGGTAATCGTCCTGGCTGATTTTGACACGGCCACCGACATCAGGTGCAAGAAACAGTAAGGCATCGGGCTGAACTTCGTTGTCTGGATCTAATCGAACCGAAGCATTGTCGGCAATTTCAACGCCAGGCGTATGCGAAACATAGGTAAAAAGTAGACCCATCATCATGGCATGGGGTTTGGCATGGCTTTTGAAACGAGTTGGAGATGGCATAAAAACAATTCCTTCAATCAGTTCAGCTTTTTTGACATCCGGCATCGCGTGATAGCGAGTCTCGAATTCATGGCGGGTCAACCGGTCACCGGTCTCCAGCGGCTGAATCAGTGAAGGCGGTGAAACAGGTCGTTCCACCGATGGCAGGAGGTGTTTGGTGTCTGTTGCCATAAAGCTGCTCTCCGAAATTGTTCAGGTTGGGGAGGTTTGAAATTGTACCGGAACCCTGGACGTGGGAGGTATAGAATTTCAGACAGCGACACCACAGAACCACACAAAAGACATAGAACATAAATCCAAATTCTTTCTTTCTGTAAATTTTCCTGTGATGGGTTCGATGAATTGGAAATTCAGGGTTTCAGCCTGCG
>CAZXCE010000501.1:0-6412 GCA_964639175.1 uncultured Clostridia bacterium
GAACCCTTAGCTTTCCTTCGGGTCGTTGACCAAATACCCAACTGTGCGGTGATCAGGGTGGAGATAGGTGCGCATCACCCGTTGAATTTCTGCGGTTGTGACTTCGCGAGTGCGGTGCAGATAGGCATCCAGATAACGGTAGCCACGTTCTTCTTCAGGGAGCTCCGGGCGATTGGCCGTGGTTTCATATTCGCCAAGCAAAGTCGCCTGATTGAGCACATCTTCATTCCCAAGCACATACATGGCTTCAATCTGGCGCTTGGCTTTCTTTAGTTCGGCGTCGGGAATCGGCTCGGTTGCCAGCCGGTCAATCTCTTCATAAATCGCCTGTTCCACGGCTGCCAGGGTATGTCCAGATTTAATTTCGGCCTGAATATAGAACAGTGACGGATCAATGTGCTCGTTATAGCTGGCATAGGCCATGGTCACGGACTGATCTTTTTCCTGAAGGCGTTGATAGAGCCGTGATGTTCGTCCGTGGGAAAACAACATCGAGGCTACGTGCAGGGCATATGAGTCGGAGTGGGCAATTTCTGGGGCGTGATAGGCAATCATCAGCCGTTCCACCGGAGTGATTTTCTTGACGATGACCCGTTTTTCACCGCGTTGGGGTGGTTCAACGATTTTCATCGCCGGTGGTTCCGGACCAGCAGGGAGGTGTCCAAAGAGTTCGGTGACCCGGGCAATTGCCTGTTCGGTTTCAAAATCACCGACCAGCACCACGGTGGCATTGCGCGGCTGATACCACTGGTCGTAATAGCGCTTCATATCCTCAACCGTGACGCCTTGCACATCCTGCAACCAGCCAACCGTCGGCGAATGATACGGATGCTGTCGAAACGCGGTGGCCCAGACTTCATTTTCGAGCAATTCAAACGGGCTATCGAGGCCCATTTGGAGTTCTTCAATGATGACCTGTTTTTCTGATTCAAATTCTTCCGGGGCAAACGACGTGTTGCGGATGCGGTCAGCTTCGATTTCCAGCGCCATTTCCCAGCGGTCTGAGGCAAAGGTGAAGTAATAGGCGGTGAAATCAAGCCATGTGAAGGCGTTGTTGCGCCCGCCACGAATCTGTGTCAGCAGGTCAATCTCGCCTTTGCCAAGCCGCTCAGTCCCTTTAAACATCATATGTTCCAGGAAATGAGACTTGCCGGTATGGCCCAGTTCTTCGTTGCGGGAGCCAACTCGATACCAGATCATCGCCGCTACGATTGGATGGGTATGGACTTCTTTGGTGAGAATGGTTAAGCCATTGGGAAGATGTGTCCGGCGGACATTGCGAGTCAGTGCCGAAAATCCATCATGTGAAGCAGGCTGTGGGCTGGACATACGAACGTGGTGCTCCTTTTGGAGATTGGCCGAAATTCAGCTTTTGGGAGAAAAGCCAGCCAGTATAGAGGGGAATTTGATGTGAGACAATGCTTTCTCGGCGGAGGGAGTCAGGTGCAACCCTGGTGAGATTCAGGTACAATCACGTGCCTGGTCAGAACCACTCACGTGCTGGTCTGATCGCTCCAACTTCCTTCGACGCGCCTGGCCGCAATCCTTTCCCCCACTGTCTTCCCAAACTGTTATGCGTGTACCGATTTGTTTACTCGTGTGTGTCGTCCTTTGGTTATTGGGTGGGGGAAGTGTGGGATTCGCTCAAACGGAATCAGTGACATTTGACCACCTGACACAGGAAGACGGTCTGTCAAATAATGCCATTCGGACTATTTTTCAGGATCGGAAGGGGTTTATCTGGATTGGGACTGAAGATGGGTTGAATCGCTATGACGGCGTTCAATTTCGTGTGTACCGCCATCAGCCAAATGATCCAGGTTCAGTTCCGGGCAGTACGGTTTTAACTATATATGAGGACCGTGCCGGTACACTGTGGTTTGGCACTCTCTCAAATGGGTTAGGGCGGTATGATTCGGCGACTGACACGTTCAAGACCTATCCCTATCAGGTCGCTGGCGAATTGACCAAAAATTTTGAAACCCCGCTCTGCCTGTATGAAGATTCCTCGGGGAATTTTTGGGCGGGAACAGTGGGCGGATTACTTCTGTTTGATCGGGCCACCGGAAAGTTCACCGGGTATCCTTCACCCTCCCAAATTACCTCTTCCATTACTTCAATGGTTGAAGACCAGCAAGGAAATTTGTGGGCAATTGTTGGGTTCGAAATCTGGGTTTTTGACCTCACAAAGCGGCAATTCACTGAGCGCGTTTATGAAACTACCACCCGGTCTCCGCGAGCAATCCTCAATAGTTGCTTGCGATTGCATCCCAACGGTACCGTCTTTGCCCTCATGTCGCAGGAATTTCTGATCTTTGACCCAGGTCGCCGCAAACTCATTGAATCCTGTACCAGACTGATTGGCGACACACCTTTGGAAAATGACTGGGCCTTTATGTCCCTGCAATTTGCGGACAATTTTTCGGCCTGGGTGGCTGTGTCCGGCGGTGGTTTGATGTGGGTTGATTTACGGGCAAAATCGGCTGTTCTATATCGGTATGATGCAACGGTTGCCACCTCCTTGAGTGGAAGCCACCCCCTGGCGCTCTGGCTGGATCAGTCTGGGGTTTTGTGGATCGGAGATTTGGCCAGCGGGATCAGCAAATACTCACGCTATAAGAATAAATTCCGGTTATATCGCCACAATCCGTTTGATCCCACTTCAATCAGCAACAATTACATTCGAGGTATGTGTGAAGATCATACCGGGAAATTGTGGGTGGCCACTCAGTTTGGCGGCCTCAATGTCCTGGATCAGCAGACCGGGAAATTTCAAAAGTATCCAGGCCATTCAGATGACGGAAAAAGCAATGTTTCCAGCGAGATGTGGGCAGTGATTCAAGACCATGCCCATCGTTTGTGGGTTGGTGGAAATGCCGGGTTACATTTTCTTTCAAGCGACCAGAAAACCATTTCTCCCTTTCGGTTACCTGGTTTTCCGGGACTCATTGTTCATACTTTGACCGAAGACCGAAAACAGCAAATCTGGGTTGGCACCAGCGATGGGGTTTTTCTGATCTCGGCAGATCGTCAATCGGCCTCACGACCTGTCTTCCAGTCAGATTGGGCAACGGCTGATATTGGCAACGATGTCCAGAGCATTTACGAAGATCAATCTGGAGAAATATGGATTGGGACAACGATTGGGTTTCTCCGATGGAATCCAGGGACAAACCGGGCCATGTTCTTTTCGAGACCCTTTTCTGATCAAACAAACAAAGAGGCGACGGTCTGTTATTTCTTTGAAGATCACGCCGGGACGTTGTGGCTGGCCACAAAGGGAGCTGGAATTTGTCGTTTTGACCGGCAGCACAACTCATTTGCCCAAATTACTGAAACTGAAGGTCTTCCGCATAATAATACATATGCCATCTTTGAAGATCGTGACCGAAAGTTTTGGATGAGCAGTGATGCCGGGATTATCCAGTTTGACCCACAGGCAAACACGTTTAAAACTTTTGGGCCAACGGATGGGCTGCAGGGAAAAGAGTTTAACCGGCATGCCCATTGTCAAACCGCGAGTGGGAAGATTTTCTTTGGCGGTCCAAACGGCCTCAACAGTTTTGAACCGGTTCGGGTGGTAACCAATCCATTGCCGCCTCCGGTGAGGATTACGTCTGTACGAATCGGGGAAGTGACTCACATTCTGGATGCCTGGGCACTCTCTCCGGAGCTGAAACTTGATTACCGGCAAAATTCATTGACGTTTGAATTTGCGGCGCTTGATTTTCATGCGCCGGATAAGAATCAGTTTGCCTATCAACTTGAAGGGTTCCATCACGATTGGGTGACTGCTGGCAACACCCATACCGCCACGTTTACCAATCTTCCAGCCGGCCAGTATCGCTTTCGGGTGAAAGGTTCAAATAATGATGGCGTTTGGAATGAAACCGGAAGTTTTGTCACCATTCGTCTGGGGGCGCCGCCCTGGAAAACCTGGTGGGCCTATGGGTTGTACAGCCTGGTGGCTGTGGGCGGGCTGGCGGTTGCCTTTCAATACCAGCGAACCTCGATTGTTGCCCATGCAAAAGTTCGGGAAGCCAAACTGCAAACAGAGTTAATTGAGGTTCGGGCCAACGGGCTTGAAAAAGAAAACCTCCAGCGAATGTATGCCGAAGCCGAAATCCGCCGCAAAAATACTGAGCTTGAAGACGCCAATCTTAAATTGAAAGAACTTGACCGCTTAAAAGCCAGCTTTGCTGCGATGCTGGTTCACGACCTCAAAGCTCCATTGACCGTGGTTCGGACTTCGCTTGATCTGCTTGAAACAGACCAGATTTTTTCTGAATCTTCAGCGAGCGGATTTATCGGCACCTCGAAAAACAATATTGATCAAATGTTGAGTTTGATTAATGAATTGCTGGAATTGTATCGCTCTGAATCACCGGAAAGAAAAATTGATTTCAAGCCAATTGATTTAAATTCATTGCTTTTAAAATGTTTGATGTCAGCGAAACTGGCATCACAGTCGAAATCCCTTGAGGTTGATTTAATCTCTCCGATGGCTTTACCGGCGACCCTGGCTGATGGAAAACAACTGGAGCGGGTTTTTTCAAACCTGCTTTCCAATGCCATCAAGTACACCGAACCCGGCGGCGCCATTACAATCGAGCCATCCGTTGTGTGGGGCGTGGGGGTTGAAACCGGCACGGAGTGGATTCGGGTAACCATCACCGATACCGGAAATGGCATTCCGGCAGAGGAACTTCCGTATTTATTTGACCCTTATCGTCAAGTGGAAACGCAGAATTCAAAACCGGGTGTTGGGTTGGGGTTGGGGTTAGCCATTGTCAAACGCATTGTGGCCGCTCATGGTGGCAATGTTTCAGTCCGAAGCCAGGTTGGTGTCGGTAGTGCCTTTACGGTGATGTTACCCGTCACGCCCGTCATCCACAGTGAGCGCGAGCGATCTCTCAAACCTGAAGGTTCAGTGTCGTCGGCAAGTGATGTGTCTGCAGATCACAACCGAGAGTCTGTACAATTAAAAGGGAGGCGGATTCTCCTGGTTGACGACAATCATCTGAATCTGAAAATCACGAAAACGCTTTTACAACGCCTGGGCTGTGAGGTTGAGGTTGCGGATTCAGGTGTGAAGGCCGTGACCCTGGCACTGGAGCAATTATTTGATCTGGTGCTGATGGATTCTCACATGCCGGAAATGGATGGGTTGACGGCAACACAAGCGATTCGTCGTCAGGAAGGACCCCAACGGCGGGTACCAATTATTGCTTTAACGGCCAGTTCGCCCCAGGATCGCGAACGGTGCCTGGCGGCTGGAATGGATGATTTTCTGGAAAAACCAATGACAGTTGAAAAAATCGAGATGTTGTTTCAGCGGTGGGTTGAACTGGCTGATTCGTCAACACCCGCAGATTAGGTAAAAATAGAAGTTCCGTGAAAGAAATGAAAAAAAATTCGGAAATTCTGGATAAACGCAATAATTTCACAATAATTTCACCACATAACAGCACCAAGCCGCGAAAGATTCCCTCTCATAAGGTGGCGTGACGGCTGAACCTAGCACGGGAAGGGCAGGACTTCCGCAGGATGCCCGTGCTCGTGGGAGGGAACCTTTCCCCGTTTCGTTTTTCCTCAGATTTTCCCCACCAGATTTTCTTCATTCTTCATTCTTCATTCTTCATTCTTCATTCTTCATTCTCAATTCTTCATTTAATTCATTCTTTTTTTCTGTTTGTGGAAATGGCTGCTGGATCAATTTGCGCAGTACATCCAGGAATGAATTGGGCGACGATACATCCAGCGTAGCAATATAGTCGGTTGAAATTTCCATTTCCCTGGCAATCGGGGCAATGTTGATTCCTTTTTTTCGGGGGTCAAAAAGCGCGACCAGGTACGGTAATTGATACGGTTCGGCCACCGCCTGAATAAGATAACGGGTGTAATTGACTTCAAAGCGATTCTGGACGTCAGTCAAGAGCAAAATTCCCCACATATCATTTCCCACCTGGCGCACCAGTTTGGGGTATTCACTATCAACCGAAAGCTGGTACACAAACAATCCGCAATCAGTTGCCAGCGGCAAGCGGGCCACTTCGGTTCCAGGTAACGGGGGAAGGTGATATTTAACAGGTTCGGTCAATTCATTCTGGAATTTTCGGGCCAGGAGTCGGAGTGTGCTGGTAAAGACCGATTGAACTCGACCGACGAGTCCAAAAACAGCCAGCTTGGCACACATCGTCGATGGGCCATATCGGTCTTTTAACCGGGCAGAAAGTGGTCCGATTTCGGTCGGAGTCAGCAAAAGGGTTGGCACTTCTTCTGGTTCGGGGTGTTCGGCATCAGTTGAAACCAGTGATCCGGTGATGGGCGGTTTCTGTTCCTGGTCAATGGCATCCAGTTGAGAGAGCAACAGTGTGGTGGTTTTTCCGGTTGGCTGTGGACAAACTGGACC
>CAZXCE010000502.1:0-6407 GCA_964639175.1 uncultured Clostridia bacterium
ACGAGGCAGACAAACCGCAGTCACGTGGGAGGAAAGGCCGCTTCCCTGATCCAGATGAACGATGCAGGCTTCCCGGTTCCATCTGGCGCGATCCTCACCACGCTGTTCTTTGTGCCGTGGTTCGACGAAGTCAAAGCATCAGCGACGTGGGGCAAGCTGATTAAGGCGTCTCCGGATGACTGGACTTCGCTTTGTAACGAACTGAAGGAACTTGCCCTGATTCTTCCAGTTACGGAAACGCAGCACACCGCGCTGAACGCATTGCTCCGAGATATTGGAGACCTGAATCCTGAGGATCGCTTTGCGGTGCGCTCATCGTCACCCGAGGAAGATCTGGCATCAGCTTCCTTCGCCGGAGGATACGAAACCCGGTTGGGAGTGCGCCGGGCTGAGCTGGAAGGCGCCATTCGTGCCTGCTTTGCGTCAAGCCTTGATGCGCGCGTGTTTGCCTACAAACAGGAGCATGGGTTCGAGGTGTGGTCACCGCGTATTGCAGTCATTGTGCAACGACAGGTTGCAAGCGAGGTCTCTGGCGTTGGCTTCTCACTCAATCCAGTAACGAATGATTATGACGAAGCAGTCATTGACGCCAACTGGGGACTGGGAACGTCGGTTGTCGAGGGACAGGTCACACCAGATCACTTCGTGGTGAACAAAGTGAACCGGCAGGTAGTTGAAGAAATGCGAGGCGCCAAACAGGTCTCGGTCTGGCTTGATTCCAACGGCGGCACCCTCACACGGCAAAAACACCGCTCGGCGGAATGCACGTTGAGCACCGCCCAACTCCACGAATTGACCGATCTGATGGCCCGGATTGAAGCGCTTTTCGGCACGCCGATAGATATTGAGTGGGCCTACGCTGGGGGGAAACTTTACCTCCTGCAAGCCCGCCCGATTACCACCTATGTGCCCCTTCCAGCCGAGATGATGACGCAACCGGGCGAACGCCGCCGGCTTTATATGGATGCAGCCCTCTCAAAAGGCATCACCACGAACAAGTCCATCTCGCCGCTCGGGCTCGACACCGTGAAGGGCTTGTTCTCGGCAATCATCGAGTCCTGGGTTGGCCCGGTACAGCAAGACCTTTCGCCGGAGGAGGCGCTGCACCTTTTCGCGGGCAGCCGAATGTATATGAATCTCTCAAACGTGATGTGGTTTGCGAGCCCAGCCATGCTGGCGAAAAGCAGTGCTCCGAGCGATACCCTGATGGCGGAAATCCTGGCCGATATAGACCCCAAACAGTACCGCGCTGTCACTCGCCCTCCGTGGATGAGCCTCCGATACCTCTGGGTGATTCCCCGTGCCCTTTGGAGTACGCGTGGCTTTGTGTGGGATACGCTCAACACCATTCTCTTTCCAGAGCGTGCCTCCCAAAGGTACCGGGAAAGGACACAGGCGTTTGAAACACAGTTGCGCGCCAATCTCGACACCGACATTCCGCTTGAGACGTTCCGCCAGACGTATCAGACAGCCATTGCGCGTGAATTTGATGTCCTGATGTCGGCCCTCGTCGTTGGATTGATCTCGCCGGAACCGCTTGTTCCTGGCAAAACAGCAGAGGTGAGGGCGCTGGTGGAAAAAGGCATGCGCGGGGTCACGGGGAACGTGGTTGTCGAGATGGGAATGGCCCTGCATCACCTGGCCACCCTTCTGGACCGATCCGAGTTCGAGGATTTGACCCGGCTGACCAAACGCATCGAGCACCGTTTGTTATCACCGGAATTTCTGAGCGCCTGGGACGACTTCCTCTCCAGGTTTGGCTGGCGTGGTCCGCTTGAAATGGATCTGGCGAGTCCACGTTACGCCGACGCCCCGCACCTTGCTCTCAGGCAAATGTCTTTTCTGGCTGTCGCCGATGGCTTTAATCCTGAAACAGCCCACCAGCAGCACATCCAGGCACGGCAACAAGCCAACGCCGAACTGATGCGCAGGTCGGGCTTTGTGCGGCGGGCGGTGCTCCGTCGAATCTACCGCCTGAACGACCTGTTTGCCGGCACCCGCGATACCCCCAAGCATCTGATCATTTTATTGAATTATGGCATCCGCAAACGCGCTCTGATCGAAGGACAGCGCTTGATGCAAGCTGGACGACTTGATGCCGCTGAGCACGTCTTTGACCTGGAGTTTGATGATTTGCGGGCGGCGGCCAAAGATGCCGCGCTCGACTTGCGCAGGATTCGTGCGGAGCGCACGCACTTCCGAAGGAAACTGGACCAGCACGTGCGGTCATTCCCGCCAGTGATTGACTCGCGCGGTCGGATTCTGCGTCCGCCTCCTGGCAAACACGTGCCGGGTCTGCTGACTGGAATGCCGGTATCGCCTGGCGTGGTGACTGGTCCGGTGAAAATCCTCCATACTCCGCATGAGAAACAGGTGGAAAAAGGTGACATCCTCGTCACATATACAACCGATCCAGGCTGGACACCACTTTTCATCAATGCGGCGGCGATTGTGCTCGAAGTCGGAGGAGCGCTTCAGCATGGAGCCGTGGTGGCACGCGAGTACGGAAAACCTTGCGTCGTCGGCATTGACCAGGTTGTGGCAAAACTGCGCGACGGCGAGAGCGTGGAAGTCAACGGGACGATGGGAACGGTTCGTCTGGTGTCATAACCGATACAAACACAAGGTTGTTTGTACCGACCTCAGAAAAAGAAACCAGCCTGGGAGCGCTGGCAAGATACCGGCGCTCCCAGGAAGAAGAAGCTATAGGATTTTCTACCCAGTCCCGATAACATTCAGTTGACATCCTCCCCGCAAACAGTCCCATTTTCTTTCCTCAGCATCGGTGCGTTCCAGTTTTCTTCCCGACCTCCGCTTGTCCATTTTTTCTCTGTTCTCTTGTCAGGGCGGGGACTCTTCTTCATTGACAGATTCACCAGGAATGGCTGCTTGACGCACTGTTGCGGGCGATTGTAGCGTTTGCCAAAAGTGGAAGCATTTTATGGAGAAAGTATGATGATACCCATACCGGATATTGAACCATTCAGAAATAAAAAGTACCGTATCGAAAAAGATACAAATGGAATGTCGCCAGCCGAAGTGTATAAAATCCACAGTGAACATGAAGTACTTTTTCTTAAGCGAATAACTACAATATATAAGGATACGACCTATGATACGAAAAGAGAAATGAACATGATTCGATGGTTATCCAATCAAATCAATGTTCCGGAAATAGTACACTATGAAGAAGATACAGCCTTTCACACATTGATAATGTCGAACATTGAAGGAGTCAGCCTGGAAGAATTAGAAAATACACTGCGGCTGGAAGACTATATTGATTATTTGGTCAAGGCATTAAAGTTAATTCAGGCGATACCGATTGACGGCTGTCCTTATAATAATTGTATCCATAATAGATTGAATGAATTGCAATACCTGCTGGATCATAATTTAGCCGATACGGAGATTGAAAATTGGGAGGAAGATACACCGTTTGATAATGCAACCGATTTAGCGGAGTTTTTGAGAGAGAACCAGCCTCAAGAGAACCTGGTTTTATCGCATGGAGATTTCTGCAACTCCAATATTTTCATCAATAAGGATCAAATCAGCTTTATAGATTTAGGAAGAGCTGGCATAGCCGATAGCTGGCTAGATATTGCTTTCTGTGTGCGGGATATTCGTGAGCATTCAAAAAATGAAAAGTGGATTCAATATTTTTTTGGAAAATTAGAACTCACGCCTGACTGGAATAAAATCAAGTATTATTTATTACTGGATGAATTGTTTTAAGTGAACAATTGCTTCAAACCAGTTTGTTCAGCCTGTCACTTCTGCTCATCCCCGCCGCTCGCCCATAAGCGCCAGGATAAGGAAACCCAGCCGCTTATGAGGGCTTGAAACGAAAAAACGGGCGAATGAAGCCAGGGATTTTTACCCCCAGCCCCAAGCCCGTTCAGAATGGAATTCTCACGCTCGAAAACAGTCCAGTAATTCAATCAGATAGATTTAGCGAACGACTGACGACTGACTACAAACTGATGTCATTCCTTTTCCAGCTTCCATTCAGCGTGTTGTGCTTCGTTGCGCGAACGCAGAATGGTCTGTCCAGAGTCTTCATCGTTGATATACATCCCTCGCCCACCGAGTTTGACATTGACCAGAATCACTCCTCCGCCGCTGCGTTCAAACCGCCAGTACTGTTCGCCTTCCGGGTTATCGGTCTTTTCAACCAGACTGACCGAACCATCATCACTGTCGTCTGCTTTGAGGCAATGGTCGTCTTTTCCGACAGGAACGATGCGAAAGGCTTTGGTGAACTGAGACGGCGCGGCTTCAAACTTCCATTTTCGAGCCTCTTCTCCGGCATCTTTCTTCGAAAGAATCCCCGATTTGTCGTCGTTGAGCGCCAGGTAAAAATCGTCTTTCTTGATGGTGTAAACATGGTCACCCGTTTCAACCAGAACGAAGTCCGATTCAACGTTGTCATCCTTGAGAGGCGTCCCGCTGTATTTGCGACGGAACTCCATAATGCCGGTGCCTCCGTCCGGAGCCGCCCACCGTCCTTTTAAGTACTCAAACTCGTCGCCATCTTCGTAGCTGTAGGTCAACGAACGAATGATTGTTTTGGCATAATCGGTCTGGCCACCAATCTTTTGCTGGGGCTGCCAGACCATTAACTTCTGGTCGTAGTTAAAGTTGCCGGTAAAGGCATAATGGCCGGAATTTTTGGGGTTGTTCTTATCATCCGCCGAATAATTCCCCTTCAGGTTGCGATAGGTGCCCGAGATGTCCAGTTTGGCATCGTAACTCGCCCAGGAATTGGCTGGTAAGGTGAGCCCCCACCGGTTTTTTCCCCAGTCGAAAGCAGCATTGGCCGGGATTTTTCCGGTCCGGTTTACACTGAGGACATGGCCTTCCCAGACACCTTCCAATGATTGGGCCGAAACACGTTCGGTCAGCGCCACCATCAGCAACATCACACCCAGCAGTACCACGATTTTCAATTTGTCCATACATTCTCTCCTTAAAGACTCTCTTTGCGGGCGGCTTACTGCCCGCCTCGCGCTTTGAGCAATTCCGCCGATTTTGTATTGCCAGACTTGATGGCAATCGTCAGTGGCGTTTGGCCGGCATTGTTTTTCAGATTCGGATCAGCGTTTCGGTCCAGAAGCAATTTGACGAATTCTTCCCCATTGGCGTGGAACGCAGCCCGGTGCAAAGGAGTCGTACCGCCAATGTCCGCGGCATTCACATTGGCACCCTTATCAAGCATAAGTTGAAGGACGGCCATCGTTTGTCGGTTGCTCCGCAAATTCTGAAGCAGGGCGGTTGCTCCCTGGGGCGCGATCTCATTGACGTTTGCGCCTTTCTCAAGCAGCAGCCGCACTATTTCCGTTGATGGCCCCTTTTCAGCAATGCCAGCCAGAATCGGCCATCCGCTTTTGGTTTTCGCATTGACGTTCGCGCCTTTCTCAATCAGCAGACTGGCAAGATCAACCCGGTCCATATTCGCCGCGTGCATTAAAGCCGTCACGCCCAGTGAATCAGTCGCATTGACGTTCGCGCCGTTCTCGATCAACAGGCGCACCATATTCAAATCTCCCTGTTTCACCGTTTCCAATAACACCAGATTGGTACCGTTATTCGGAAGATTGATGAGGTCTGGTGTCATAAACCCAGCGGAAAGAACCAGTTGCAGCACTTCGAGTTTCCCGCTTTTCATAGCATCCACCAGGGGTGTATTTCCGTCACGATCCAACACGAAATCCTTTAAACCGTTTATCCAGCCCTGTCGGTCTTCAGGTTTCATTTGCTGGAACGAAGCTTTGTCAATCGTAAATGACCGATAGGCATAGAGCAGATGGTTAATCGAATCCACATTTCCGCTGGCGACGGCGAGATGCAATGCGGTTTTCCCGGTTTGCTCATCTCGTGCGGCCATAAAAGCGCCCTGATCAAGTAACTCTTTCACTTTTGGCGCGTTGCCAGCTTTCGCCGCCTCCAGTAAGGCTTTCTTCAATTGTTCATCGTTCTGGGCAAAACTGGTGGCAACAGCCACCAGTATCAAGCTAATCACGGTTATGAGTCGAAATGTCTTCAACATAGTCTTCAATCCTCTTTTGTCCTGGAAGAAAGTCTGAGCAGAACCTGGGGCGTTTTGCGCCAGGGAAGTTTGCAAATATATGATACCAATGAAGGTTCAGGGTTCAGGGTTCAGGGCCAATGATATGAGTACCGATGATTTATTGGTTGACGAACACGGCCACCACATACCAGTTTCCGTCACTGCCTTTGGCAATACCAAAGCCGACATGGGTTATCGGGCCTTCGAGATTCCAAAATGGACGGTAATGGGTTTCGCTTTTCATCCAGCCGGTGGGGTAGTCCTGCAGCCCTCCGGCACCGGCAGCCTCGGCACCGGCGATCTCACTCCCGGTGAACAATTTGAGCCGATCTCC
>CAZXCE010000503.1:0-6405 GCA_964639175.1 uncultured Clostridia bacterium
AGGTCTTCGATTTTTTGTCCTTTTTGTCCTTTTTGTCCATTTTGTCCTTTTGGTTGTTTTCCCAGAACCCTGTTTTTAAACCCCCCCCTGTGTTGATTAGCTCCGAAACACAACCGCCGGCTCCAGTCTCAGCACCCGCTGAATGCTAATCAGGCTCGACAGCATGCAAATGAAAATCGTGATTCCAAAACTGATCCAGAGCAGTTGCGGCGGGGTGTAAAAGGCGAGTCGCCCGTTGCGACCAAGCCAGCCAATCAATGTCCCGGCCCCAGCCCCGATACCGTATCCGACCAGCCCAACCGTCAGACTTTGAACAATGATCATGGCGACCAGTGTCCGGCTCCGGGTACCCATCGCTTTTAACGCACCAAAATACCGTTCATTCTGGAGTGCAAAGGCATAAAACGTCTGCCCGGCAATCGCCATTCCGACGACAAACACCAGTCCCAGGGACAACCCGATGTTGATTGGAATTCCAGTGTTGCGCATGTAATACCCAATCGTGAGCCAGCTCATGCCTTCTTCGGTGTAGGCTTTGAGCCCGGTGGTCTGCTCGATATTCTTAATGGCCTGTTCGATTGAAACCCCATCCTGTGGGGAAGCCAGCACAAAATTGAGTTGCTTGCGCTGGCGTGGGGTGTAGGAAAGCGCCCGGTCATACGTCGTAAAAATATACGGCGAAGACAAAAAATCACGCGGCACGTCGGCAATTCCAACCACACGCGCCAGACGGTCATTGAGTTCAAAGGTGTCGCCGATCTTTGGGCTGCCGAGCCGTTCGGCTTCGGCTTTTCCAATGATCACCGCATCCGGCAGGTAGAGCGAAGCCGGGTCTCCTTCGATCATCTGTGACGGTCGCCCAATGAGCGAGGCATTGTCTAATCCAAACAACCGTACCTGTTGAAACCGGCCATCGCGCAGCCGAACCTGAACCTGCCGCAAAAACAGCGGCACCGCCCATTTTACACCCGGAGCGCTTCGAACCCGTCCCAGGTCAGTGTCAATCAACGGCTTTGAATCATCAATTGATTGAAGATTGGGATCCGTGACCCAGATCGGAGCGCCAACCGCCTCAATCGGTTTTGCCGTTCGGGCCATCAATCCGCAAAAGACCGAGCCTTGCTGCACAAAGAGCAAAACCACAAACGACAGGCCGCTCACCAGCGTGATGTACTTCGAGCGGTCGCCAATCAACATTTTGAGTCCAATTCGAAGCATGCTTCCTCGCCTTCCATGGCTGGCTTTTGAAATGGTTAGATGGTTTCCATCCCGTTGAGGGCTGAGTGTATCGGGCCAAAGGACAAAAAGGGCATGCATGTGAACCCGTGGGAGATCAGATGCCAGGAGATTATTTCATCCCTCATCCCTTGAATTGCCCCAGCCCTTCGCCCTGGTTTTGATCAACCCCAAGGGCTGTGAGTGAAAAATCAGCAATATGGGCCGCGATTGTGTCAATCAACTCAGGTGTCATTTCTGATTTTTTGAGAATTGACAGGGTTACGGGCAGTGTCATCCGGTAATGCAGGCACTGGCCTACAATGCTTGCGATATACAAGAACAGGTTCGGGTTATCACTCAGGTCAGGCCGAAGCTGGGTGACCAGACTGGCCAGGATCCTCGATTTCGGAGCGATATATTCGTCAATCACCAGATTGAGCGCTGGTGACGGATCTGACATTTCACGTGCCATCAGACAGGCTCGCCGGTGTGAGCGTTCTGATTCAAAGAGCGCCAGCATAAACTCTCTGATAAACAACCGAATTGCTCTTGCAGCCGCTTGAGGCGTACCGTCCGTTTGAGCCTCCACCAAAATGGCTTCAAACTGCGACAACGAGGCGCCGCTGTGCATAAACGAGTGGCGAAGCATTTCAGCGTAGAGGTTTTCCTTGCTGCCGAAATAGTAGTTAATTGCTGCGATATTGACACCGGCTTCACGAGCCAGGTCGCGGATGCTGGTGGCGGCGAGGCCGTGTTCGGCAAAGAGTTTTTCAGCCGCATCAAGCAGCCGTGTCCGGGCATCAGTTTCAGTGACTGGAGTGGGTAACTGGGGGGAATTCATCACAGTATTTATTGATTGAAACAGTTGATTGAAACAGTTGTTTGAAACATTTGTAAGAATAGAAATGAGACGTGCCAGTCGTCAAGCTCGATTCCCGACTTTTCCAGTCAAGTTGATTTGCAATTCTTTGCTCAGTTATTCATCACCAGAGAGGAAGAGCCTTTGAGCTGATTTCAGAAACTACCTGACTGGCGTGACTGAAGAAAGAGTTGCCTTCACTTGACTTTTGGCAGCCAATCCATCACAAGTAGCGCCACATCAATTACTTATTTTCCTCTTCCGTTTTTACAAACCAATTTTTGATCGCTGGCGCAGGCAAGTTAGCAATTCAGTGTGCTTGACGTGTAGAACGTTTTTTGTGATTTGCAAAAAACATTCATTTGCGTCGCCAATGAATATTCCCCAAAGCTAAACTGCCTGAATCGGGTTCACAGGTGACTATGACTTCAGGCCGTCGTGCTCCCCATCGTTTTGTTATTTCGTGTCTCTTTTTCATCGGACTGGTGCTGGTATTTGGCATTGGAAGCCAGCGTGTGGTTCGGGAAACCGAAGCCCACAGCCAGAGACTTCCTGCAATCCAGGGAAGTGTCCCGCTGGCAATCAATTCGTTGCTGACAAACCGAACCATGTTTCCGAGGTTGGGGAATCCGTTGCGGCAAACGCCGACGATGGCGGCGACCAAGACGGATGCCTTACTCATTGATGTGGACGGAGATGTGGTCGCTGACCCAGGTGACCGGTTGCGGTACACGGTGGTGATCACCAATTCGGGCGGTGGAAATGCAACCGGAGTCAATTTCACCGACACCATTGATGCCAACACAACCCTGGTGGCGGGGTCGGTGAAGGTGTCGCCGCTGGCGATTGCCGATAGTTACAATGCGGTGGGAAACACAACGCTGACGATCAACCCGGCGAGTGGTGTCCGGGCCAACGATTACGACGTGGACGGCGTGACGCCGAATGGGTCGCTGGTGGTGACCGCCGGGACAGTTGCGACGACGCAGGGCGGGAGCGTGACGCTAGCGGCGGATGGGTCATTTACCTACGAACCGCAGGTTGGCGATCAGAATTTGACCGACACGTTTACTTATACCTTAACCGATGGCGACGGGTTGACGGATACGGGAACCGTGACGATCAACCTCGGCCAGCGGGTGTGGTATGTGGATTCGACGGCTGGAACGAGTGGCAATGGAACGTTTGCCTCACGGTTTGATTCGCTGGCGGATGTGACCGGGGCGACGGGGCCAGACACGGCGAGCGACATCATCTATATCTTTGAGCGGACTGGGGATTATGACGGCAACATGACGCTGCTCAATAACCAGCAATTGATCGGGAGCGGCGTGGCGTTGACGGTCAATACTATTACCGTGGTGGCGGCGGGGAGCAACACGACGCTGGTGGCGACAGCGGCCAGTACCAATTCGATCACGCTTGGAAGCGGCAACACGGTCCGGGGATTCACGATTGGAAACACCACCGGCGCCGGAATCAATGGGAATGGATTTGGAACGTTCAACACTGACACGCTGACGATTAATGGAACCGGACAAATCCTGAATTTGAACAACGGAACGATCAACGCGACGTCAGGCATCACGCTGTCAACCACGAGCACCACGTCGGTGGCGGTGGTGTTGACGAGTATGGCGGGGAGTGTGACGGCGGGCGGTAGTATCAGCGGATCAAACGGTGGTTTTTCGATCTCGGGAACCATGTCGTTGACCTACAGCGGGAGCGTGACCAATGGGGGGAGTAGTCCGATGGTGGGTGTTTCAAACCATAGTACTGGAACGATCACGTTTCAGACGGGGACGCTGAGTTCGACCAACAACGGCGGGTTCAGTTTTGATAATGCGGATGGGACATATAACTTCAATGGGACCAACACGTTGAATGGCGGCGGTGCCCGCCTGACACTGATCAGCGGGTCATCCGGAAGCTTTACCTTCAGCAGCAACACCTCAATTACCAACCCAAATGGAAATGCGGTCAATATCAATGGCGGAGCGGCGACGGTCAACTACGCCGGGACCGTGAGTTCCAACACAGCCTTCAGTCTGGTGAGCATTGCGAGCAACACGGGTGGATCAGTCACACTGTCAGGAAATTTGAGTGGGACAGGCAGTTCAACCGGAATCTCAGTTTCCAGTAATACCGGCGGGACCTACACGTTTTCAGGTGGGACAAAAACGCTCAACACAGGAGCGAACACGGCGGTGAATTTGAGCAGCAACACCGGAGCGACGATCAATTTCACGGGCGGCGGATTGGATATTGACACGACGACCGGGACGGGTTTTACCGCGACCGGGGGTGGAACGGTTACTGTTACAACCGGAACCAATGCCAACACCATTGACAGTACTGGCGGTGCTACGGCAATCAATATAAGCAATACCAATATTGGGACAGGTGGGGTGACGTTCTTCAGCATCTCCTCAATCGGTGGAACAACACCTGGTATTGTATTAAATACAACCGGGAGTAGCGGTTTCTTTCTTGTCACCGGCGATGGAGGTTCCAGCAATAACGGCTCTGGAGGTACAATTAACAACAAGACGGGTACTTCCGAAGCGACGGGAACTCCTGGGGTACGATTGTTTAGCGTGTCAAACGTGCGGTTAAAGTACATGAATATCACAGGTTGCAACCACAGCGGCATTTATGGCGGCCTGGTTTCCAACCCATCAGGGGCAATTGATCCAAGTACCATCAATGGGTTTGAATTAGACCATTGCAACATCACGAACAATGGGAATGAGACGGTCTCTCTTCCAGATGAAGTGGGTGTTGACCTATATAACCTGGTGGGAACAGCCAGCGGCAGTTCAAACCCAACCCGTATCACGAACACCACCATCAGTAACAACTCAGAGTTTGAACTCCAGATTAGTAACAGCACCGCAACAGCCCTGACTGATCTTCAAATGGCGGGTAACACCATTTCAAGTAACACTTCAGCATCGGGGCATGGAAACCTTTTCAACTTCTTGGGGGCAGGGGGTGGGTCGGCCAATATGAAGCTGACCCTCACCAGTGGAACTTTCACTGGCAATGCACCTTTTACGGGTACGGGCATCCAGGCAGACCATTCTGGTTCAGGTGGGACTGTGACAGCAAATATCTCAGGCGCTACGTTTACCAATAACAATGTCGCAATCTCTGTTTCACAAGCGCAGGGTGGAAATCTAAAATTCAATGTTTCCAATAATATAGCGACAGGTAATCGCTCACACGGGCTGAATTTGTTTGTTGCTGCCATTGGCACTGGAACGGTGGATGGAAGCTTTACCAATAACACAGTCGGCACTCTGGGAACTGCTGGCTCGGGTTCGCAGGTTGGCTTCGGCATTCGTGTTCAAAATGAAGGTGTTACCACCGGACGGCCCGTTAACGTTCTGATTAACGGAAATACGGTTCAGGAGCTTGGCTTTCCCGCAATAGGGGCCGATCCGCCAACTGGGTTTGCCGCGATTAACATCAATCAAGGCATTTTTGGCCAATCAACGAGTAGCCCAACAAATGTCACCATCACCTCAAACACGATCAAAAATGTTTACAACAGTCGGGCCATCATCGTGCAGCAAAACAACAGCACCAACACAAGCGGTTCAGCTGGGGTTACGTGTGCTGATATTTCTGGAAATGAAATGAATGCCATTGCTGGGACTGTTGGGGATGGAACAAAAATACGTCTTCGACAGTTGGCAGGAGGCACATTCAATTTGAGGCAAACCAGTGCTGCTAACTTGGCAACTGCGAATAGCCCTCCAAATGGAGTAGCGGCCACTACCACTACGACTGCAGAAATAAGTATCAGCGGAACCGTTACTTTCAATGGCGGAGTCTGTACACAACCAGCGCCATTGCCACCGCCGCCAGATTTTGAATTCAGCAAATCAACAGCTCCTGCCAAAACCCTTTCATTGGCAGAACCCAAAGAACTCAATCGCCGAGCAGTCACCAAACTCACCGCCGAGCAAATTTCCTGGCTGACGGAAGCGGCGATTGCCCGGTGGATTGCGGCAGGTGCACCAGTTGAAAAAATAGACCAGATGCGGGCGGTAAAATTTGGGTTAGCGGATCTGGCCAAAGGCGAATTGTTGGCTGAAACGCCATCCAATCTGGTGCTGCTCGATGCGAAAGCGGCAGGCTACGGCTGGTACATTGACCCGTCGCCGATGGACGACGTGGAGTTTGAAAAGATTGTCTCCGAAACCGAGATGGAAGCGAGTCAGTCCAGTCCAGCCCATCACAAAGTGGACCTGCTGACAGTGATCATGCTGGACATCATCCCGGCGAAGTTCTTCGTACACCGGCACATCTACGGAAAGTGG
>CAZXCE010000504.1:0-6401 GCA_964639175.1 uncultured Clostridia bacterium
TGGCTTCGAACCAATAGCTCACGCGCGATCCGGATGGCTGGTCGGGGATCAAAGGGCCGTCGCTATTGAAAACAGCCTGCTCTATCAATCCGAGCTGGAGCGAACCCAGGAACTGGCACTCCTCAAGGAATTTAACGAAAATATCATCGAAAGCATCAATGTCGGCATTCTCACCGTTGATCCCCAGGGCCAGATCACCAATTGCAATAGCGCCTTTGAAGAACTCTTCTCGGTTAGCCGCGAACAGGCCGAAGGCCAATCCGTCGAACAACTCTTTGATGCTGATCTGGTTCAAACCATGCGCGATGTGACTGGAAGCGTGAGCTGGGCGCTCTCTGATGTACGCAATATCTACCGCTATCGGGCCACCACCCGCACCGATGAACCACTGGTTCTCAATATCAACCTCTCCCCCCTGAAAACCAAAGATGAAGCCGTCACTGGCGCCTTGATTGCCTTCGAAGACATTACCAGTCGGGTCCGGCTCGAAGAACAGCTCCGTGAAAACGACAAATTATCGTCCATTGGCTTGCTCGCTGCCGGTGTCGCCCACGAGGTCAATACACCATTGACCGGTATCTCCAGCTATACCCAGATGCTGCTTACCCAGACCCCATCCTCCGATGTCAAGCACTCAATTCTGGAAAAAATCCACCGTCAGACCATTCGAGCCTCAGATATCGTCAATAACCTGCTGAATTTTTCACGAACCGGAAACGCCAGCTTCTCGCAACTCAGCATCGCCAAACTGCTCGACGACACCTTGCAGTTGCTTGAACTTCAAATTCGCAATACCCGAATTGAAATCGTTCGTGAGTATAGCCATACCCTGCCACCAGTCCTCGGTCAGGCCGGCAAGCTCCAGCAGGTCTTTCTCAACCTGATTCTCAATGCCCGCGACGCCATGCCTGATGGAGGGACCCTGCGGATCTCAGCTTCCGTCCACGAAGACTCACTGGTCGTTGATTTTGCCGATACCGGTGAAGGAATCCCATCCGAATACATCGCCAAAATTTATGATCCCTTCTTCACCACCAAAGAAGTCGGACGTGGGACAGGCCTTGGCCTGGCCGTCAGCTATGGCATCATTCAGGAGCATTCTGGCCGAATCTTTGTGGAGAGTGAACCCGGCCATGGCACCTGTTTTCGGGTCAAACTCCCCTGCCAGATCCACCACGCCTCATTTCAGGCAGTTGGAGATTAGGAGGGCTCGGGGCTGGGTTCAATCCTCAAGCCTCAACTCCATAAACGCCAGGAGAACGGAAAAACCGCGATTTCGAGGTGATTTGCAATGCCATAACCCCGTCCTGGTGTTTATCCCCCAGCCCTCAGCCGACGTCTTAAGGCGTTTCGATTAGACTTTTTAGAAGGGTTGGTTTATAACTTGCGGCTTGTTTCGCTCGATCCATCGATCTCGTTTCTCGATAGACCAACTCCGATAATCCAAATCTTTCTTTCGTGGAATGGGGCTTCCCCCAGTTCCCTTGCTGGTGCATGAAAAAAAGTCCATTACTCAAACTCAAACAAAAATTGCGCGAAGCTCATCTGGTGGCAAAAGGGCTTCTTTCAACCTCTCATCCCATTCTGGTTCATATCATTCCAATGCGCCGGTGTAATCTGGCCTGCACCTATTGCAATGAATACGATAAGACGTCTGATCCCGTCCCATTGGATGTGATGTACCGCCGAATCGACAAACTGGCTGAACTGGGCACCACCATTGTCACCGAAAGTGGGGGGGAGCCAATGATGCACCCCCATATCTACGACATCATTGCCCGGGTTCGGCAACACGGAATGATGTCTGGCATTATTACGAATGGGTATTACCTCTCACCTGAGCGCATCAAGTTGCTCAACGAAGCCGGCCTCGAATACCTTCAGATCAGTATCGACAATGTCACTCCAGACGAAGTTTCACAGAAAAGCCTGAAGGTTTTGGATAAGAAATTACAAAACCTCGCTCAGTACGCTCAATTCGAGGTCAATATCAACTCGGTCATTGGCGGTGGAATCAAAAATCCGCAGGACGCCATTACCGTTGGTCGTCGAGCGGCGGAACTCGGGTTTTCAGTCTCGGTCGGCATCATCCATGATGGTCACGGTCATCTCAAACCACTCACCCCGGACGAAGCCGAGGTGTATCGGCAACTGAAAAAAATCGGAAAGTCCGGCCATTCTCAAATTACCCAATTTCAGGATGCCCTGGCTGAAGGCCGTCCAAACCAGTGGAAGTGTCGGGCTGGCGCCCGGTACCTCTACATCTGCGAAGATGGGCTGGTCCACTATTGCTCCCAACAACGCGGTTATCCCGGTACGCCACTTGAACATTACTCACGGGAAGACATTATTCGTGAATACAATACTCCCAAATCCTGTGCCGATTACTGCACGATTGCCTGTGTTCACAAAGTCTCGAAAATGGATTTCTGGCGTGACCCTCAATATCATCAACCAACCATGGTTGAAACCGGAAAATAGATCTTTGAATGAAGAATGTGGTTAGTTCTTGGTTCTTGGTTCTTGGAAAATATTGATTTCTAACCACTAATCACTAATCACTAACCAGTTCATTCCCCGGCCCGGTGGTGGAATTGGTAGACACGCAGGTCTTAGAAGCCTGTCTCGCAAGAGGTGTGGGTTCGAGTCCCACCCGGGTCATCACACCACAATCATACTGTGAAGCGCTCTCCCGTCATCATTGCGTTATCCCCTACGCATTCTGGACTGTAACTCTTCAGCCCGTGACTTCTCACGCAGGGCCTGGGCCTGGGCGGTCGCCATAGCGGTTCGCTCTCGTGCCAGTTGCTCTAACAGTTGTTGATTGCGTTTTTCGAGCGCTTCAATCCGCCCTCCAGTATTTTGCCCCTTGACTTCATCCAACCTGGCCAGTGCTTCGGCATATTCCCGCTGTAATTTTTCGAACTTCAGGACGAAATTGTCTTTTTCAGATCGCTCAGCTTCCAGGGCTCGTTCCAGCGACAGGACCAGTGAGGCACTTTGTGCGGCCCGGGTCTGGGCCTCAATTGATTTACGTTCCTCTTCATTGGCCCGGGTTTGAGCCAGTAATAACTGCCGCTGGAGTTCTTCTTTTTCTTGTTGAAGGTCAAACGTATGATTTTTCAATCGCTGGTTTTCCCCTTGTAAGACCTCGCACTCACCAGCCATCTGATCCAACTGAATCTGAAACTCCTTTGCGGCAGTCTCCAGTTCCAGGACTCGATCCTCAGCCTCGTTGGCTTCGAGCACCTGGGTCATCACCACCGAATCAACTTCCTGCTGCACCCACGTGTATGCCGCAAAAGAGACCTCACGGGCAAAAGTCTGTGTTACCTGCTGAAACCAATCAGGAACTTTTCCCTCCCACTCCTCCTTCTTTTTGGTTTCAGGCAGTGGAGATCGGAGTGGTTCACGATTTCGGACAGTCTGTCCCACACCAGCTTCAGGTTCTTCAGAAGCCAGTTTTTGAATAAATTTTTGGATTGTGGAGTATGAACCGCGCCCGACCTCAGTTCGAATGTTCAGGATTGTGACTGGCACCTGAGCCGTTTTTAACCGTTCAACCGCATCAATAAATTCTTCCCAGGTTAGTTTGGCCATAGCGGATTTGCACTCAATTCCTTTTCTGTTCAAGGTAATTCTACCATTTTGCAATGAATATCCCGTATTATGGGAAGGCTAAATCATTGGAATAATTATATTTTCCTCAACTCTTAGCCCAACACCCTCAGCCCCAAATAATAGTATCGTGCCCGGTCATATGATCTCCATTTCACCGGGCACTTGCCGATGATTCCATAAATGTAATTACAGACGCAACCGTAAATTCTCATTGATCACCCAGTCGGCGGGTACCAGATTGCGAAAAATCATTGCTGCAACCCTTGAGAATGGATATTGTTTCGCCTCCCGACCTGATGCCGGGCGGGATATCACGCTAACCGGTTCGCGGTACCACCAACCTTCCACTCTGGCGGCTCCATTTGGGACAGGAGCCAGGATCCCCCGAAGCATGTCCAGCCGCTTGAGCCCCTGAGACCCGCGGAACCGCACTGATTTTACTTTCTTATACCAACTTTTAAGCCCACAAGGAGAATCCACACTATGCTGCAAGTCGGTCAGAAAGCTCCCGATTTCAATATGGCCAGCACCAAAGACCTCAACACCCTGGCTGAAAATGTAAAACTATCAGATTACGCCGGAAAGTGGCTGGTCCTCTTTTTCTACCCACTTGACTTCACCTTTGTCTGTCCCACTGAAGTGACTGGATTTAGTGACCGAATCAGTGAATTCCATGATCTTGGCGCCGAAGTGGTGGCGGTCAGTACGGATAGCGTGTATTCACATCGGGCCTGGATCGAAACCTCACGTGAGAAAAATGGGGTCGGGCCGATCCAGTTCCCGCTCGCCAGCGACATCACCAAACAGGTTTCCCGCGATTTTGGTGTCCTGATCGAAGAACGCGGCATTGCCCTGCGTGGGTTGTTCATTATTGATCCCAATGGCGTCCTCCAATATCAGGTTGTCCACTCACTCAACATTGGTCGCAACGTTGACGAAGCCCTCCGGGTCCTGGAAGCCTTACAATCCGGGGAACGCTGCCCAATCAACTGGAAACGCGGTCAATCACATATCTAGCCGGGCGAAGGGCTTGGGGCTTAAAGACATCGGGTTGGGCGGCGGATACCCGTTTTCTTGTGCCCCGAGCCCTCATCTGTGGTACACTGGCCAGTTTTTGCCCGATGCCTGGGTAAAAACCTGAGTCTTGCACCGGGCTGAAGTTCGAGCTCTCCAGTTCGCCACCCTCAACCATCATTCCCTACTCTCAATCTCATTTCATATGAAAGCTACTGTTCACGTAACCCTCAAACCTGGAGTTCTTGACCCTCAGGGACAGGCCATTCACCACGCGGCTGAAACACTCGGCTACCAGGCCATTGCTGCCATTCGCCAGGGAAAATTTTTTGAAATCTCAATCGCAGATGGCGTCTCGCCTGAAACCGCGCAGGCTGAAGTTGAAAAACTGGCCCATGAGGTTCTCTCCAATCCAGTCATTGAAGACGTCACTGTGTCAATAGGACCACTTCAGCCAGCCATTCCAGGAGGCCAGGCATGAAATTCGGGGTACTTGTTTTTCCTGGGTCAAACTGCGACCACGACACCTATCACGTCATCAGTAAAGTCATTGGCCAGCCGGTTCAATTTATCTGGCATCGGAATACAACCCTGAACGGATGCGATGTCGTGTTCCTGCCGGGTGGATTTTCCTATGGGGATTATCTGCGATGTGGCGCTATCGCCAGCTTTTCACCAATTATGCAGGCGGTGAAGGAATTTGCCGCCCAGGGCGGCTATGTGGTTGGCATTTGCAATGGATTTCAAATTTTATGTGAATCCAAATTACTTCCCGGAACGTTGCTCCGCAACCGTGACCTGAAGTTCAAATGCCAGTTTACCCACCTGCGCGTTGAAAATAATGGAACCCCCTTTACACGCAATTGTTTGCCATCGAGTGTCCTGTCACTGCCAATTGCCCATGGCGAGGGAAATTATTTCTGTACGGCGGAAGAATTATCAGACATGCAGGCTCATCAACAGGTCGTTTTCCGCTACGCCACTCCAGAGGGTCACATTACAGATGAAGCCAACCCAAACGGCTCACTCGACAATATCGCCGGAATTATCAATCGGGCCGGAAACGTGCTTGGGATGATGCCCCATCCAGAGCGAGCCTGTGAAGAAAGCCTGGGTGGAAGTCAGGGGTTGAGACTGTTTGATTCCCTCCTCACTTCGGTCATCGAACGCCTCAAAGCCCGTGATGCCTGACTCTGGTATGGCCGGGTGACCAGATGACAGGCAAATCAGAGCCTGTTATCGGGTCACCCGCTCCTTCTGTCACCTGTTATTCTATCCCTCTGCCAGTTGATCTTTCTCTTGGTTCTGGAATAAAGCCGCAGGCTTTGAAATTTTTCTTCATGACAAGAGAAAGCCACTACGGTATGCTCTCGGTGAAAAAATACCGCTGATTGATCACCCCCACAGCACCATTCCTCTCTTATCCAGATTGCTGTGGAAGTCTTCACCCAAACCAACCAAACCGAATTCTTTCTCTTGAAAACCACTTGCTCCTGAACTCTGCCTGGTCCATGGCTTTGACCTCCCAGTAGAAGCCTGGATCGGGCACCAGGAATGGTTCTTCAACCCGGCCAGGCAGCACACACACCGTCTGCTTTCGGCTCAGAAGTCACACCTTCAGCTCAACAAACCAAAGAGGACGAATTGTTATGAGTACACCACGCCCATCTGGTTCAGTCGATACATTGTGCGTGAATGCGATCCGCACCTTATCGATGGATGCCGTGCAAGCCGCTAACTCAGGTCACCCAGGAACCCCCATGGCG
>CAZXCE010000505.1:0-6393 GCA_964639175.1 uncultured Clostridia bacterium
AGTCAGTAGTCAGTAGTCAGTAGTCAGTAGTCAGTAGTCGAGTGTTGGGATTTTGGATTGTCTGTCAAGTCTATTTAGTTCTTTTTGAATCATTTGCAAAGCGTTCTTTTCAAGGTCTTTGCAGACTGAAATACCTGAGTTTAGTCTACTGACAACTGACTACTGACTTATCAACTACTGACTCATCAACTACTGACGAAAAACTGGTATTGCTTGATTCGGGCTAGATGGTGTGTGAAGAGAGACACTTGTATCACGCATTTTTGGTGATTGTCTATCCCAAGAGGTCAAGACACAGTGGTTTGTGGATTTGTAGATAGGGTACAATCTCAACCATCTTCATTCTTGCCTTTTCTTTTTTCCTGTATTTGAGGAGCTCATGGAATCAATTTTTGGCCCGAAAGGGCTTTTGGCTCGTCACCATCCGAACTTTGAATACCGCTCAAATCAGATTGAAATGGCGGAGGCAGTTCATGATGCGTTGCAACGTGGTGGGCATTTGTGTGTCGAAGCCGGAACTGGAACTGGAAAAACCCTGGCCTATTTGATCCCGGCGCTGGCACTGGGCAAGCGGGTGATTATTTCAACCGCAACCAAAAGTCTTCAAGAGCAGCTTTATCAAAAGGATATCCCTTTTTTGGAAAAAGCACTTGGACGCAAGCTCCGGGTGGCGTATTTGAAAGGACGGAGCAATTACCTCTGTTTGCGTCGGATCAAACAATCTGACACGGCCCTGACGTTTGCCGGCGTTGAAGATGTGACGTATTTTGATACGGTCCGGCGCTGGTCAGGCAAAACAGAAACCGGTGATCGAGCGGAACTGGTTGATTTACCTGAAAATCTGGCGTTCTGGCACGACATTGATGCCCGGAGCGAAATCTGCCTGGGTTCGAAATGCCCTGACTTTGAAAAATGTTTTGTCACCCTTGCCCGGCAACGCGCTGAAGATGCCGACGTGGTGATTGTCAACCATCACCTGTTTTTTGCTGATTTGTCGGCTCGCAACAACGATTATGGCGCGGTGCTGCCTGACTACACGATTGTCATTTTTGACGAAGCCCACGAAATTGAAGATATTGCGGCTGAATATTTCGGGATTCAGGTCAGCAACTACCGCATGCAGGAACTGGTTCAGGATATTTTGCGGGTGCCGATTCCCCAAGATGACGTTGTGACTGATGTTATGCGGTGTGGGGCACGGATTACCGAACAGGCGGATATGTTTTGGGGCGGGTTTTTCCGCAAATATGGAACCGGTGATGGGCGCTTTACTTTGGAAATGACCCATTTTGCCCGCCGGAATGAAGAAGGCAAATTTGAAATGACACCTGCCGGCGAGCAATACCTGATACTCGACAACCTGCTGGCCAAATTGCGCGAACTCCTGAAAAAGGTGACTGAGCCACCGCCGGAGATTGAACGCCTGGTGCGCCGGATTGACGCCCTGCGGTTTGACCTGGAGTTTGTCGTCACGAGTAATGATCCAACGTTTGTCTACTGGATTGAGCGGCGCGGGCGCGGGTGTTTTATCCAGGCCACACCAATCAATCTTTCAGAACTCCTTTCAGATCGCCTCTTTACCCAAATGGAGTCAGTCGTGTTGACATCAGCTACCCTGACTTCATCTGGAAAATTTGACTTTATTCGTTCCCGCCTGGGCATTGAGTCGTGCGCCGAACTCATTATTGACTCACATTTTGATTACCGCACACAGTCAATTTTGTACCTTCCGAAGATAATGCCTGATCCGCGCTCTCCGCAGTTTACGGCGGCAGCGGTTGAGGAAATCGTCAAGCTGCTCAACATCAGTCGGGGACGGGCCTTTGTGCTTTCGACCAGCGCCACCCACATGCGTGATTTGTATCAGCGTGTGTCGGCTCAGGTTGAGTTTCCGTGTTTTGTACAGGGGCGTGGTTCAAAAGCCGGGTTGCTGGAGAAATTTCGCACAACGAAAGGCGCGGTGCTTTTTGCCACAGCCAGTTTCTGGCAGGGAATTGATGTGCAAGGCGAAGCGCTTTCGTGTGTGATCGTTGATAAATTGCCGTTTCCCGTTCCAACCGATCCAGTTGTTTCAGCCCGCCATCGTTTTTTGGAAGAACAGGGGCAGGATCCATTCCAGCAATACACCGTTCCCCAAGCCATCATCACACTCAAACAGGGGCTTGGGCGGTTGATTCGGAGTTCTCAAGATAAAGGCGTGCTGGCAATTCTGGATCCACGACTGCGGACCAAGTTTTATGGGCGCACCTTCTTAGAGAGTTTGCCGCCATCGCCGGTGACCAATGATCTGCGGCGGGTTGAGCAATTGTTTCAGCCGCAATAGATTCAGGGGTCAGGGGTCAGGGGTTTCGAATTTTGGTCCTTTTTATCTTTTTGGTCCTTCATTGTTTGAGAATCTGAGGCGTTCAAAGAATGCTGATGCGTTGCTTTATTCGGGTGATGGGATTGATCTTCTGGTTAGCGCTGCCTGGTATCCTGGTTTGTCAGGCACACGAGTCAAAACCACCTGCCAAAATCCCGGAAACAATTCGAATTGGGCTTTTTACACTGTTTCAGCCGCGAACACTCTCAATCAAACCGATTCTCTCTCCGGCTGAGATACTTGCTGGCCAGGTCCGCCGCCAGCTTCAGCCTGGAAAGACCTATCGCGTTCGACTGGGAAAAGGACAACTGGCACTGTTTGAGGGGCAGATCAAAATTCTGGAAGGAACAAGCCTGGAGCTTGCAACCGCTGCCCAGTCGTCGGCTGAACTTGAGCTGATTGCTCAGCCGAGCACCCGACGTGTCGCCGGAAAAATTTTGATTCAAGTCAGAGAAAATGCCCTGCAAGTCATTTTGACTCAATCCCTTGAAGATGCGGTGGCTGTGGTGACTGCCTCAGAGATGAAAGGGGTTGGGTTGAGTGAAGCCCTCAAGTGTCAGGCTATCGTGGTGCGAAGTTTTTTTATGACACATCTTGGACGCCACCAAAGATTGGGGTACGATGTGTGCGATTCAACCCATTGCCAGTTGTACTTCGGTACACTCTTTGACCAATCCTATCCGCCGCGCCTGATTCAGTCTGCCCGTCAAGCCACACACGCCACACGTGCCACGGTGCTCTGGGAAGCCGAGCATCCAGTCGAAGCCTATTACACTGCTTGTTGTGGTGGCCATACCACCGTTTCATCAGTCGTCTGGCCATTGAATGATGAACTTGAGCCCAAACATGATGTGCCGACAGTTATTTGCAACTGGTGTCGCGGAGCGAACTTTTACCGATGGCAACGCCGCATTGCGGTGCAGCGACTGTTGAGCGCAACGGCATCAATATGGGGAGCGAAGCCATTGGATAAAGTGGGCTTGCAGATTTCAAAACGCACTTCCGATGGTATTGTAACTCACCTCACACTCTCTGACGGCCAGCGAGCCGTTGAGGTCGCCAATGGTGAGTTTCGAAGCCTGATTGGCCGAACGCTGGGGTGGAATCTGATATTGAGCAATGTCTACCAAATCACTCGACGGGGCGACTTTTATGAATTTACAGGTCATGGATTTGGGCATCAGGTTGGTTTGTGTGTCGAAGGCGCTGTTGCTCAAGCCAAAGCCGGTCGGTCTTACCAGGAAATCCTGCGGTTTTACTTCCCACACGCCACGTTGAGTGACAGGGTGACAAAGTGACAAAGTGACAAGGTGATAGTTCTTCGAAAATCCTGAATCCTGAATCCTGAACCCTGAACCCTGAACCCTGAACCCTAATTGGTATTATCCCCTCGCAATTGCGATTAACCTACGTTTCATCACAGGAGGAATCCCCCTTGAGTACCAACGGAAAAGAACTCAGCTTCTTTGAGAACGTGATTTCATATTTTGATCAGGCAGCCTCATTCACCCAGCATCCCAAAAGCCTGCTTGAGCAAATTAAAACTTGTAACAGTGTCTATTCCTTTGAATTTCCGATTCGATCACAAAATGACATCAAAGTGATTACGGCCTGGCGTGTGGAGCATAGCCACCACAAATTGCCAGTGAAGGGCGGTATTCGCTACTCAGAACACGCTAACGAAGACGAAGTCAAAGCACTGGCCGCGCTGATGACTTATAAATGTGCGGTGGCAAACGTGCCGTTTGGCGGTGCCAAAGGTGCGATTCAGATCAATCCGAAGCACTTTTCAGCGGCGGAACTTGAGCAGATCACCCGTCGCTACACCGCAGAACTGATCAAGAAGAATTTCATTGGTCCCGGAATTGACGTTCCAGCCCCAGACTATGGGACTGGTGCTCGCGAAATGGCCTGGATTGCCGATACCTACGCGGCGTTTCATCCTGGCCACATTGATGCCCACGCCTGTGTCACCGGCAAATCTATTTCCCAGGGCGGCATCCGGGGACGATTTGAAGCCACCGGACGTGGGGTATTTTATTCTCTGCGCGAAGCCTGTGCCCATAAAGACGATATGGAAGCCCTGGGGTTGACTCCGGGGATTGAAGGGAAACGCGTTGTGGTGCAGGGGCTTGGCAACGTGGGCTACCATTCGGCCAAATTCTGTCAGGAAGGTGGTGCCGTTCTGGTTGGTCTGGCTGAATATGAAGGGGCAATCCACAATCCAGCCGGGTTGGATCTGGAAGCCGTCGTCAAGCATCGTCGTGAAACCGGGTCAATTTTGAACTTCCCTGGGGCAACCAACCTGGCCACGCCTCACGAAGCACTCGAACTTGACTGTGATATTCTGATTCCGGCGGCGCTTGAAAACCAGATCGTCGAGGAAAACGCGCCGCGCATTAAAGCCAAAATTATTGCCGAAGGCGCCAACGGACCGACGACGGCAGCGGCTGAAGCCATTTTGTACAGCCGTGGGGCATTGATCATTCCGGATATCTACTGCAATGCGGGCGGTGTGGTGGTGTCCTACTTCGAATGGTTAAAGAACCTGTCGCACGTTCGGTTTGGGAAGATGGACAAGCGGTTTGATCAAATGGTGTTTGGAAACATCCTGACAACCATTGAGCGCACCACCGGCAAATCGCTCTCTGATGCCGAAAAAACTGCGATTGCCCACGGCGCCGATGAAATCGAACTCGTCAACTCTGGTTTGGAAGAAATTATGGCGATTGCCTATAACGAAATTCATACCATCTGGAAAACACGGCCTGGAGTTACAACGTTGCGATCTGCCGCGTTTATCAGTGCCATTGATAAGATTGCTATTTCTTATGCTGAACTGGGGATTTTCCCCTAAAGCATCGGGCTGAAGACAACGGGCCAGGGGCTGAGGGCTGAAGAAGTGATTTTCCTTCATCCCTCATCCTTCATCCCTCATCCCTTCAATCGCCCCAAGCCCTGGTTTTCTCAGCCCCTAACTTCTCAGATAAAGGTACTTTCACAATGTCTCTTAGAGATCAAATACTTGCAGATATTACCGTAGCGATGAAAGCTCGCGATCAGGCGCGGCTTGACACGTTGCGGATGGTGAAAACATCAATTCAACGTCAGGAAATCGAAGATCAAAAACCGATGGACGATCCGGCGATGATGAGTTTGCTCAACAAGCTGGTCAAACAGCGACGCGAAGCGGCTGACGCCTTTATCAAAGGAAGCCGTCAGGAACTGGCCGATAAGGAACTGGCCGAAGCCGCAATCATTGAAGCCTATCTTCCAAAACCCGTTGATGAAGCCACCCTGGCGCACGTGGTTGAAAGCGTGATTGCTGAAACCGGTGCTTCGTCGGCAAAAGAGATTGGGATGGTGATGAAGCAGGTCATGGCAAAGCTGGCAGGCCAAAATGTAGACGGGAAAGCTGTCAATATGATGGTTCGCAGTAAGCTCGGCGGGTAAGATCAGGCGACAGAAAGTTTGGTTATTGCGCTTTTGGCACTCCAAACTCAGGCTTATGCCCGTGAGAGTTGGGCTTAAGAAGTGGAAAAAGGCAATTTTTCATTGCTTTTTGCTCAAAAATTGACCAAGCTAAGGCTGATTGTGTTCCAACATCCAGCATTCTTCCTCTCCTCTGTTCAACACGACTGATTTTTCAGCAATTACATCACCCATCAATTTTGGATTCGTTGTCCAAATCGTGCATGAGTGGTGTTGGTTTTACTGAATCTTCTACGCAGTACACTGGACGGAATTGTGTCTGGAGTTACACTCTCACCAGGGAAATTATCGTTTTTGTAGTCTTCGATCACAAAGAAGCCAGGAGTTTCTGAAACAATGTCAAATCTTGGGTTATGGGTTGGTATCGCCATTGTTGCTGTTGCTGTTATTGGTGCTTTTATTTTCATCTTTAAGCCATCCAAAGAAAGTTCGTCTGGATTGGGTATCGAGCAGCCTTCAGAGAATTTAATTTCTGACCAGGCCGGAGCCCAGGAAGAAGCCCGTCGGGCTGAGGAACAGGCTCGGGCGGCTGAAGAAGC
>CAZXCE010000506.1:0-6389 GCA_964639175.1 uncultured Clostridia bacterium
AACTTCAAAATGGAGATGTTGGTTTGTTTTACTTTGCCGGACATGGTGTCCAGGTGAGAGGAGAAAATTATTTGATTCCAGTTGATGCCGGAATCCAAACGGATGCGGATGTTGATCTCTATTGCCTCGACCTCAACAAAGTTCTCAATCAGATGAAGGCCGCCGGAAATCCATTAAACATTGTTATCCTTGATGCCTGTCGCAATAATCCGTTCATTACTCGCACCTTGCGAAATGCTCAACAGGGACTGGCCGAAGTCAAAGGAGCTTCGGGGATGTTTCTGGCCTTTGCCACCGGCCCTGGTGAAACGGCCAGTGATGGAACCGGCCGCAATGGCCTCTATACTCAAGAGTTGCTAGAAGCCCTCAACCAGCCAGGATTGCCTATTGAACAAACCTTTAAAACCGTTTTGCGCCAGGTCAAACAACGCAGTAATGGTCAGCAACTACCGTATGCGGTGAACTTGCTGGAAAGTGACTTTTATTTCGTTCCTGAACAACCTGCTTCAGACGCAATACCCGAAAAACCAGCCGTGGCCCCCCCTTCCGCCGCTGCTATTGAAGAGGAAGCCTGGGACGACATCAAAGACAGTACGCGACCCGAAGATTTTAAAGCCTTTCTTTCTGAATATCCCAATGGCAATCGCGCCAAACAGGCTCGAATCAAACTCGCAAAATTAACCATGACCAGAGAGCCAGCGATACCACCTGGTACAACCCCGGAACGAAAGAAATCGGCTTCTGAGCAACCCGCATCACCCTCCATTTCCAAACCGAACACCACCGCTGCCCCCTTGTCTTCAAAAGTAGGATCACTGGTGTTGACGACCAATACCGTTGATGCCGTCTTTTCGCTGTCCAACATTCGGACCAAAACCCAGGGCCAATCTGGAGCCTTTATCAATCCGCGACAGCTCACCCAGACACTTTCCCTCTTGCCGGGTCAATATCAGGTTACAGTTCAACATCCTGGATTTGAACCGTTTACCCAGAAGGTTGAAATCGTGGCTGGTCACGAGGTCTCTCTAAATGCCGAGCTGTATCGGCGAGCAGAACCTCCCCCGACAAAGGAAACCGCGTCTGACCCACCGCCCGTGATAGCCAAAAATCCCCCGGCCACCAAACCATCAGGTTCAAGGAAGCCTGCCAAATCAACCCCAGGTAAGAACTCAAAAACAACGCAACTGCTGGTTGATCGAGGTTTTCACAAACTTACGGCTGGTGATTTTGACGGTGCCATCCAGGATTTGTTCCAGGCCCGTGAACTGGCTCCGGACCAAAAAAACCGACTTGATGAGGCGCTGGCCCAGGCGTATTTTCAACGCGGACTTTCCAAAAAAGCAGGGCAGAATTTCGCGGGTGCTATCGAAGATGTCAAAAGCTCAATCGAACTCAACCCCAACCAGTCACCGGTTTACGCCGTACTGGGAGGCCTGCTGGCTCAGGAAGGAAATTTAGAAGCGGCGGTTGCTTCAGGTCAGCAAGCCTGCGAACTTGATCCCCAAAACCCACAGTACCAGCGTGAATTGTTGGTCTGGCTTTGCCAGCTTGGCGACCAGCAAAAAGCAAACCAGCACTATGAAAAGGCGGAACAAACCTATGTGACAGCCCTCAAGTTTTCGCCACGTGATGCCGCAATGTATAACTCCCTGGGGAAATGTCAGGCTGAACTGGGGAAAAACTCCGAGGCCGAGGCCCACCTCCGGGAAGCTGTCAGATTACAACCCGCAAGTGTGGTCTACCTGAAAAATCTGGGTATTCATCTGGTAAATCAGAAAAAACCCGGCGAAGCGATTCCATTTTTAAAAGAGTACGTACGCCTTGAACAGCGAGATGGGGTGGTATACTTTTTGCTCGGTTGTGCCTACACCCAAACAGAAGAACTCCTGTTGGCTGAAGAAACCTTTAAAAAGGCCATCGACCTGAACAACAATGAGGCAGAGTGGCATTTTGCACTTGGATTGGCTCTTGAAAAACAATCGAAAACATCCCTTGCCCTTTTTGAATTTTCCAAAGCATCTGAATTATCACCTGAAAACCCAACTTACCTTGAAGCCAGGAACCGATTGGTACCACACGAAAAACCAACTCATTCGAAAGCTTTAGATATCCAGGTTTTAAATATTGGGTGGGATCCATTAGAAAGCAACGTCTTTCGGTGTGAAGTTCAGATCAATCGACCAGCACAGACAAAAGTCGAAGCAAAAGTTTATGCTGTAAAAACCGCTAACTTGGGAAAGAATACTGAAATTGCTTCAACCAAAGTGGTACTGAAAACAGATAATGAAAAAAAGACCTTGTTTTTCAGGATTCAGAAAACAATTTTGGGCAAACAAGCTCATTATCAAATCATTGTCTATTTAAATGACGAACCAGCAACTATCACCACAGCCATTCAGAACGAAAATGGGAAGTTTACATTAAAAACCGTCCCATTTTTAGATTGAAGAAAGGTATTTGACTTTTCTCTTGTCTGGTTGCTCCTTCAAGAGAGCGGTACCTGTCACATTGAGGCTCAAATTCTTATGTCGAATAGTCCAGATGAAAACTACCGTCCTCAATTTACTGCGTTCCTGTCTGATTCGCGTCATCAGCAGGACGCCAATCTGGTCACCTGGCACACGATCAAACTTATGAATGATGAAATGGTAAGAAATAATGTCCCCATGACTCAGGCACATTTTGAAGCCGCCACCCGATCTCTTCTCCAGGGGGATACCATTTGCCGTTTTCTGGCGGCAGAGAACCAACATGTGTTGCTCAGCAATGGCAGCGGTTTTGTCTATCGGGCAGGGTTTATATTCCATGGCGGACTCAGTCTGATTCAGGCGGGGCAAGACGCGCTCGCTGAGGCTTTTGGAAACCTTCGCAATCGCTTAACTCCATAAGAGAAAACCTATGCTGGCACTCTTATTCAAAAAGCTATGTGTTCAGGGAATCATCCTGGTCCTTGGATTGGGTCCAATGGGGTGTCTGTGTGGACCCAGCGTGACCGCCCAATCCCGAACCAGCCAGACCAAAGACCGAAAAGTCTCGATTGCCAGACCCGTGCAGGCTTCGGAACGCCGGGTCGCGCTGGTGATTGGCAACGGGAACTATCCGTTTGGAAGCCTGCGCAATCCGGTCAATGATGCAACCGATATGGCCAAAACTCTGACCAACCTTGGGTTTGAGGTCATCAGTCGCACTGATGTCACCCAGCGCGAGATGCTGGATATGTTGTCGGCCTTTGGAAAGAAACTTCAAAATGGAGATGTTGGTTTGTTTTACTTTGCCGGACATGGTGTCCAGGTGAGAGGAGAAAATTATTTGATTCCAGTTGATGCCGGAATCCAAACGGATGCGGATGTTGATCTCTATTGCCTCGACCTCAACAAAGTTCTCAATCAGATGAAGGCCGCCGGAAATCCATTAAACATTGTTATCCTTGATGCCTGTCGCAATAATCCGTTCATTACTCGCACCTTGCGAAATGCTCAACAGGGACTGGCCGAAGTCAAAGGAGCTTCGGGGATGTTTCTGGCCTTTGCCACCGGCCCTGGTGAAACGGCCAGTGATGGAACCGGCCGCAATGGCCTCTATACTCAAGAGTTGCTAGAAGCCCTCAACCAGCCAGGATTGCCTATTGAACAAACCTTTAAAACCGTTTTGCGCCAGGTCAAACAACGCAGTAATGGTCAGCAACTACCGTATGCGGTGAACTTGCTGGAAAGTGACTTTTATTTCGTTCCTGAACAACCTGCTTCAGACGCAATACCCGAAAAACCAGCCGTGGCCCCCCCTTCCGCCGCTGCCATCGAAGAGCAAGCCTGGAACGAAACCAAAGACAGCACCCGGCCTGGGGATTTTGAGGCCTTTCTTGCCGAATTCCCGAACGGCAGTTATGCGCGGCTGGCCCGACTCAAGTTGAAGAAATTGAACCTGGATAAAGAACCACCTCGAACTGCCAGTACCGCGACACCGCTCAAGGATAACCCGGCGGCTAAACCCGCACCACCACCAGTGGAAAAATCAGCCAAGACCAGCTCAGATTCGCCAGTCACGGTCAAAGACAAGGACCGATCAAATCCAAAAACAGCCAAACCAGACCTTCCCTCCCGGCCCGCTCAACTTGGGATTTTGACATTGACGACCAATGTGGTTGATTCAAAATTTACGTTGACCAATACCGGCACGAAATTGCCTGGCCCATCCGGCACATTTATCAATCTGAATCAACTCACCCAGGACCTGAACGTCTTGCCTGGGCAATACCTGGTCACGATTCAACACCCTGATTTTGAACCATTTAGCCAGCAGGTACAGATTGTCGCCGGTGGCAAGGTGGCACTCAACGCGGTGCTGCAACCACATCCCGTTGTCCCAGGCAATACTGGAAACTCGAAAGACACGGCGGCTTCGACGACATCACCCCCGGCTGATACCACGTCAATCGAGCCTTCACGCCCGTACCTGTCGCGCAAAAGAACGACCACCCCCGCAGTTGAAATGGGTTCTCTGGCGTTATCGGTAACGGTAGATGGGGCCACCTATACCATTACTTCCGCCGCCACTGGAAAAAAAATCCTGAATGGCAATTTCCTTAAATCTGGGGATCTGACCCAGCAGTTATCACTTGAACCAGGTGTGTATATGGTCGAAGTGCGCCATCCTGAATATTCGGTGTTTCACAAAAAGGTTCAAATTCAGCCCCGGCGACAATTTTTGCTCACCGCCAAGCTTGAACCGCCGGCCGCCAGTTCCAAAAAAACGAAGAAAACCAGCCAATCCGTGATTGATCGCGGAATGAACAAACTCATTCAGGGGGATTATGACGGAGCAATCAAGGATATGTACCAGGCTCGTGAATTTAACCCGGCGCTCAAATCGCAACTTAATGAAGCCCTGGCCCAGGCATATTTTCAACGCGGATTGGCCAAAAAAGATCGGCAGGACTTTTCGGGCGCCAGTGAAGATGTCAAAGCCTCGATTGCACTCAACCCAGACCGGCCTGTTGTTCATTCAGTACTGGCAAACCTCCTGGCGGGCCAGGGGAATCTGGCCAGCGCCATTGAGTCAGGCCAGCGAGCCGCCGAACTGGACCCGATGAACCCTGAATACCAGGAAGCACTTTTGCTGTGGTATCAACAACTTGGGGTCAAACAAAAGGAAAACAACCAGTTTGATCTGGCGGAACACTCATTTCTGGCAGCCACCAGACTCTCCCCACGCTATGCTTCAGTTTACAATCACCTTGGTGAATGTCAGGCCCAACTGGGGAAACAGCAGGAAGCAGAAGTCAACCTTCGGGAAGCCGTACGGCTCGACCCTGGCAACGCTCGATATTTGAGGAATTTAGGCGCTCATCTGGTCAACCAGGCCAAATTTGCCGAGGCAATTCCGTTTCTCAAGGATTGTGTTCGAATTGAACAGGGTGACGGGAAAACCTATTATTTCCTTGGGGTTGCACATGCTCGAAATGGAGAACTTCAATTTGCCGAGGAAGCTCTCAAGGCGGCTATTCATCTCAAAAACAATGAAGCCGCCTGGCATTTTGCACTTGGTTTGATTTTTGAAAAACAATTCAAAAAATCCGAAGCGCTCCGTGAAGTTTCCCAGGCCATAGCCTTAGACCCAGGCAACCCGGATTATCTTGAAGCTAAAAAACGCCTGTCCCAGGTTGTTAACAGAGGAGGGGGAATGGCTCTGGAAGTTCAGGTTTTGAACATAGAGTGGGTATCTCTAAAGGACAGGGTGTTTCGGTGTGAAGTTCAAATAACCCAACCTGCAGGCACAAAGGTCAAAGCTAAAATTTATGCAGCCAACACCACTACTCAGAGTCAAGGTCCTGAAATTTCATCAATGGTATTCACTATGAATAAAAACAATGAAAAGAGGACCCTCCTTTTCACACTTCCCAAGACAGTCTTAATCAGCAAACAAGCCCAGTTTCAAGTTATCTTATATTTGAATGATGTACCATCCACAATTACAAGAGTTGAGGAAAGTAATAAAGGACGCTTTTCTTTTAAAACCGTCCCATTCTCAGAATGAGATATAACGTTTTAGAAAATGATTTCAGTTCGGATTAACACCTTCATGCGTATGGCAGACTCAGTCTGATTCAGGCAGGACAAGACACTCTTGCTAAAGTATTTGGACCCCTTCGCAATCGGTTAACTCCATGAGAAAAAATCTATGCTCGCGCTCTTGTTAAAAAAGCTATGTGCTCAGGGAATGATCCTGGTCCTTGGATTGAGTCCAATGGGGTATCTGCGTGGACCCAGCGTGACCGCCCAGTCCCGAACCAGTCAGACCAAAGACCGAAAAATCTCGATTGCCAGACCCGCGCAGACTTCGGAACGCCGGGTCGCGCTGGTGATTGGCAACGGGAACTATCCGTTTGGAAG
>CAZXCE010000507.1:0-6383 GCA_964639175.1 uncultured Clostridia bacterium
CCCGGAACCCGGAACCCGGAACCCGGAACCCGGAACCCGGAACCCTGGTTTTCACGCTTTTTCCGCCTTGCGGCGTTCAGGAAGGATCCCTTCATACTTGGCAATAATGCCCAGCATCACTTCGTCGGCGCCGCCGCCAATCGGCATCAGGCGCGAATCGCGGTAATAGCGGGAGATGAAATATTCTTCCATATATCCCATGCCGCCGTGGAACTGGATGCACACATCTGCCACCTGCCGTACCAGATGCCCGGCTTTGAGTTTGGCCATTGATGCTTCGCGGGTCATGTCTTCGCCATCCACCAGTTTCCGGGTGCAGTGATAGCACATTTGACGCAGCATCTCGACTTCGGTCACCAGTTCCGCCAGCTTAAAGTGAATCCACTGGTTTTCGATCAATGGACGCCCAAACGCTTTGCGTGTTTTGAGGTATTCGATGGTCCGGCGAATGGTCAGTTCAGCGGCGGTGTAACTCATCACTGCCGCCACCAGCCGTTCTTTCTGAAACTGCTGCATTTGCAGCATAAACCCTTTGCCTTCGGGGCCGATGCGGTACCACTTGGGAACGCGAACCCGATCAAATGACAGTTCGGCGGTGTCGCTTGAATAATTCCCCATTTTCTTGAGCTTGCGGCTAACGCTAAATCCTGGGGCATCCGTCGGCACAATCACCAGTGACATCCCATCAAACCCGGTGCCAGGCGAAGTCCGCACCAGCGTGCAAATCCAATCAGCCTGGGTGCCGTTGGTGATATAGAGCTTGGTACCTGAAATCACATAATGGTCGCCATCTGATTCGGCGCGGGTGCGAATGCTTGAAACATCCGAACCAGCGTCGGGTTCGGTCACGCCAATCGCCCCCAGTAATTCACCTTTGATAGACGGCTCCAGAAATTTTTTCCGAAGTTCATGGGAGCCAAAATCAGCCAGCGCCGGCGTGCACATATCGGTGTGAACCGAGATTCCCATGGGGACGCCGCCACAGGGAATGCGGCCAAGTTCTTCGGCCCGAATCACGTTGTACCAGTAATCCAAACCCAACCCGCCGTACTCTTCCGGGTAATTGACACCCAAAAACCCCAGTTCGCCCATTTTGGCAATAATGGCTTTGGCTGGAAAGATTTCCGCCTGTTCCCACTCTTCCACATAGGGGTTGATTTCTTTTTCGATAAAGCGCCGGAGCGATTCCCGAAACATCTGATGTTCTTCGGTAAATTTCATGAACAGCAAACTCCTTATTGAAATGAAAAATTGCGCCACCCGTCTGAATATAAAGAAACTCGGTTGAGGTTTTTCGCTGAGGACGTTCTGGGAACGGTGACAAAGGTTGGCAGATGAAACCACAGTCGTGACTTCCCCAGGTTTCAGGTATGAGGAAAAAGCCAGGGTCTGGGGATGTCAATGCCTCAAATGATAGCAGAGGGATTCCTGGAAACGGTAGCGGCATCTTGGCGACCTGATCCGAAAGCAACCGGCAAATCAAATCAAACCAGTCAACTCAATGGATTTGCACATTTTTTTGTGTCCAGGTGAAAACTGTTGCTGGAAGTCAGGCCGTACCCGCGCTCATTCCACAAGAAGAATCCACTCAAAATCAACGGTTGACCTGTTTTCACTGTCCTGGGGGCAGGTGGGAAAACTCATTTTTTAGAAATTTTGGAGAAACGAAATGACGTTAGGCGGACTTGCAGTTTTTTCTTTTAGAATCAAGCACATCGTGACTCGGATCGCGACTCCTCGCCGGTTCTTGATTCTTCCGGTTGTGGTAATCAGCCTGTTTCTGACCCAGTCACGTGCCGTTACATCACAGACCCAAACCCCAGGTGATCAGGCCAGGTCAGACCAGAAACCCCAGTTATCACCAGCACGTCCGCCTCACACTGGCGCCTCTTTTTATGAGCGGGTCGCCGCAAAATTAGCCGCAAATCCAACGCTGGTTCAACAGATAGGCAAACCACCAGCCGAGCTAACCGAGTTAAAATGGATGACTGGCACCTGGGAGATAACAGCGCGGGTCTTTGCAACCGAAACCACGCCAGAACAGATTTCGAAAGGACACGGAGTGGTGCAATCGGTATTGAATGGCACCTGGCTTTCCTTTGCTGATTCATACAGCGCCGATGCTCCATCTGATCAGGGCTTCCTGACCTACAATCCAATCTCCAAAAAATGGATAAGTTTGACGCTGGATGATTCTGGGACGGCAGGGGTTATGACAGCCACCAGATGGGAAAACAACCGGCTGGTTTTTCAAGGCCCACCACTCGAATTACTCGGCGAGACGGTTACACTCCGCCAAACCCTGGAAAAACGGAGCAACGCGGAATATCGCATTCTGAATGAAGAACAACTGCCCACTGGAAAATGGGTTCCGCTGGACGAATATATCTATCGGAAAAAGTGACCCTGTTCTTCGTCTGAAAACATCAGCAGCTTGCTGCTCAGGCTCGATTACGAGCTTTTTAATTTTTCTTCTTCAAGCAGCGAACATACCCGCTGGTACTCGTCCACCAGCAATTCAAGACTGCGATGGGTCCGGTCAAGGTGGCCATCGCGGGCGTGGCGTTCGATTTCACCAGCAATCACGGCCAGTCGTTTGGCGCCGACAATCCCACAGCTTCCTTTGAGGCGATGGGCTGCCCGTTCGGCTTCATTTTCCTTCAAGTGGGCGATTGAATCACGCAACAGTTGGATTTGAGGGCTGGCGTTGATTTGAAAGGTTTCAATCACTTCATCAAGAAAGTTTTCACCTTCATCGCTTAACTCCCGCAGGTCAGCCAGCACTTTGTAATCGAGTGATGGCTGGTCGCCCTCAATCATTTGTACTTTGATGGTTGGGGGTGCCGCCGGCATAGCTTTGCGGATTTGATCTCGCCAGTGTTGAACCACGGCTTCCAGTGACTCAAAGCGGACAGGTTTGGCGACATAGTCATCCATTCCGGCAGCCAGACATCGCTCGCGATCTCCCTGCATGGCGTTGGCTGTCATGGCAATGATCGGAATTGGATCAGGAAACGTTGATTCAGAGAGTTCCCACTTCCGAATTTCGCTGGTGGCTTCAAATCCATCCATTTCAGGCATTTGACAATCCATAAATACCAGATCGTAAGGCAGGAGCTTGAGGGCATTGACAGCTTCCAGCCCGTTGGCCACCACATCCGCCCGACAGCCCAGTTTTTCCAGCATTTTTACAGCCACTCGCTGATTGACCGCGCTATCTTCGGCCACCAGTACACGCAACCGCTGCTCTGGTATACCCGGCGTTGTCGTGTAGTCCCGGATAGGGGAAACTTTTTGATAGGACTGGCCTGAATCCATCACTTCGTGTCTGGCATAGCTGCCGCTGGGTTCAGGCTGGATGGTAAATCGAGCGGTAAAGAAAAACGTGCTCCCACGACCAGGCTCACTGGTCAGGCCAATGGTGCCGTTCATCATTTCAACCAGTTGTTTGGAAATGGCCAGACCCAGACCTGTTCCACCAAATTTGCGGAAAGTTGATGATTCTGCCTGGGTAAAAACCTCAAATAAATTGGCCTGAACATTTGGGGAAATGCCGATGCCGGTATCGGTGACTGCAAACCGAAGCAAGGTCGTGGAATCCGCTGTTTTCTCAGCGGGAGGAGGTCCTTCAGCCAGTGAGACGTTGACGGTCACGCTTCCAGCCTGGGTAAATTTAATCGCATTCCCAATCAAATTGATGAGGATTTGGCGCAGCCGACCGGGGTCTCCGCACAGGCTCGTCGGGACCTCAGTATCAACGGTATAAGTGCATTCCAGTCCTTTGGCATAGGCATTTTCTGCCAGCAAATCAAAGACATCTTCAATGGCGGTCACCAGATCAAAATCAATGATTTCAAGCGACAGTCTCCCGGATTCAATTTTTGAAAAATCAAGAATGTCGTTAATAATGGTCAACAGGGCTTCGCCCGATTTGCGGATGGTCTCGGTATATTCGCGTTGTTCGGGATTGAGTTCGGTATCGAGGAGCAAACCGGTCATGCCAATCACCCCATTCATCGGGGTGCGAATTTCATGGCTCATACTGGCCAGAAAACTTGATTTGGCTCTGGTGGCAGCATATGCCTCCTCTCTGGTTTGAATTAATTCGTCAACCCGGTCAAAAACCAGGATCACGCCGCCGACTTCCCCGGAAGAGTGGTACCAGGGATCAAGCGCCCATCGCAAATAATTTTTCTTTCCGTTGTGGTCAATAAACAAATATTCAGGATCGGAGAGCGATTCGCCGGCCAGGGCTCGCTGATGAAACGATCTCCACTCGTCTGGCATGGTGGGAAACACGTCATAGACACATTTTCCCATCAGCGTGGCTTCGTCAAATCCAGTTTCGTTGACCCACTTTCGACTAAATGCCAGAAACCGCATCTGGGTGTCAAACATGGCAATTGCCACCGGGGCATTGACGATGAGCGCTTGAAATTGTCCCTGCTCGCGTTTGAGGTTTTCAACCGTTTGCTGGCGTCGGGTGATGTCGCTTCCAATGCCCAGATACCCGGTGATGGTGCCGTCTGGGTCGTGGAGTGCCGTGACTGACAACAACGCCGGGAATCGGCTGCCATCTTTGCGGATGTAGGTCCATTCCTGCTCATCAGGGACTCCCAGCCTGGCCTTTTCAATAAATACCCCAAATCCAGGCTCAATCTGACGGCCAAATTCAGCGGTCAATTGCCTGGCTTTCTCTTTGATTTCCTCTGGATCGTGAAAAAGAGCTGGTGTGATTTTTCCAACCGCTTCCTCGGCTGAATACTGCAGCAGCTTTTCAGCCGCCTGGTTAAACGTTTGGATGATGCCCTCAGTATCAGTCGAGATGATCGTGTAGCTGGTACTATCCAGAATGGCTTTTTGCAACGAAGAAAACTTTTGCCATTCACTGGTCATTGACTGAGCCAGTTCAATTGCCTGTTGTCGGGACGTTGCCAGCAACCAGAAAATAAAAAAGACCAGTAGCCCAATACCGACTCCGCCAAAAATCAAAATTCCCTGATACACCTGCTCGGTGGCACTGGTGGTTCTGGGGGATGGCCAGACCCTCACCAGCCAGCGTTTTCCAGCAATCAACTTCAAATCCTGAATTACCTCTTTGGACTGACGTCGTTGTGTTAATTCAGCCTCAGACAGGGTGCTAAACAGTAAGGTGGTTGCCTCGGTGCTGCTTTCTTCATAAATTGCAAAATCAACCGGGTTTTGAACCCCATGCGTCAGGTTTTGAGCCAGCTCATTCATTTTGAGCGGCGCACCCACCCACCCAATCAGAGCCTGCCGCCGATCTTCAACCGTGACCAAAAGTGATTGCCGCCGATATACTGGCAGCAGCAGAAAAATAGTGCCCTGGGCTGATGGCGACTGAGGCCCCGCCACTGGGGCGGAGATCGTAAATTGCCCAGTATCGCGTGCCTGTTCGATGGCTTTTCGGCATTTGGGGTCACTGGCCAGATCAAACCCAATCAAGGCAAAATTGGCGCTGATTGGCTCCAGGTACGTCAAGACATAATGCTGATCCTGCACCGAAGGCGGGGTTATCTTAAAAAAGGGCGCGTCCTCAGCTTTGACCCGATCAAGAAATAGGGGCACTTCACGCTCTGGAACCGCCTGAATGAACCCCAATCCGCCAATCGCGGTGTAGCGTTCGAGCAATTCCAGTTCATCTGTGTAGGCGCGCCAGGTTGATCGGTTGACCGATGGGGTCGCACTCACAAAGGCCGAAGCACCGTTGAGTAAATTTTCATAGACCAGCAACCGGTTGTTAATCAGCGTTTGGGTCCACTCTGCCTCCCGCGTAAACTGGACCTGGCGTGCGTTTTCAGAGGATTGGGTAACCATCAGCCAGCCGAAGATGATCACCAGGCACACCAAAATCATGGCGCCCCAGGTCAATATCCCTGGGGCGTGAAAGCGACGTTTGGCGTTTGGGTCCATGATGGAAGATTGGTGAAATCTCATGAAAATGGACTTCTACTCAAAAGTTGTAATGTCATCTAAACTCTCTAGAAACATTGGGTTATCGAGGGAATTACTAGCTGGATTCCTGATTGGGAAATTCTGGTTTGAGCCACAAAGAACCTGGGTTTTCCTCATCACAAAGACCTTCAATCTTGAAGCGCCTGTCACGAGAACTTCAAAATGAAGCTGGCAGCAATTGAAAAGAGAATGATGTTAAGTAGACTGATCTGAATGGGATAGAACACGAGCCTGCGAGCAGGTGCATTTTACACGCTGGATTCCTCACCTGAAACTATCTTCTGCGAATTTTGCAGGAACATTGACAATTTCCAGATTTGGCCTACCTTAGGAATGAAAATTCAATAACTTCATTATTTTTTCACCACAGAGGACACAGAGGACAATCAATCAACCGAACCCTCTGT
>CAZXCE010000508.1:0-6365 GCA_964639175.1 uncultured Clostridia bacterium
AGTCGCTGACATTTATCGAAAAAATCAAGGTATTGAAGTCAGTCCAGCCGATGCCATACCAACCTCAGAAGTCCAGTTGTTGAATATCTCGACAGGAATTGTGATTGATTCCAAAGGACATGTCCTGGTTCAACTCGCCCATTTGAATCCCAACGAGTCGTCAAATAACCTGACGGTTTGTACCACCAATGATGAAACCCTTTCTGCCAAATTTGTTGGGCTGGATGGTGTAACCGGACTGGCCGTCTTAAAAATAGAAGGGCTTGAGATTGAGCCGCCAGCATTTTTGAACGACGGTCCGTCCCAAAAATCAATTCAACTCGACCAGCAGGTGTTTGTCTGGCTTCCGACGTTTGGCAAGACTGCCCCCCGGATGAAAGCGCGATTACGAGCGCTCGCGCCACCTCGGGGACGAATTACACCCGCTCGGGTTGTGGAGGTTTCAGCCACACAGGTTGAAATTCGCCCTGAAAAACCTCTTGCCATGCGTGAAAATGTAGCCGGTGGAATTGTGCTCAACGAGGCGAATCAGGTGGTAGGTTTGGTGCAGGCCGAGGATGGCGATACCTTCCAGGTGGTTCCAGTGGCAATGGTTACCCAGGCGTTTCGCCGGGTTTTAAAATCAGGTCGAAGCGTACCGCGTGGCTGGCTGGGCATTGGTGGCAAGGACATTGCCTTGTTACCTGAAGCGGATCGGGCCCAGTTAAAATTATCAATTGAAAAAGGAATCCTGGTGGATACGGTGCTTCCCAATAGCCCTGCTGACAAAGCCGGGATCAAATTATGGGATGTGATTGAAGCGGTAGATGGCCGGCCACTTGGTTCTTTGAAGGATTTTCTGGCGTTTGTCGGGCAACGCCCGGCTGGTTCCCAGTTCCAGCTTTCCCTGGTGCGAGACAACAAAGCACTGGAAAAACAGGTTGTTCTTGGGGATCGCGAATATGCCGGAACGATCACAGCTCAGAAAGACCCGCTTCTGGAAGCAATGAAAGTGCAAATTGATGAATTGCAAAAAGTGGCAATTGAAATGCGAGCCCAGACGAATGCCAATCAGTCGGCAGAAGATGCGGCCCAGACCCGGGTTGAATTGTCCAGGGTTGAGGCCTCACTCGACACCGCGATTAAACGCTATGAATCACGGGCACAGCAAAACAACCTGGTCGTTCGAAACGAAACCACCGTGCTGGGGATTGTCACAACCGATCTAACCCGGCAACTGGCTGCCTTTTTTGGGGTTGCCCAAACCGGTGTGCTGGTCAATAGTATTGATGCCAGAGGGTTTTTGAGCCAGATTGGAATTCAGGCCGGAGACATTATCATTGAACTCAATGGTCAGCCGGTGATTAGCCACAATCAATTAAACTGGATGCTCAACAATCAGCCTCTGGTGCTTGAATCAATTTCGATTGTGCGCAAAAAACAAACGCTCAAGTTTGCTCTGAATCGGCTGCATCAACCTTCCAGGTGATGTTGACCAGTGCGAACTGGCAATCGGCAGCGGGTAAAAGTCCGGAAAGGAACTTCATCACACAGAAGTTCCTCCGGACTTTCTTGCTTGTCAGAAGACCGCTCACCTACAATCCAGGTTTTCCCAACTCTGACATCAAGAACGGATTTCTCGTCTATGGTTTTCACTCAGGTTTCCATCATCGGTGGCGGTTTGGCTGGAAGTGAAGCGGCCTGGCAGGTTGCTCAGCGCGGCATCAATGTCAGGCTTTATGAAATGCGTCCAGTTCAGCCGACCCCAGTGCATACAACTTCCAATCTGGCGGAGATTGTCTGCAGCAATTCCTTCAAGTCAGACGAATCAAATTCAGCACCTCACCTTCTCAAAGAAGAACTGCGTCGAGCCAAATCATTACTGATTAAAATTGCTGAACAGGTCCGGGTGCCGGCGGGTGCGGCGCTGGCCATTGACCGCGAAAAGTTTTCAGCCGAGGTTACCCGCCGGTTGTCTGATCACCCACGCATCACCATCAAACGTGAGGAAATAACCCGGATCCCAGCCGATGGACCAGTGATTATTGCCACCGGTCCCCTGACTTCACCTGCCCTGGTCAGTGAAATTACCCGGTTGACCGGTGATGAGCAGTTGTACTTTTTCGACGCGATTTCCCCAGTGGTTGATGCCGAAACCATTGATTATTCCGTTGTGTTTCGAGCGGCCCGGTATGGCAAAGGCGGCGATGATTATCTCAATTGCCCCATGTCCAAGGATCAGTATGAAGCCTTTGTGGATGCCCTGCTGGCAGCGGAGAAAGTTCCCCATAAAGCCTTTGAAACCGATTCTGCCAGATACTTTGAAGCCTGTTTGCCAATTGATGTCGCTGTCACCCGTGGGCGCGAAACGCTGCGGTTTGGGCCACTGAAGCCCGTTGGATTGATTGATCCCCGTACTGGGGAAATGCCCCATGCGGTGGTGCAATTGCGCCAGGAAAACCTTCTGGCTGACAGCTATAACCTGGTTGGATTTCAGAACTCAATCAAATGGGGTCCCCAAAAACAGGTATTGCAACTCATTCCAGGCCTTGAACGCGCTGAATTCCTCAAATTCGGTCAGGTCCATCGCAATACCTATATCAATGCTCCCAATATTTTGACCAATACTCTGCAGGTAAAGCGCGAGCCCCGGATTTTCTTTGCCGGTCAAATCTCTGGCGTTGAAGGCTATGTTGAATCACTGGCCACAGGTCTGGTTGCTGGTCGGTATGCAGCAGATCTGGTTCAGCACCGATTACCAGTTCCAGTTCCCCGGGCATCAGCGATTGGAAGCCTGATCCACTATATCTCCCACTGTGAGCCAAAACACTTCCAACCCGTCAATATTACATTTGCCTTGTTGCCCCCACTTGACGAAGCAGAGCGGAAGAAGTTGAAACGCAAGCCTGACCGTCACGCCCGACAAATTGCAATTGGGTTGGCTGCATTTGAACAGTGGCTCAATGAACAAACACAAGCGAAGGCCGTCGCTGAATGAGATCAGGAGAAACTTCGGCATGGGTGTACAGTTTGGAATATCAAAGGTGATTGGACCCCAGATTGGCGTTCTGGTGATCTGGTTGGTGTGGTTTGGCCTGATCAGTACGGCGCAGGCCCAGGTGTTGCCACTTCCTTCAGATGCCACAACGCCCCGAAAACCCAAACCCGCCCCCTCAACCCAGGAGGATCCGAGTGAACTCCTCATTCGATCTGATCTGGTCACGTTACTGGTTACAGTTGAGACGACGGAGAAAAAATCCCTGCCCTCTCTCCAGCGGGATGAGTTTGAGTTGCTGGAGGATGGAGTCCCTCAAAAAATCGAGTCTCTGGTTCAAGAAGTCAGGACTCCGCTTCGAATGGTTGTTTTGCTTGATATCAGTTCAAGTGTGCGCAATCGCCTGAAGTTTGAGCAGGAAGCCACCCTTCGTTTTTTCCGCGAGGTGCTTCGCCCTGGGGATCAGATTGCCTTTTACGCGTTTAACCACGATGTTGTGATGCGGCAGGATATGACTGGGGATCTGAAACAACTTGAAGCGGCGACCCAGGGGCTCAAAGCCAAAGGTGGGACTGCCGTGTATGACGCGGTGTATCAGGCTGCTCAAAAACTTGGTCGAGAAAACGGTCGCCGGATTATCATTCTGGTCTCAGACGGATCAAACACCATCAGTCGGGTCTCACAGGCCAAAGCCATTGATGAAGTTCGGCGGTCCGAGGCCGTCTTATATGGTATTTACTCAGCGGCCCAGACCTCATATGACAACTTTATGACGCCACGAGGTCGGTTTACATTACAGGCATTGTGTAATGAAACCGGGGGAAGGGTATTTCCAGGTTCAACCGTAGACGAATTGATTGCGGGTTTTGGACAACTGACCACCGAACTGCGGTCGCAATACAAGCTTTCCTATTATTCCAACAATGATGCTCAGGATGGGAAGTTTCGAAAGATTGACCTGCGTGTGAAGCGGCCCGATTTGAAAGTCAGAACCCGTGAAGGCTACTTTGCTCCAAAAAATTAAGTGCCCTGGCTGATACGGCTTTTCAATCCCGAGGGTCAGGAAAATCCAATAAACCGGCTTCTCACCTCAGCCGACGGAAGCAAACAGGCATCGTGTTTGCCAAACCACCGATAGCGGTGTTTGGCAAATACATCATAGGCCAGGTCCCGCAATCCCCTGGGGATCAGACTTCCAATTCGAAAAATATTCCACCAGCCACCCAGGTAGGCTGCAATTTTCAGCGCGGCACTTGAGCGAACAAAAACCTGTTCGGCCTGTCCATTGTCGGCTGGGGCGACATACATCACCGAATCAATACTTTTCAGGTGTGGATAGCGGGTCAGGAGTGACTGGGCAAACTCGCTCTGCAACGGGGCAAACCGTAAGGTGCCCCGTCGGTCAAATCGAAGAATAAATTGAACACTGTGATTGCAGAACCCGCAAACTCCATCATAGAGCAAGACCGGAAAGGTCAGACTGGATGAAATTTGTGGTGAGGGTGCCATAGTTGATGCAGGAAAAGCAGATGGGTGAATGAGGAACGATAAAATAGATAACCCATTGATCTTCAATGAGATAATCCCCTCATAATTCATCATTCATAATTTCAATACCTGCCGCCACGAGTGTTGAGAAAAATACTCACTGCTTCACCTGACACAACCCCGGCTTGAGCCAGGGTTTGTCCTGGGCGGAGTTGCATGTTGCGATAGACCAGTGTGGTACCAGGTACACTGGGAATTAATCCAGCTTCAGCCAGATTGCGCAGAATGGCATCTGAGGTCATATCATCTGAAACCGTGACTTCGACCTCTTTCCCGTTATTTTCATTCCGAAATGTGACATCAATATCTGACATTGCGCCTTTAGCCGGGAAATGGCTTTCCTCCTCTCAAGAAGTTAGCAAAACAGGATTGTGTGCAATTTACCTTGTGGTGTGGTTACACCGCTGACAATGACCCGATTCGAGGTGGTACATATCAACCTGATGGCATACCTCGCATCTGGATGGGCGATCCTCTCGTTTGACCAGAAACGTTCCCGAAGCATCATTTGAAACCTCCGGGGGAGGTAACGAGAAGCCATAGGCATCATCGTGCAGGTCATAATAGTTTCGTCGTGGAAGTAATCGGAACCCTCGAAGCCCGTCACTCCCTTCCTGATACCGGTCTTGGATTTCAAGCCCGACCGAAAAGGCCACCACAACTAAGAAAAAGAGTGCTCCAAGGGCTAAAAAATCCATGTATGACCTCCAGTTTGGAAGGTTGAAGCATAGCGGAGAAGCTTCTCAGTGAGAAGACATTCAGCCCGCGTTCGCTGACTTTTTGTAAATCAAGCTGTGGGTTCGGAGCAACCCTGGATAATTGTGATTTGGTAAACGTGATACGGGTCAATTGCAGTCTACCCTGGATCAGCTTTTCAGACGAGTCCTAATTTCAGGCTGTGGGCCCAATGTTTATAGATAACCGGCAGAAAACCTCGCGATTAATCGCGGGGATGAATGCCGTCCGAATTTATGCTTGCCGTGTTGAATGGCACTATGGTAAATACAAAGTAATGAGATGCCGCCAATGACCTCACGCATCGGTTGGCGCTGAGCGGTAGATTCAAATCCAAATCCACTCACTTCAGGGAACCCAATGAGACAGGCGTTCAAGTTCCGAATTGATCCGAGTCCGGCAGTTGAGGCAAAACTCAATTGGACACTGGACGTCTGTCGCGAACTGTATAATGCCGCACTTCAGGAACGACGCGATGCCTACCGGATGTGCGGGGTATCGCTCACCTATCGCCGCCAGGCCGATGAGTTGCCGGAAGTCAAGGACGTGCGCCCGGATGTGGCGCTGGTGCATAGCCAGGTGCTGCAGGATGTGTTGAAACGGGTTGACCATGCCTTTGAGGGATTCTTCCGGCGGGTGGCAGCCGGGGAGAAGCCGGGATACCCAAGATTTCAGGGCAAGGCGCGCTATGACAGCTTCACCTTTCCCCAAAGCGGCTTTTGGATGGAAGGCGACAAGCTGCACCTGTCGAAAATCGGCAGTGTCCGGATGCGGATGTCCTGCCCCGTCAAGGGAAAAATCAAGACCCTGACGATCAAACGCGAAGATGACCGATGGTTTGCTGTCTTTTCGTGCGAAGTTCCCGACCCGATACCATCCCTGAAGGTGGAGGTTGAGCCGTTGAAGGTGGTCGGGATTGATGTCGGCCTCGAATCCTTTGTGACCGACGACCAGGGAACCAAGATCGAGAATCCGCGCTTTTTCCGCCAGACGGAAGCCAAACTGAAGCAAGCTCAGCGTCGGCTTTCGCGCAAAAAGAAAAGATCGGGACACTACCGGCGACAGGCGCGAAAAGTTGCCCGGTTGCACCACAAGATTTCCAACCAGC
>CAZXCE010000509.1:0-6358 GCA_964639175.1 uncultured Clostridia bacterium
TTCCGGGTTCCGGGTTCCGGGTTTTCGAACGTTGATTGGTTGGGGGTCTTTGCCATGGAGCGGCGGTTGAATTGAGACAGGTCGGTTACGGCCTGCCTTTCAACGTGTGCATTGGTCATTCAATTGGTTGGGCTAAAGCCCGGAGGCGGGCTTCGAAATCACTCCGATCAATTGAATGGCTGGCCACTGCGAAAATGAGTCCTTCCAATTGTTGATCTGAAACGTGGTGCAACGTCCAGCCCTGCAGTAAGAGAAAAATCTCCAGTGCCGCTGCTGCAATGCGTTTGTTTCCATCAACACATGGATGATTTTGACAGAGTGCATACCCATACCCGGCGGCACAGGCAATGGCGTCGGCATCTTCATAAAAATAAAGGTTTTGTGGTGATGCCAGGGCTGATTCAATCAGTCCTTGATCGCGGATGGCCGATGAGCCTCCAAACCGTTCAATCGCCTGGAGGTGAAGCTCTAAAATATCTTCTAAATCAAGAAAATTCATGTGGTGCCTTCTTCCTGAGCTTCATCAACTCCGGCGGCAAGTCGCTTCATCAGTTGATCCCGGCGAGTGAAATAGTCTTCAGCCAGTGCTGCAAGTCTCGCTTTGCGTTCAGCATCAGTGAGTTGTGGAATCTGATCTTGGGTTGAAATGGGCGGAGTTTGACCTTCGTCAGTTGGAATCCAGAACACAAACCAGGGTTCAAGACCACGGTGTTCTGCTTGTTGGCGTGCAACTTCGGCGGTGTCACCGACGCCACAAAGGGTTCCATCAGTTAATGCAACCCATTGACCAGCATAGGTTTCTCGATTTTGATCCAGCCAGGCTTTTTTTCGGGTAGCTTCAGCAATTTCGCGTAGCATAGGTTTTGTCCGGGTTTTCGAAGAGGGCACAGTTCAAGGCAACGGTGCCCTTCCATTACTTTGTCAGGAAGACGGTCAGGAGATTTTTTATGGATTTTGGCGGAAAGGTTGTGATTTTTTTCATCGGCCTTTACCTTTTCATATTCACATAATCCCCTTTTCCTTGAAAGTTGACCGTCATGCCATTGCCATTTCCAGACCCCGAAGAAGAAGCTCCCTTGTACCTTGAAGCGCCGATTCCAGCCGAGATCCCTGCGGTTGCGGCGCCGGTTGAGTCGTCACGATTGAATTATTTTAATTACTACACTGAAGTCGAGGAATTTTTTGTTGCCCGGCGCGGGTCGCCCATGATGATTTCGCCGCTTGACTGGTCGCTGGTCGAAAGCTGGAAAGAGGCGGGCATTCCGCTGGCCGTGATTTTGCGCGGCATTACCCGTGCCTTTGAGAAGCGTACCCGTGAGGTAGAGTCGTCCTCAATTCGCAAAGCGTTTAAGAAGGTCAACACGCTGTTTTATTGTCAGCAATCGGTGATGGAAGAATACGCCACTCATCTGGAAACCCACGTCGGAGAATCACAGCCGGGTGATGCCTCAACTCAGGAAGAAACCGAACTCTCTGAGGCCCAGGCGGCTGAAAACGATCTGTTCCCGCCGGCGACAGTGCGGCGCTACCTCGAAGAAGTCTCCGCCGAGCTTGAGCACACCCGGCAGGCGGTTCAATTTCACGCCACCGAAATGTATCCCCATACCCGATGGGTCGAAACAATTGACCGGGCAATCGCCCATCTGGCTGAGTTGATGAGCGAGCTTCCAAAACCGGGCGAACCGCGCCGGACGCCAATCAATTTTGAGAAAATGGAGCAGGATTTGACCTGGATTGAAGAACTGCTCTACACCGCGCTCTGTGCGGATGCCCCACCCGAAGTCTTGACGGAAGCCACCAATGAAGCCGTGTCACAACTCAAGCCGCACAAAAAACGAATGGACGCGGCGGTTTACCAGCAAACGCTCGAAAACTACCGCGCCCGTCAATTGCGAACCCGCTATCAGGTCCCTCGATTGAGTTTGTTTTATTTGCGACCAGAGTAAATCGGGGATAAGGGATAGAGAATAGGGGATGGGGGATAGAGAGGGTAAAAGAGACCATATGGAAGGGCGCCGTTGTTTTGAACCGCGCCCTTTTTGGAACCCTGAACCCTATTTTTCAGACCCTTAGCCCCCAGCCCTGAGCCCTACTTGATCAAATACACCGAAAAATGCAGATTCCCGGTGAGGTTTCGGGCTTCGACTTTGAGTGTGAGCGAGTCTGAATAAACCGCCATCGTCATCCGTTTCCCGCTGGTTTTGCCGGGGCCGGTTTCGATACTGATCGAGTCATTGTCAATTTCAAATTCTTTGTCGCCATCGCGCACAATCGTGCCCAACCGAAGCGATGGTGAGGCGACTTTCCCGATTTTTTCGGCTTCGGTCATAAAAACAACCACACGGGCTTCGCGAAAGCCAAGGGTTGGAACGGTCCAGATGATAGATCCATTGTTTTCAATCCGTTGATTGGCCGCCAGTTGATAGAATTTGGTATCCGGCGGCACATTTTCAGGATCCCACTGGATGCGAAATGGTGGCTCCATCGGGCGCGTCTCTTTGGGCGAAGGGAGCTTCCCTTGATTTTGGGCCCAGGTGGTTTCAGTTACAAATCCAATTCCAAACACCAGCAGGACACACATCAGCAGGTGGCGAACGCTCATGATCATTCTCTCCTTTTATTATGAAAGGTGGATTGGTGGTGAATTTCTTGTTGGAAATACGCGCGAAACAGGTGAATTTCGGTTCACAGGTTGGTACTTCGTGTTTGGTACTTGGTGCTTAGGAACCAATACCTTCGAGGAACCAGGAACCAGGAACCAAAAACCAGGAACGAAATTGAAAGAAACCGCAAATGAGAGGTCGTTGTGTGCTAAGCTGAGGCTTTTCTAAGGCCATCCCGGCCATCATACTCCGTCGCACACTTGAACAAGAAGGAAAATCAATTGGATGAATCACGCGCGTTGTTTCCCCAAATCAGCCGTTGTGCGCCAAACGTTTGGTTCGTTGGCTGCACTTACCCTGTGTCTTTTGCTGACGACGGTTCAAACCGTCGCCGCCAAGCTCCCGCCTGCACCCAACGTCGAGAAAGTCAAATTGCAGGAACTCAAGCGCCATTTGAGCTTTTTGTCTTCACCCGAAGTCGGTGGCCGCTTTACGTTTAGCGTTGGAAATCGGGTTACGGCCCGATATCTGGCCTCACAACTTGAATTTTTTGGATTTCACGGAGCGATGCCCGACAAAAGCTTCTTTCAGGTTGTGCCGTTTACTCGACGGGAAGTGAATCTGGAAAAGACCCGGCTGACGTTGGGCAACAATCCAACGGCCTTTCAATACCTGGATGACTTCATTGTCTATGAGCAGACCTGTCCGCAAAAAGTAGAAACCACGGCGGATCTGGTTTTTGTCGGGTATGGGTACTCAAGTCCTGAAAATGGCTATGACGATTATCAGGGGCTTGATGTCAAAGGCAAAATCGTCGTCACAATTCCATTTGGAACGCCCAAAGCATTGGAAGGGAAAACCTTACCCAATAGTGCGATTGGGGTTGGGGCGGCTGAAGCCCATGGTGCGGTTGGGGTCATCACGATTCCGGATTCCTTTTCGGAAGACATCTGGAAAGCAATCAAAGCCGGAGCGGCAATGTACGGCGGACGGCCTTCGCTCAAGCTGACGATTCCGGGCAATGGCGATGTGCTTCCGAGAATTCCCAACATTCTGGCTGGTCCTAAGCTGGCGACGTCGCTGATGGATCTGCTGGGGATGAAATATGAAGCTTTGCGTAAGCTGGCAGATGTGGGCGACCCAATCAAACCGCAAGCGCTCAATACGACGTGCCAGGCCAATATTGTCTATCCCGAGATTTTGATTGATCAGGCTCGCAATGTGGTGGGGATTTTGGAAGGGAGCGATCCAAAGCTCAAAAACGAATATGTCGTGTTGAGTGCCCACTATGATCATCTGGAAGGGAATGAAAAACGATATTTCCCAGGGGCTGATGATGATGGATCTGGGACTTCGGCTGTGTTGGAACTGGCCCGGGTCCTCGGTGCCGAACGTCCTCGTCGGTCAGTGATTGTGCTCTTTAACACCGGCGAAGAAATCGGCCTGCTGGGGTCAGAGTATTTTGTCGAAAACTCACCCGTGCCTCTGTCGCAGATTGTGGCCAATTTCAACATTGATATGATTGGCCGGTCACGGGCTGAAGGTGACACCAAACAGGAAAACTCGAAGTTGACGGATGCCAATTCGGTCTATCTGATTGGCCCGGATAAACACAGCACCGAACTCTTTGCCATCAGCGAAGTGACAAACCAGGAAATAACGAAATTCACGATTGATTACACTTACAACAACGAAAACGACCCATCCCGGTTTTTCTACCGGAGCGATCACTGGAACTTTGCCAAAAAAGGCATTCCTGTCATTTTCTATTTCAACGGCGTGCACGAGGACTACCACCGTCCAACTGACACGCTGGACAAGATTGACTTCGAAAAGATGACCCGTGTGACACGTCTGGTCTATGCCACGATGTGGCGCGTCGCCAATCTGGATGAGCGCCTGAAAATTGATAAGTGGAAAACTGAATGAAGAATGAAGAATGAAGAATGAAGAATGAAGAATGAAGAATGAAGAATGAAGAGTTACTGATAGGTGAGTTTCTATCTAAATAGTGTCACGTCAGGTTGATGCTGGAAATAAAAGGGTTGTTTGTGCCGATTGTGTGAACTGATGGAGGATTTACTGCTTGTAACCTATCTTATGGAAAGTAGTTAGCCTCAATAAGATCTGGGCTTCATCTCCAGTTTTTCATTCTTCATTCTTCATTCTTCATTCTCAATTCTTCATTCTTCATTCTATCGGAAACTCTTCAGTCAGTTGCGTTGACACGTCTTTGACGGCTTTGTTATGCTCGCTCGGCTTTTATCCTCACCAACCATAAAGCTATCACAATCTTTCTAAAGGCTTTCCTGGCAAGGGGACACGTTTTTTTCATCAATCCTAACCACGCTCCCCACTACGGTGTAACAACCTGGTTTCTTCCACGAGAGATTGTGCCGGCAGTTGGTGAGGCATCTGGTTGTTTTCCGGACTATTATCCTGTGCCATGGGCGTCAGATGTCGCCCCCAACTTCGAGTTGATATGGCTTCATACTTCATCATAGGAGATCCTCAATGGCAGAACCTACCAAAGGCTTACAAGACATTGTTGCCGCCGATTCCACAATCTGTTTGATTACACCAGATGGACGGCTGGCTTATCGTGGACTCGACATCGAAGATTTAGCGGAACACTCAACCTTTGAGGAAACCGTCTTTTTCCTGCTCTATGGCCATTTGCCAAAGCAGGCTGAACTGGATGACTTCAAAGTGAAGTTAGCCGAAGGTCGGAAACTTCCGGCGGAAATCATTACCTTGATGAAAGATTTCCCAAAAACGGCTTTCCCAATGGAAGCCCTGCGGACGGCCACTTCAGCCCTCTCGTTTTATGACCCAGACACGCATGACAATTCCTATGAAGCGAGCGTGCGCAAAGCCATTCGTCTGATTGGTCAGTTGACGTTGCTCACCACCGGGTTTGACCGGATTCGCCGTGGACTCGAACCAATTGAACCAGATCCATCTATGTCGATGGCCGAAGCGTTTCTCTACACGCTGCACGGTGAAAAGCCATCAGCTTCAGGTGCGCGCGCCTTTGACGTCTGCCTGATTTTGCACGCTGACCATGAACTCAATGCTTCGACGTTTGCTGCGCGGGTGATTGCTTCGACGTTGTCGGACGTTCACGCGGCCATTACGGGTGGGATTGGCGCCCTGGCCGGACCGTTGCACGGCGGTGCAAACCAGCGCGTGCTGGAAATGCTGCTTGATATTGGTGAACTGGACCGCGTGGAAGCCTATGTGGATGACATCTTTACCAATAAGAAGAAGATCATGGGCTTTGGTCATCGCGTGTACAGAGCGACTGATCCACGGGCCAACATTTTCCGCGTTTTTTCAAAGAATCTGGGCGAAGAAACCGGCGAATCAAAATGGTTCCAGATGTGCGAAATGATCGAAAAAATGGTCTTTGAGAAGAAGAAACTGTACCCGAATGTGGACTTCTTCTCTGGCACTGTGTTGCACGCGCTCAAGATTCCGACCGATCTCTTTACCCCGGTGTTTGCTTGCAGCCGGGTTTCAGGCTGGTCGGCCCACGTACTGGAACAACTCAACAACAATCGTTTGATTCGCCCGGTGGCCGATTACCAGGGCGCCATCAAGATGGAATACACGCCAATTGACCAGCGCTAAATTCCATCGGTTGTCAGTTGTTTCACTGTGATTGTAGGTAGAAGGGCGCACGAACAACCGTGCGCCTTTTTTGTTTTAGTCAGTAGTCAGTAGTCAGTAGTCAGTAGATAAAACCCGGATAT
>CAZXCE010000510.1:0-6349 GCA_964639175.1 uncultured Clostridia bacterium
TAGAACTTCAATACAAAGGCCATAAAGTGCAATCTGATTGTTCAAGAGCCGGGTGCCCTGATGATATATCAATGCGAGTAGCGTCAACAGAAGCGGATTGGTAGCCAGTTGCTTGACTCCAGGATGGTCGGTTATGGCTGAACAGAGATTTTTTTCACGTAACTCCACCCTCCGCTGAGTTGCAGCATCTGCTGAAATATGCCCAATAATTCCCCCAATGGCTGCTCCAGGTCCTAACACATGCTCAATTCCCCCAATGACTTCAAGTGCTTGTGACCAAGCGACCGTAAAACGTTTCAGATCATCCCGATCAAATGGAGCCAAAGTAAAAGTCTCAAATGAGGCAGACGACATATCAAAAACATATCCTGCAACCCGGTTAGTTACAATGATTTGTGCAGTTGGATAAATCCTGGAAAATTCGGTAATGGCCTGCACACAATCGGCCCTTTCAGATGGTGCCAACATTTTATCCAGCCCATCCAGCAAGACAATCACCTGACCGTTTTGCAAAGCATCCTGAAACAAGGCTGAAAAATCCGGCAATGTTTGTTCTTTGAAGTACTGTGGGAAGAAGTCAACCAGTTGATATTCAGGTTGGGTTTTGCGTTTTTCAGCAAATAAGGACAGCGGAACCAAAATTGGCAATCTTGCCTCATCAAGTCCAAACACTTTTTGAACGTGTTCTCTTCCCTGGGCAAAAACCAGAGCCAGAAACCGCAACAATGTGGATTTTCCTGAGCCAGGGTCACCTAAAACCACAAACCGTGGCTGCAAACGTAGCACATCTTTAAGGCTGACAGCATTCTCAACTGGAACTGGAGGATTGGGGGATTCTTCAGAATCTGTTTTAAGAAAATCTTGACCTCTGAAAAGTTGATCGTCTTTTCTCCACACATCAGGCACAATCAATTTTGGTGGAACAAACACGCCCTCAAGCAGTAGCCGAACCACATTGCGCACTTGCAGCAACCCTCGGAAATCAAGCCAGCGATACGTTTGTATGACATATTCACAAAAGCGTTGCCGCAGTTCATTCAATGAAATCGGCGCAAACAACCGAAGCCGGGACAGATATTTTTGTCGTTCGGCGTCATCTTTTGGAATTTCAAAATCGAAGACGTCACTTCGCCAGGAATAGAAATCTGGGGCACGGTTTCCGATTTCAGGCGGAGTGCCAGAACGGACCCAAACCACGACGGAATAGTCACTCCACCGTAACTGGTCACGACCTTTATTCATTGCGTTAATGGCAATGGTTCGGGAAGGTTCCGAAAGATCATCCAATCCAAAAACAAATAACACCGCCTGGCCTGATGATTTTGGGAGAGCTGTCAGATATCGGGAAATACTCAGGTGCTCGATGGGTTCAGGACTCAGAGTCGCTTCTACAATCGTGACTCCCTGGCCAAGCCAGGTGCGAAGCTCATTGACAAGGCTCGTTTCAGCCTCGGAATCAGGTGTTGTCACAAAAAGCAGACTCGGACTATCTGTGCGCAACTGGAGCGCCATCATCTTGAGTTGAATTTCAGGTGCCCGCACAGGTACATCAGGAGTCATCGTCGCTCGCCAGTCGTTACCAGGGTTGATCAGTCAACGCCGCATGTTTGTCGAACCAAACATCTTTGTTGAAATAACTCAATACAATATCGTTCCGGAGCAACAAATCACATTGCTCGCCATCAATTCGCTTCCGACTGGTCTTCACCTGTTCCAGAACAGTGTCAAATTCCGGTGTAAGTTGCGCTTTCAGTTGGCGACGAAGTTCATTGAGTGCATCGGTTGCTTCCGGAACTTCAATCTGATTTTTATTGCTGATATCTGCATACAGAGCCGCCGCTTTGACCAGCCGAATAAAGTCACGCATGACCCCGCCGCTTCCTTGAATCAGCAAATCAAGCGCATCAGGTTTGATCACATCATCAGAGGTCAAATTGAGAGATGTCATCCGGCGACGGGCAACTTCGCGCATAAAGTCATAGCCCTGGGTTGAAGTAGTTTGGGCGACAGGATCATGGAGTTTAACGTGGGTGAAGGGGACCATTTCAAACAAAGAACGAACTCCGCCAAATTTTGTTGAATAGTACAAATCAAGCGGTCCAGTATAAACCACATTACATTTGGGTCCGTTTAAAAATTTCTTTTCCAGGAAATTAAGGCTAATCACATCCGTATCACGAAGCTTGTCCAATCCATCCACCAGCAAAATCAAGCGACGACCGGTTTTCGAATGCACATCGTCAATGATGGCATTGAGCGACCCAAGCAACTCTTCGATTTTCGGCTCCACTTTCAATTGCCTGACCAGTTCCACACTTGTTCCAGATGCGAACCGAAACGGGTTGAGTTTTTCGATGAACGGCGTGGCAGCCAGCGCGGCAGTTCCGCCGGGCGGCCCTGCCAGCGCGTACCCGCCAAACACAATCAATCCCGAAAGTATTTTTTCCAGGTCAATCGTAAACTGCTTGTTTTCTTTTTCAGTATGGACAACGGTTTCCAATCCTTTTTTAAGCTTTTCCAGCAAACTCTTGTCTGGTCGCAAATCAACAGGCATTTCAGCCATGGCAACTTTGAAAATGGCCGTGCCCATTAAGAAAATAACCTCGACCGGGTTGGCTCGCTCAACGTCCAGGTTGTCACTCAGGTCAAAGCGTACCACCATCGCATCGTAACGTCGTTTGAGTTCAGAGGCCAGTTTGGTTAACTCTGAACTTTTGCCGCTGGCTGGCTGTCCAACCAGAATGCGACGAGCCGGGAGTTCATCTTGTGAAAGCTGGCGTGCCAGAAATTCAACCCGGCTATCTGGCCTTGTCACAAACCACTTATCTAGTTTGTCCGGTGGTATCGAATCAAACGGCGAAAATGCGTTTCTGATTTCCTTCCAATTTGTCTGAGGCATAGCGACTGATTCCTGAGGAGATAAATGTGCTGATTGACCTGTATCCTATCCCATTGCCCTCATTCCGACAACTCAGGCTATATCCGCAATTCAACCAGAAGATACCGCCTGGGAATTTTCCAGTACCTGGAGGTTAACAACAAAGAAATCCGCTGGCTTTTCATCAGGCAAGTCGCCTTCGATTCCACCAAAGACATGGATTTAACCTGTGAGTCGGCACGGCACTTCCCAGGCTGGAACACCACCTTTCCCCATAACCCTTGAATTTGGAAGGGTTGAGGCTCAGCTTCGAACAACAAAAAAAGGTTGCCGAATGCGGTCTCAAACCAGCATCCGGCAACCTGACATTTGGAGGGTTACCAAAAGAGAGAGGCTGTTATATCATTTTGAAGTGAATACCTCAGATAAAAAAACAGTCAAGTCACTCAATCAAAAAAACTTAGCGAACTACTGACGACTGACGACTGACGACTGACGAGTATTACTTCACTTCAAATTCAACCAGTTCGGTTGTGGTGTCGGTTGGGACGCTGCCCGTGACTTTGGTGACTGACTTGACCATCATTCCAGGGACCTCTTCCGAAGTCCAGACTTTGGATGATACCGTGCTGCCATTTTGGGACGATTCAAATTCGACCCATTTGCACTTGAGCGTCTTACCGCCGACCGTTACATCTTCCGAACCTTCTTTCAAATTTGCAGGATTTGTAACATTACTGAGCGCTGGATTTCCCGTTGTAGTGAGCGGGATTTCGGTTTTGGTTTTGGTCGAAGTCCCCATCACGCTGGTTTCAATTTCCACAATGGCCTTATCGGCTGTTTTTTCAAGCAGCGTCTGCTTCATCGTGGTCGAAGTTGACATTGGTTTTCCAGCCACGGTGGTCGTGACGGAGGTTTTCATTTTTGAAGACGATCCAACATTAAATTTTGCCCACGGATGCACCGCGTCAGCTTTCTTTTCAGTTTTTGGGGCTTCGGTTTTGGTTTCGGACTTGCCAGGTTCAGTTCCAGTTTTTGGGGCTTCTCCTCCGCTACAGGCGGTCAGGAACAGGGCAAGTATCGTGCACATCAGCAATCGTGACATAGAATCTCCTTGGGGTTCTGCAATAAGTAATTTTTATAGGTTGTGTTTGAAAAGAGGCATCAGACACGCGGCTATAGTACTGAGGAATACTGTGGGCACAACTACCTGAGTAGGTAGGGTGCCCTCCGATTGCCCCCAATTTGGCCAAAAACTCCCCTTTTGCTCACAATTTTCCAGACGATTTCCGGGACTTTCCAGCATCGGACTCGTCGAATACGGGATGAATTGGAAATGCTTTCACTGGAACCTTTTTCAAATTTAGTCTTGCTATAGAGACCAGCCTTGTTGAGAACCTCAAGCTTTCCAGGTACCTCACCAATCAATACCCCATAATAATACCAATTTGGAATGAAGCCCTCGTATTACAAGAAGGCTAAATTGTTGAAAGAATTGTATTTCCCTCAGCCCTTAGCCCGATACCCTCAGCCCAAATTGGTATAAGTACCTTACCGAAAAACTTCGCCTGGGATTCTTTTTCCTCAAAAAGAAAGACAAAGGGTCGTGGGCTGAAATCAACATCAGCTTCGATCCTTTCTTGCGATTCAATCCGGGCTAAATGTACATTAGTGTGAAGTTTTTCAAAAAGTAGAGGAACTTCGATGAAGACGAAAACTTTTGGAATTATCACTGGTGTGATTGTCATTTGGGGGCTGGCCTATTTTGGATTCGGGATCCAACCAACGTTTTCCGGGACGCTCCAAATCACAAAACTCAAAATTGCGCCGCGATCCACGATGGACCAGGTCCAGGCCAAAACGACTGGGAAAAATAAACTCAAGCCAGCAGATCTGGTTGAGTATGCCAATAACCTCATTCAAACGGAAGGGTTTACCTATGAATTTGACGGCTGGCGAATGGTTGAGGAGCAAAACAAAAACAGCAGGGTAGCCTCAATCAAAGACAGTTCCCTGAAATCAGTCACCTACAAAGCAACCCAAAAGAACGGAACTCCAATAAAACTGGAGATGGAGTTTGACCCTGATCGAACCGCCAGCTTGTGTGATGAGCAATTCTTTCCCATCTCCTGTTCAAACGTTACGAAACAAGAAATCCATCTGCTTCACCAGGGCCAGGCTTACACCATCAACCGCAATCAGGACTTTTTCTTTGAAGAGGTGGCATTGCTTGACCCGACGTTGAAAAAGGTGTTGCGAACCTGGGTGATGCCCTTTCAGGCAATTCCACTTGGAATTTCGGCGGATCAAACCAAAATTTATATCCCCTGTGATGTGGAGAGTCTGTTGCTTGAAATCTCAGAATCGGGCATTGCTTTTCGATTACAAAGCACGATCAAGCTCACTCCTGGAATTGAGTTGGAAAACCCGCCAACCGATCCAGACGATGCCTATTTGTCATTTTTGAAATTTAAACACGGCAAGCAGGTTTCAATTCTTCGGTTTTCGGGACCCTGTACCTGAATCAAATCCGACGGTAGCAATTCTCAGTTTGGAAGTAACCAACGTATGGGTAATACTTTGATTTCAAAAACCAAACTGAAAATTGCTGATGGTGAGGTATTTCAAAAGTTGTTTTTGGGGTTGTTTTGACCCATCAGAAATTTTCAGACCTCTGGCAACAATGGCACAGAATATTTTGAAAAAACCAGATCACAACTGACTAATATTAAACCAGATTCAAGCGATTGGCTTATTATTATTCGATCAAACGGATCACGATGATGAGGAGGTAATTGAGCAAGGTGAGTTAAACACTCCTCGTTAATTGCCAGGCTCTCAATCTTGTGTAGCTGTCTTTGGACCGGCAAATATTCTTCGGGCGGTGCTGGTAATGGTAACTTTCCGAGTTGATATTTGATGATTGCTTCCCAAATCGAAGCGACACTCAAATAAACATCATTCGCCGGATCCTGAATCGCATGCTTGTGCGCCTGGGCCAAATTTAGATCAGCCGAGATGTACCACAAGAAAATATGTGTATCGAGCAAAAGTCTCATTTCTCTTCAAATTCCATCAAAAGCTCTTCAGGTAGTGGAGCGTTGAAATCTTCAGGCACATGAAATTTATCAGCACACAGCCCAAAGGGGCGCGGAACTTTGTCCTCTGCTGGCAATGATTTTACTTCCGCAACCGGCTTGCCTGAGAAAGTAAGTACGACTGTTTCTCCCAGGTCCAGGTTATGGAGCAATTCGTGTGCGTGGGATTGAATCGTTTCTAATGAGATGTAAATCATAAGCTTTAACCTCGAATGAATACTGGTAGTTCAGATCAATCCTACCTTAAGTGAAAAACCAACTACCACAATAAATCAGCCTTAGGGAGCGTTAAAAATCAACTTCCGGTTTTCGTTTGGGGGGCAGGCATTTGGATTGAGCATCCTGAAAGGCTGCCGTTCGGATAGCCGGTGGT
>CAZXCE010000511.1:0-6344 GCA_964639175.1 uncultured Clostridia bacterium
TTTTGGATTCCAGGTCCGGGAGTTCAACCCAGAGCACGATTCCAGTCTCCGACAGCACGCATCCTTGAATGAGCCGCGCCCCCTCCATCCCCTGCCAGTGATTCAACACGGCGGTGCGGTTGGTCGGAATCACGAGCCGCTCGCCTTTTTTAAGGTCACAAAGGTATTTTTGGCCACCGGGTCCGTGCCTTCAACCAGACCGACAATGTTGTTTGAAAATCGGGTTTGAATCACCCTGGACTGGCCACTGAGATGAAATTTCAGGCGAACATTTTTAAGTACAAATGATGATAAGGGTTCGCCTTTTTCAGCTTTGGCTTTCAAGGTTTGCCAGTTGAGGCCTGCACCTTGAAACAGAAAGGAAAAGAAGGCATCTTCGGCAGAGAGTTGAGGTGCGACGGGCAGGTCCAGCTGTTCAGTCGTGACCAGAGTCGCACGGTTGCGAATAGGTCCCGAAGTCCGACCAGCCTTGCCTGTCTCACACCCAGATTGCGAATTTCCATTGCAGGCCGCCTTTCCGGTTCCGGTTGAAGTCGTATTGCAGGCAGATGAGGTAGCTGAACAGCTTCCAGATTCCGACTTTGATGAACAGCCGCTGGATGCTGACTGACAGCCACCCGATGACTGGCCACACGATGACGACGACACACCCACCCCGATACTGGCTGCGGCACCTTGGTGATTGATCACATAGTCACCCCGGTTGTGTAGCACGCCGCCTGAACCCTGGGCATTGAACCGGCTGGGGCCATTCCCAATCCAGACAACGGTCTTGCCACGCAAATCAAGCCCTTCAAAATCATTATGCCCAATGGACGGAGCCTGTAAGCCATACCCGGCAAAGACAATATCCGCTGTCACAAAAGTTCGGTTGGTGCCTGGGTTGGCTTGAAAGTGAACGCCCTGGCCATTGTTGAATGTTCGCGACCGCCCATTGACCTTCACTGTGACCGATGAATGATTGGTGATTTCGACATCGTTGACGGCAACTCGCTGAAAATAAGAGCCATTTGGACCGCCGGGTTTAATGCCAAAGTGGCGGAGCCGTTCGGCAAGGTACTTCCCCGACTCAACCAGTCCGTCTGAAAACGTCTCGCGCCCACCACGTTCATCAGCCGCCAGATATTCAAGCCAGGTTCGAAGTTCTGGTTCGGTAATGGAGTTAGTTCCAGCCCCTGTGGTTGGAACGAAAACACCAAAAACAGCAACCGTCAGAGAGAGCGACACCCCAAGGCAAAGCAGTTTTTTCAAGTGTGGCATAGCAATTTCTCAAGTAAACCCTGAGATTTCATTGTGAATAGCAACGAAGTTTGCAGAGAGTACACTTGAGAAAATTCATTGTCAATAGCAACGAAACAGCAAGGAGCCAGGATGCCAAAGGGTGAAGAGTCCCCCTGTCAAAACGGCGACTTCCCTACTTCGCGGCTTCAACGAGCTGACTTTCACGATTGATGATATCAGCCACGGCAGTGCGCAGGCGTTCCAAAATTCCTTCGTTGGTGGTGCCGCGGATGTCAACCGGGTAAAAATGAGCTTCATTAAATCCGGTGTGACGAATGATCCGCTTAAACAACTTTGATTGCACCTCTGGAGCACAGGCACCTGACAGAATATAAGTATCTGGGCCTGCCGATTGGAAAATGTCCATCAACACCGCATTTCCACCCTGACCGCACAATTGAGGGTTGACCAGACTGTACGTAACATCCAAATCTGACTCAATTTGGAATGGAAGCGTGTTCATGTCAGCGTCTTTAAACGACGTGCACATGCCTTTACAATTACAAAGCACAACTTTGATTTCCATACTGCCTCCGTTGGAACCAGACCAGAAATGTCTGGATCCCTGATTTGAAAGAGGCAATTCACGTACCCGGAAATCAAGGTAATCACCAAATCCCAGGAATTGCAAGAACATCTTATTTTACAATCATTTGGCGACCCTTCGAGTTTCATTCACTGTTAGCCACAATACGCCTGTACCTTGAAACCAAAAGATTTCACCTGAAATCTGGTTACCACTTGAACCAAATTGCGGATTATTCCCCAGATTGTTCGTGAGCGCCTGTCCAGGGCTCACTCGGTGCAGGTAAAACAGCAGCCGGATTGCAAGCTAAAGACCACACTTTCAGTTATTTGCAGTATAGATCGCGAAAAGAAGCCGGGTTGACGACTCACGACGTCGCTTTTAGTAACTCCGGGTAAGTCCGCCATCCACCGTGACACTTTGCCCGGTGATGTAGCCGGCTTCCTCCGATAATAGAAAGGCCACGGTGCGGGCGATTTCCTGGAGCTGTGCCGGACGGTTCATCGGGATTGCCTCTCGCGTTTCGTCTGAAATTTCATAATTTTCGACATATCCAGGCAAAATGCAGTTCATGCGAATATTGACGCGGGCATAGCGATCAGCATAGAGTTTGGTAAAGCTTGACAGCGCCGCCCGCAAAACCGATGACACCGGCATCGGCAGCGATGGCATGCGCATGGTGAATGAGGAAATATTGACGATTCCGCCTCCACCTTGCAGTTCCATCACCGGCGTGACCAGCCGTGACATCCGCACCACATTTAAGAGCAAGAGATCCAACCCTTTGTGCCAGTCCTCATCCTGAATGTCCAGCAACTCGCCCTTGGCCGGGTGGCCGGTGTTGTTCACCACGGCATCAATTCGGCCATATTTTTCAAGGGTGGCGGTAACCAGACGTCGAATGTCGGTTTCTTCGGTCACCGAACCGGTAATACCAAAACCACCCAGTTCTGAGGCCAGGTCTTCGGCTTCGGTCGAACGGGACATTAATGCCAGTTTATAGCCACGGTTGGCCAGTTCGCGGGCACAAGCAGCGCCCATTCCACGACTGGCAGCCGTGATAATGGCAACTTTAGGTTCCTGCATCGTGTGTGTTCCTTTGTGATTTGAGTGAATGTTGAAGGCGTTGACGAAGATGCTGCAACACCTGGATGGCCACCTCGACCTCGGTGATCTCAAGGTCGTGCGACAGCGTGGAAATTTCAGTTGAAATGGTGATGGAAAGTTCTTGAAAGACGGCTTCTCCGTGGGCTGTCAACTGCACGAGTTTTGATCGCTGGTGGTCAGGGTTGGCAACAAACTCAATCACTCCGTCCTGGGCCAGTTCATTCGCCAGTGCCTGCATCCGTTGACGGGTAACAGAACGCATACGCGCCAGTTGTGGAACCGTGCGTGGGCCAGCAGTTTTCAACAATCGCAACATTCCCCAATATCCGCCACCTGACTGCGTCACAGCACCGATGCGTTTTCCTGCCGCCCGGAGGGTAAAAAACATCTCCAGCGTTTCAACCAGTAATGCTTCAACCGCCTGATTCAACGTATGTGCTGTGGGCAACTGATTTGATTGGGAGTCCATAGTCAGCATCCATCCATGAAAAAATCGCTATTTGTCTGGGTTTCAACACGTTTGTCAAGCCAGGAATCCTCCTGAATGAGAAAGCTGGTTATGAGTGTGACTTCATATTGACAATAAAACTGTCAATATGACAAGTTTATTGTCAATATTGACAGTTTTATTGATGGAGGAATTCAGGCATGGGCTACATTGCCTCTCAATTTGGTAACCCACGTGGGCTGGTCGGAACCTGGATTGGCTGGCTGATGGCTGTCAAAAATAATGAACGGATTGACTGGACATGTTCACAACTCGGGGTTCATCCGGGAGATCGCCTGATTGAAATCGGATATGGTCCGGGAGTTGCTATAGAAAAACTTATTCAGAGCACACCACAGATTCAGATTGTGGGCATTGATCACTCTGAAACCATGTTTGCGCAGGCTTACCGGCGCAACCTCAAAGCGATTCAAACGGGTCAGGTCACATTGCACATTGGAACTGCGGCACCGCTTCCATTGGCTGATGGTTCTTTTCACAAAGCCCTTACCATCAATTCCAGCTTCTTTTGGCCTGACCCGGTCGAAGGTTTTCGCGAACTGCTTCGAGTTTTGAAACCAGAAGGAAAAATCGCCGTGACCGTTCAGCCTTTTTTTGCCAAAACTGATGATCAGTTTCAGAAAGCGGGAACGACTCTGGTCAGTCAGTTGCAGGAAGCCGGTTTCCAGCTCATTGCACTTGAACGAAAACGCATGAGGCCGGTTGATTGCTGGTGTGCAACTGGGCTGAAAAAGCGAATTGAACCATCTATTTTTTGACAGGTGTCTGAAAATCAGATACCTATGCTGCTTTTTAAGACGGTTACTTTGTTTTCCGTGAGGTCTTATGAAAATTTTTGTCACCGGCGGCGCCGGGTTTATTGGCTCACACGTAGCCGACGCATTTCTCAACCTTGGTCATGAAGTCACGATTTTCGACAATCTTTCAACCGGACGACGGGCAAATATCAATCCCCGGGCAAAGTTTATTGAAGGTGACCTGGGTGACGATTCGTTGCTTGAGATTCTGAGGGCTGAATCTCCGGAGGTGATCAGCCACCATGCGGCCCAGATTGACGTTCGCAAATCGGTCAGCGACCCGCGATTTGACGCCCAGGTCAATATTTTGGGTTCAATTAACCTGCTCGAAGCTGCCCGTCAGGCTGGTGTCAAACACGTGATGTTTGCTTCGACGGGCGGTGCAATTTACGGAGAGCAGGACTACTTTCCCGCCGATGAAAACCACCCATTGCGGCCCTGTTCGCCCTATGGCATTGCCAAACTGTCGGTTGAAAAGTACCTGGATTATTACCGGCTGGTGTATGGCCTGAAGACCACGATCTTGCGCTATGCCAACATTTACGGTCCGCGCCAGAACCCGCATGGCGAAGCCGGAGTGGTCGCCATTTTCTGCGAACGGATGCTTTCCGGCAAGCCACTTGTGATCAATGGCGAAGGGCTGCAAACCCGTGATTATGTGTTTGTCGGTGATGTGGTCAAAGCCAACCTGTTTACCCTCAACGATGACCACAGCGATATTTACAACGTCGGCACGGGTGTTGAAACCACAGTGGTGGACATCTTTCATCATCTGCGTGAAGCATCCGGGTTGGACATTGCCGAAAACCACGGTCCAGCCAAAGCTGGCGAACAACTCCGGAGCGTGCTCACCTCGCGCAAACTCTTTGAACACTTTGGCTGGAAACCCCAAATGCCGATTGCTGAGGGGTTAAAACTCACGCTGGAAAGCTTTCGCCAACCGGTACAGTAATCACTCCGATTTTAATGAACTTTGGAAAAGTCTTATGCAAAACCTGCTTGTGACTGGCGGATGCGGCTTCATCGGAAGCAATTTTATTCGGTATCTGCTTGAAGAATCTGACTTTACCGGGCGTGTGATCAATCTTGACGCGCTCACCTATGCCGGGAATCCGGAAAATCTGGCTGATCTGGCGGCTCGCTCTCCGCAACGTTATACATTTGTCCAGGCTGACATTTGTGATGCCGCCAAAGTGGCTGAAATTTTTGACAGTCACCAGATTGACACGGTCTGTCACTTTGCTGCCGAATCACACGTTGACCGCTCGATTGTCAATCCGGGGGCATTTATTCAGACCAATGTCGTCGGCACTTACACATTGCTTGAAGCTGCCCGTCAGCGAAAAGATCGGATTGCACTCTTTCACCACGTCAGCACTGACGAAGTCTATGGCAGTCTGGGTGAGGAAGGGTTCTTCACAGAGGACACGCCATACCGTCCAACCAGCCCCTATTCAGCTTCCAAAGCCGGTTCAGATCATCTGGTGCGGGCCTATTTTAAAACCTATGGCCTGCCAGTGACCCTTTCAAACTGTTCCAACAATTACGGCCCCTATCATTTCCCGGAAAAACTGATTCCGCTGATGATTCTCAATGCGCTCGAAGGCAAACCATTGCCGGTGTATGGCGATGGTCGCAATGTACGCGACTGGCTGTATGTCCGCGACCACTGCACGGCAATCTGGACGGTGATGAATCGAGGGCGACGCGGACAGACCTACAATATCGGCGGCCATAACGAAATCCGAAACCTCACCGTGGTTGAAACCATCTGTGCACTGCTGGATGAAATGGTCGAGCCGTTGCCCACTGGACCGCGCTCCAATTTAATTACCTTTGTCAAAGACCGGCCCGGTCACGACTGGCGTTACGCAATTGATTCAACCAAAATTCAACAGGAATTAAACTGGACACCGGCTGAATCCTTCGAAACCGGCATCCGCAAAACCATCACGTGGTATTTGGAAAACCGCACCTGGGTTGACCATGTCCGCAGTGGTGAATACCAGACCTGGATGGCGGCCCAGTACGGAGTGACTGGGTGACTTAAGAATGAAGAATGAAGAATGAAGAATGAAGAATGAAGAAAATATGAGTGGTGAGTGGTTAGTTCTTGGTTCTTGGT
>CAZXCE010000512.1:0-6313 GCA_964639175.1 uncultured Clostridia bacterium
TTCCGGGTTCCGGGTTCCGGGTTCCGGGTTCCGGGTTCCGGGTTTTCGAAAGAATTGTCATTCAAATCGAGAGCACCTTGATATTCTTCTTGTCCTTTTCGTCATTTTGGTCCTTTTTGTCCTTTTGACTTTTCCCCAAATCCTGAACTCTCCGCATGTCCGACATTGAATTTCCATCATCTCATGCAGAATCTCGATCCTTCCGACGCGGACTGGTTATGACCGCGCTCGGCGTGCTGGTCCTGATCATTGGGATTTTCTCATTGATCAAGGTTCTGAATTCAGGTGTTCGGCTCTATACGCAATATCATTCGGTTGATGGACTCCACACCGGGGCTGAAGTCCGGCTGGCAGGGGTCAAAATTGGCAAGGTAAAAAGTTTTCGGTTTCTCGATACCACAGATGTGGGCCCTGACACGCCACAGGTTGAAGTTGAAATGCTCCTTGACCCTACCTTTCAGGGAAAAGACCTGACCTCGTTGATCTATAAAGATTCGGTTGTCTACCTGCGCACCGAAGGCTCACTGGCACAACGAATACTTGATATTGCGGATGGAACCCCTCAGAGCGGTACGGTTAAGGATGGCGATCTGCTCAAAGGCCAGATTGATGCCAACCTGCAGCGGCTTTCAGAACGTGGCCAGACCCTCACCCAAACCCTTGAAGTTGCCCAAACTCAGTTGAATGAAGTCGGAAAAAATCTCAAAGCGGGCCGTGGCTCTGTCGGGGCATTTTTGTATCGCAAAGAGTTTCAAAACCGAATGCTGCAACTCAACCAGGAAGTTGATAGCTTTGTTCGGGAACTTGACACGGGTCCGGGCAACATTCGAAAACTCCGCAGCCCGGAATTCCGCAAGCGCCTGGACCGACTCAGTTCCCTGATTTTGAAAATTGCCGATCAGATTGTTGCCGGAAAAGGAACGCTTGGAAAAGCGTATCAAGACCAGGAACTGGCCGACCGACTGACCCGTATGGCTGCAACCTATCAACGACTTGGACAACTGGTTGATAAACTCAATCAGCGCTACAAAGCAGGCAACGGCTCAATCGGCAAGTTAGCCCACGACCCGAAATTTCAACAGGAGGTCCAGGAACTCCGCGCTCGAATCAAACGCCTGTCGGATGGGGTCAAAGCCGGAGAAGGAACGATTGGTAAGTATTTGCAGGATCCACGCTTGAAAAATTCGCTGGCTGACACCATGACCGAAGCCTTTAAAACGCTGTATGACATCCAGCAATCACCTCGACGCTACATCCGCCTGAGGTTCAGCCTCTTTTGAATGAAGAATTGAGAATGAAGAATGTATTTGGTGCTTGGTTCTTGGTGCTTGGTTCTTGGTTCTTGGTGCTTGGTTCTTGGTGCTTGGTTCTTGGTGCTTGGTTCTTCGAAGGTATTGATTCCTAAGCACCAAGTACTAAGCACCAAGCACCAGTCACCACATACGAAAAGGGTTCTTCACTTTCAATTCTTCATTCTTCATTCAAAAAAGGTTTCTTCACTCTCAATTCTTCATTCTTCATTCAAAAGTTGCTTGCCAAAATTCCCAACACCGGCTAAACAATCACCTTTTCTTTTTCGCCTCAGTTTCACGAAATTCACCACTCACCTGAAAGGGCAATCATCATGAGCGTTCTTGTCAATGAACACACCCGCCTCATCGTCCAGGGCATTACTGGAAAAGAAGGCACGTTTCACACCCTGCAAATGGTCTCATATGGCACAAAAGTTGTCGGCGGGATCACCCCTGGAAAAGGCGGCACCACCCACGAAGGAATCCCGGTTTTTAACACGGTCGAAGATGCCGTCCGCGAAACCGGCGCCAATGCTTCGGTTATTTATGTGCCACCGCCATTTGCGGCTGATGCCATCATGGAAGCGGCTGAAGCTCGGATTCCGTTGATTGTCTGTATCACCGAAGGCATTCCAACCGTGGACATGATGCGGGCATTTGCCTACGTGAAATCACAGGGTGTCCGCCTGATCGGGCCAAACTGCCCTGGGGTCATCTCACCTGGCAAATGCAAAATTGGGATTATGCCGGCTCATATTCACCGCGAAGGCCGCATCGGTGTGGTTTCACGCAGCGGGACATTGACCTATGAAGCAGTTCACCAGTTGACCAACCTCAACCTGGGTCAGTCAACCTGTATTGGGATCGGCGGTGATCCAATCGTTGGCACTCAGCACATTGACGCGCTCCGAATTTTCAACGATGACCCGGATACCGATGCCGTGGTGATGATCGGCGAAATTGGCGGTTCGGCTGAAGAAGAAGCCGCCGCGTTTGTCAAAGAAGAAATGAAAAAACCTGTTGTGGGCTTCATTTGCGGACAAACCGCACCTCCAGGACGCCGAATGGGCCACGCCGGCGCCATTATTTCCGGAGGCAAAGGCACAGCGGCTGAAAAAATGGCAGCGATGACCGCAGCCGGTATTCACGTCGTGAACAGCCCGGCGGATATTGGAAAGAAAGTTGCCGAAGTTCTTGGACACTAAAGTCAGTACCACCTGCGTCAGCGGGTGGGTTATTGAATAACTCACCTGCTGAGGCCGGATGATACTGACTCTGTTATTTACCCACCCGCTGACGCAGGTGGTACTGACATTATTCTTCTGAAGGAGTTTTACTTACCGAATGGCTACCGAATTGACATTTGCAATCATTAAACCGGATGCGGTTGCAGCCGGAAACGCTGGTCACATTGTGCAACGCATTCTGGACAACGGATTTAAAGTGCGTGGAATGCGCCTGATCCACATGACCCAGGCTGACGCCGAAGGGTTTTATGCCGTCCACAGCGAACGTCCCTTCTTTAAAGATCTGGTTGGCTTTATGACCTCTGGACCGTCAGTGGTCCTGGCACTCGAAAAAGAAGATGCCGTCAAAGCCTGGCGCGATCTGATGGGGCCAACCAATTCAAAGAACGCCCCACAGGGCACGATCCGTGGTGACTTTGGGACTGACGTTGAACGCAACGCCAGCCACGGTTCAGATTCGCAAGAAAATGCCGCGATTGAAGTGGCCTTCTTCTTCCGCAAATCTGAGTTGGTGTAAAGCTGATTTGGAGGCGAGGATTTGATCTGGCCAGATACAGAGGTTCAATCAAACCTCAGATAAGATTTTGTGGAGTGTGCCTTCTTGCTGGCACACTCCATATTTTTTCTGCAATCAATTGAAAAATTTGGACTTACTGACTACCCGCCAATAACATCAAACCACCATTTGCAATTGGGGTCATTCTTTGAAGGAAAAAAACGGGCTTTTTGTTGAATTGCCAGCAAAACAGCCTTCAGGTATGACTGGGTGACTCCTTCTTTCTCAGCCCATTGTCGAATTATTTCAGTGGTTGAAAGCAATTGGTCAGGTTGATTGATTGTCTGAATGAAGATTTTCCGCGCCTTGGCATCATCGGTTGCCAGACCGCAACCAATTGAATGAACAATTGCCAGAGACATTGCTTCACCATCATCCAGCCTGGCGGCATAATCAACAAAAAGCTCTTCTTCGCTCTGATCTGCAAGTTCCCGGATGCTCAATACCCCTGATTGGATAAAAGGGGCAAGATCAATCAACTGTCGTGGTGAAAGCGGATCTCCTGTTTGCAACGAGATGCTTTCTTTTTCGACCACCGAGCAAATCATAAAATCCACTTCGATTGCCTGCCGAATTGAAATAATTTCACCACTGGCAATCAAATTGATCAAAACGCAAGCATCAAGAACGACCATTGGGGAACTCAAGTCACACCTACCTTCCCCCAAGTGGCGTGCTCAAATCCACTTGCAGCGTCCCAACGTCCTGATCTTGTTCGGCAAGAATGCGATTACTCATTTCCTCCACAATGGTCCGTGCTGTGACCCGGTCAGTGTCAAGCATTCGAGCCAGTTGCCCCTCGCTGAGTTCTTCCTTGTGATATGCCATCACGGCAAGCTGGAGATAGCGAGTTGGAAATGACTGAATCTCAGATTCGTGGGATTGCAACCCAAGGAGTTGTTGAGCTTGCCGTGGCTTGAAGCCTTCAACCAGCAAGCGATCCCAGGTTCCGTAAGGTAATCGCTTCAAATCTTCTAACCGGCGAACCATGGCCTGAAAGCTCACTTGATACAAATGAGCCAGCGTACAAATATCAGCCACATTGACATTCCCTTTCATGCGATGAAGCTCGGAAAACCGGCGATTGAGTCCACTCGCCGGCATCAGGAAATTGGCCGTGATGGCATCAGCCAGACGCTCATTGACTGAATTCCGTTTCGCAGCCATTTGAAAGGTGATGTCAGGTTGATACCGGGTCGTCAGAAAATGCCCATATTCATGAACCAGCGACCAGTTACATCGCTCCAAGGGGTGCTTTGAATTGACCCCGATACACCCACCAAACTCGTCAGTAAAAGCAAAAACACCTGAAACTTCCGATGGCATTGGAAAATAGAAAATTCGAAGCCCAATGTCAGTCTCAAGGCGTTCCCGGAGGTTATTTACGGGCCCATCTCCCAGACCCAACCGGTTGCGTTCCGCCGTTGCAATGTCTTCTCCAGCTTGTTCGGGTACTCGCCCAGTTGTGTCGTAAACAGGTGGGTAAAACTTTGCCAGAGGCATTCCACACATTGCCTCAAGCTCAATATAATTTTGAGCAAACTGCTGTAACCGAATAGCTGCCTCCGCAAGCCCGGCATCCCCTTCAATTTCTTTTGCCCAACTGGCGCGAAATTGTGGAATAAAGCTCTTTTCAGTTACTGGGCGCCCGACAAACTCAGCCACAGGGCGCCCATACAGATTGGCCAGTGTCAGGAGTTCATGAGAGGTCACCCGGCGCTCGCCTTTTTCAATTGCGACCAGAGTGGTCCTGGCAATTCCCAGATGCCCGGCAACCGCCTGTTGAGTCAGTCCAGAGACTCGACGTGAATCTTGCAGTCGCGCTCCCAAAACTCGTGGGTTGATTTCTTCAAGAATATGCTTGCTCATAGAAGGAAACTTTCTATGGATTATGGGACAAACCCAGTTTCATCTGTTCGATCTGCTTACATCCTGACATTGTCAACTAAATATACTCTCATCAAAACAAAAATGTCAGAATTCTACTTTTTCTCTACGGCAAAGCTGCCCATTGAGTAAGACCTCATACCCTTCACGTTCACGAATCAAACGCGGGCTTCCCTCCTCCAACAACACTTCAGCCGGTCGTGGACGATGGAGAAAATGCGACGACATCGCATATCCATAAGCACCAACATCCAGAATTCCCAGCACATCCCCGGCTTTTAACTCCGGCAATTGCCCATCACGGCTCAAATAATCACGCGAGAACGTCGAATTTCCACACACATCGCTGGTAAATCGCTGGCTGGTGCTGTCTTTCCAGCAGCACACTTCCCGATGGCCTCCGTGAACACTCAAAACTGCAATGTTTCCAACCGTGGTGTCAGTTCCAACAATCTGGCGATCCTCCTGCCATTTTGCTGAAACGACACGGGTTAACAGTGTCCCGCATCTGGCAATCGCAGCCCGCCCAGGTTCAATGACAAGGTTGATAGGCTGGCTCAATTCTGAAAGCTGGCGGGTGAGTTCCTCGCCAAACGTCTGCCACTCAAACCCTGGACGGTCGGCATGATAGGCGTACCCAAAGCCTCCGCCAAAATCGAGGTAGTTCCAGGCTGGCAACTGTTTTCCAACAGCCAAAACTTGGGCAATCACGCCAGTAAAAGAAGGAGTCGAATTTGTCCCCGTGCCTCGATAAAAATGAAGGCCCGTCACCTGGAGTTCAGACCCTTTTGTGAGTTCAAGCGCAGCCGGAAACTCAGCCGGCGAAACTCCAGTCCGTGTTTTTCCAGTCAGGTCAGGCAGGTTTAATCGAAAACCAAGGCGTGGGAGATATTTTTTCTCAGACCAGTTTCGATACACATTAATCAATGACCGCAACTGGTCCAGGCTGTCCAGGTTCAGTGTTGCGACCTGCCACCGGAGCATTTGTTCAAATTCATCACGAGTCAGATTCCCACCGCTAAATACAATTTCCCGAGGATCAAATCCGGCCTGGAGTCCCAGAAAAACATCGCCCGGAGTGTTGGCATGGAGCCCCCATCCATGATCTTTGAAAATCTTCAACAGAGCCAGATTCCCATTGGTCACACTCGCAAAGTGAAATCGCGTCCTGGGGTACACCACCGCCTGGGTAATATGCCGGATAGTTTCACTCAAGACTTCTGAATCATAGACATAGAGTGGTGAGCCATACTGCTCCAGCAGCATCTCAGCCGTTTCAATCGAAAATGGTTGGCGACGGGCAATAAATGAAATCATAAAAAGAGAAGTTC
>CAZXCE010000513.1:0-6294 GCA_964639175.1 uncultured Clostridia bacterium
CCGGAACCCGGAACCCGGAACCCGGAACCCGGAACCCGGAACCCGGAACCCGGACTCACTTTGGTGATTTGAACCCAATAATGGCTGCCACAATGGCAATGCCCAGGCAGAGCGGGGAATAGAAGAACGTATCCATCTGGGCAAACTGAGTGTCTCGAATCTGTTTGAAGAACCCAACCAGTCGGAATTCACCAATTGACCGGGCTAAAAAGATAAAGGCCATCAGGTACGTGAGCCATTTCAGAACAGTGTGTGGGACAGGTAATTGAAAAATGCCAGAAGTCCCGGCAACCAGGAGCGCGGCACAGACAAAGGCGAAAGCGACCAGCAGGGTCATTCCCGCCGTTGGAGAGAAGCTTGGCTTGCCATTGATTTCAGGAATGGCCGCCATGCCTCCGATGCGCCCGCCAAAGGCCCAAAAAACGTGCATGGCGGAGATAAACAGAAAAATCAAAATCAATGTGTAAGCAAGAAATCGAATCATTGGATTTTAAGGTGTGAAAAACAGGGTTCAGGGTTCAGGGTTCAGGGTGTGAAAAACAGGGTTCAGGGTTCAGGGTAGGGTTATATGTTTTAGGATCAGGGTTTTAGGCCCGCAGGGTTGTTGTGTAATAGCCGTGGTGCGAAACCCACGGTCACGACCAGACCCAGGTTCGACAAAAGGACCGTCCAATGCCAACGGAGAAGAAATGGGGTTTCTTATCCTGGCGCATATACATGCAATAGCCGTGGTGTGCAGCCCACAGTTACGGCCATCCCGAAATTCAAGCCAGGCAGAGGGAATTTCAACCAAATCAAAAAGGAGCTTAGTCTGCTGATTGAGATTTGTCTCTCAGATTCTCCAAAAAGGTGTGAGCTATTGAAAATATAACCATCGGACGACAATGAAGCCCGACTTCGAGGAGTTCCTTTATCCGTTGCGCGGTTTCTCCTTTTAACCTGTGTAGATTGTCTCTGAGGAGTTCTTCAGGGAGGTCATGACCTTTAAAATACAATTGACCTGATGCTTCCAGTTCTTGAATTGGGTAGTTATGCCAGTTCAATGTTGCTTCGTAGTGAGTTGTGATTCGTTCTCCGGTAACCCGTTCTGGTTTGGTGGCTGCCTGGAAAACTTCATCCAGAAAGGCCGTTACCCTATCGGATGAAAGTTGCCCATCAAAGATCGGTTCTGTGTTTTGAGTCGCAACGACCCACGGGAACTGGTCTGGGTTAAAGGTGATATCAACTGTTATTCTGACTTCTGAGAAGCAGGCGAAAAGGTTTGCCTGAATCACAACTTTCGACCGAATTGATTCGATTTGTTGCGCCATGACTGCCACGTTGTTTTGGGCTTCTGTTTGCTCTATCCAGTGAAAAGAAGCTGATTAAGGCCAGCGAGGGGTTTTTTCAGCATATCGCAGGAAAACTTTTTGACTCGCATATTCGCTTTGAGGTTTTGAGGCACAAAATCTGACCCGAAATGCTTGCTCGGCTCGGGGTTGGAGCACCAGGTCAAAGGTTTTATCGCTCCCGGTATCAATCAATTTTCCTTGAGCATTAAAATACTGAACTTCAATGCTGACATCTCCCCAGGTGATGTCCGTCTGGTTTTTGATTTGACCAAGGGTGGTGATAGTCAGGCAGTCATTTTGAGTCGAAAATGACATTTCCGAGTTAATGATTTGAATTTGGCTCTGGTAATCGGCGAATTGAGGTTTGTCATTTGAAAAAAGCTGGCGATTGATAAAGAAGAGCATCCCAAATGGAATCAGCATCAAGGCAATTGTGGCAACTGGATGGTTCTGAAATCCAAATGCTTTGTTTTGCCATGACTGGCAATGGGGACACTTTTTCGCTGACCGCTTCACGGTTTCCTGACAAAACGGACAAATTTTAATGTCAAATCCGGTTTCCATAGGTTTTCTCCTTTAATATGTGGAACGATTAAACCAATGAGGTCCCCTATCCACTCAGGTTCTCAAAACTCAGAACCATAACAATCTGACGAATTCTTGATGCAACGATAACCTTGAAAATGAATAAGGTATCAACAAGCTGGAGGGCTTGACCCAAACATTATCTGCCGACACCATTTTTAGACTTAACTACCAACAATATACTGCTATTCAGGCTGAATTGTCTACTTTGTTGAATATACCACAGAGACAATTCCAGTCTGGTAAACCTTATGCCCGGTCAATGTCAATTTCGTTTGTTTGGCCGGAGTTGGAAGCAATGGAATCCCTCCACCCAGCAGCACCGGGATGATAGCCGTTTCGACACTGTCCACCTGTCCGGCCTCAAGCAGGCTGCGGAACAGTCCTCCACCACCAAAAAGCCAGATGTCCTTCTTGGCCTGGGCCCGGATAGCTGAAAGGGTTGGTTCTGACGGTTCGGAAACAATCGTCACGTTTGGATAGTCTTGCGACCTGAGCGTCTGTGAAAAAACAAAGGTCGGCATCGGAGACTTTTTGGACTTCCTTCCTTTTGGCATCTTCTCGAAGGTTTTGCGGCCTACCAGAATCGTGTCAAACTCGGCAAAGAGCGCCTGAAAATTGATCTCCGGGTCCATCATGATCCAGTCAGCTTCGCCATTTGGCCCGGCGATGTAGCCGTCCAGACTGATCGCAACTACATATCGGATGCGTCCCATAGTTTGAACCTCATTTAAAACCCACTATCTGAGCTTCAACGCAAAAAGGCCACCCAAATTGCGTAAACAAACGTGCTTATAACCCAGGTTGAGGCAACCCCTCTCATTCTTTTACCGAAAGTGCCTTCAGTAAAATAGCATTGTGCAAGATGATTGAACAAATTTGACAAACCGACGAAGAGAAGGAGACCTTTTCCTGTTTTTACCAGCTCCAGGAATGATACGGGCTGAGTTAAGTAATAGATAACACAGGCCAAAATTAGAATCAGATTCATAACCAACAGGCCATGTTTTTTCATCCAGCTATTTGAAGCTAATTGATGCTCCATGATTGGCGACTCCTTCATTATCATAGTGCTATGGTGCTACTTGAAATGAACTGACCATTGCATCCACATCTGTCCACACCTGTCTGTCATCTTTAGCAACGACGCTCACAATGACAAATGCCTGCCCATTTTTCAGAAAAGCCCATTGCCGCCACATGGTTCCTGGACGTGGAGATGGTGCTTCGAAATACAGGGCTTCAGCACCTGCAATTTGGACTTTTTTCATGTCTTTGGGTGTGACACCAGGTTTAACGTTTCTGGCAAATTGGATTGCCAGCTCACTCCTGACATTTTTCATCAATGTGGTTGCATTTGGTGGGTTGGCTGAATATGTACCCATCATATAAACGTCCATACCAACCGGTGCGGTCGGAGGAACATAACCGACATACATTCCTTCATCGTGGCTCGACCAGCCCTGAGCCAGTTTGATGGAATAGGGAAGTGGTGCCGCAGGCGGCGAAAAAAACCACTGCTTATGTGCCGGGTCAGGCTGCCACGTTGATTGAGTCTGGCGGGCAATCGCGTCGAAAAATTCCCTGTACGTTGGTTTGTAAAATTCTGGAAACACTGAATGAAGTTCAGTGCTGCCCACATCTTTTGAGTCAGTGTGGAGAATTGTCTCATCTACCGCATAGAGCAGGCTGGCGAAGGAATTGAACGTTCCGGTCATCACACCCGTTGGCAATCGTCTGGTCAAAAACTCAGATGATTGTGGCTGTGACGGTGCTGATTTTTTGCGAGCTTTTTGGGCCGAAATCGGGTGTGAAAATACAACGAGGGTCAACAAACTCAACACGAAGACAAATTTCATAAGGTGACCTCAGATACTGGCAAGGCACACCAGCTTTAATTCTGTTCGTCAATTTCAACGAAACCAGGTTTCGCTATTGAAAGTCCCAATCGGTGTCCGATTTGAGGATCAGACGGAATGTACACCCGTTCAACCGGAGTTTGAAGCTCTTCCAGCATTTCGGCTGTGGTCAATGGACGCTGGGTTGCCACAAATTCAGACATATCAATGACTTCGAGCAGTTCTTTTTTTCCAAAGGCTGCCAGGACTGGACCGCGCAATCCAAGTTGAACGGCTCGCCGTTCGAGCTTTGCTCCTGAGGGATGGTGATCTGGATCCCATTGCAACCGGACAGAGGATTGAGCCAGTGCTTCCTGCCACAACTCACGAGTTGCGAAGTGGCCGTCATAATACGAAGATTGCACCGACTGAACCAATATTTGATCAAAAAATTCACGTCGGAGCCGCAACCCAAGGATAACTTCCTGCCCTTGTTTAGCTCCCCAGCCGCTTCGGTACATCATCCAGAGGAAATTGGGTTTGATCCAACTCATCCGTGAGTAGGAAAAGTCTCCGCCAAAGTATCCGTTTCGAAGTGCATAATTGCCAATGGACGGGCGATATGCCTGATAGACGATAATGGTGTCATCGTCATAATGTGCCAGGATATGACGACCGCTTTTGGGCCAATCCTTGACTTGTTCGACGTAGCGTTCAGTTGGGAGTTTCATTGAATTTAAGTCCAGTCAGTAGTCAGTAGTCAGTAGTCAGTAGCTCACTAAGTTTATTTGATTGAATGACTTGACTGTCTCCTGGTATGAAGTTATTCATTGCAAAACAGTGTAACAAAGACACTGGAATTCAGGCTTCTTCGATAGGTCTGCGTGGTGAACCTGGGAACCAGAAGCCTTTGCACAATGGGCATTCATCACCGCCTTCCTGAAAATGGATGGTTGTATTGGCAATCTCATCTCTCATTCTAAAGTGACTGCCAATTTTCAATGAGAAAGGAAGTCGTTCAAAATCAACACGACCGCTCCCATAAATTATGAGCTGCAAGGTTTGTGGCGAAAGCTCACAATCACAGGTTGGACACCGCAGAATGGCTTTTTCTTCTTCTTTTGGCCATTCACCCCAGTACACCTGAACGGATGGTGAACGGTGTGTTGCATAGGAAAACCGTAATATGATCCGATACTTCGACGGAGGCGACATATAATCATCACCCCACATTTGCCAATCAGTGGAATCTTCCCAGGAATACAAATCATGACCAAGATGTTTTAAATCAGCCAGAATGGTGGCGATTTCAGTTTCAAAATCTTCACACTTTTCCAGCCGGGTGCTGAGGATTTTGGCCAGTTCCTGACAGAGTTCCTCCTGCTCAGGTGATTGTTCAAAAATGGAACGGGCAAACTTTGAATCCAGTCGTGGAGGCTCATCTGGAGGAGTTTTTGGAATGAAGGGAGAGGGCAGACTGTTTGTTTTTTCAAGAAGAAACCGATCATACCACTCAAACCAGAGCCAGAACGCTTTTTCCTCGGATTTTGCCAGCCGTCTGGCCAGATGAAACGAATTGATCGTCAATCGTTGGGGATTAAACCGTTGCTCAACCCATTGTTCAAATCCGGCGAAATCAAACCCGCCAAAGCGATTTTCTTCCGGCACATCGTGGAAAAACTCGGCCAGTGTAATGCCATCTATGTGCATGTGCATTCCAGTCAGCGAAACCCTTCCAAACCACATCGCTGGACGTTGACGAATCTGCTCAAAATATGTTGGCCAATCTCGAATTTGATTGAGCGGGGCATCTGGGGAAAATTCAGAGCGTTTCATGCGTTTCATAACGAAAATTCATTACAAATATTTGTTCTTTCGGATTTGAAATATTTCCTGAAAAAACTTTAGATATAAATACCAAAACTGTGACAAGTCACAGCACTCCAAATTATTTTTCTCAGCGTTACCGAGTATTTCGTTCCTGGCGTTGAACCGGGTCAAGCTGGCGGGTGGTGTGTTCGGTGACGCTGATGATTGGTTCAGGGAGCATCTGAACCTGGGGCTCCACTTTGATTTCCTGAGTGGTCAGCCTCGCTGGAGGCAAAATGGTTGGCGGGGGAGTGGTCGTTCTTTTTCGAGACTGGAGCAACATCCAGATAAAGACGCTGTTGGCTGCCATCAACATCAGAAATCCAAGGATGAGAAATGTAATCATCACCGGAGGTGCAAGCTGCGCTTCCCGCATGACAGCCATAAATCCAGTCAGGAGCGCGAGCCCTCCAACACTGACCGACACAATTGCCCACACCAGTCCATCCGGAGAGAATCCGTAGGGATTTTCTGGAGCTTTCTCTTTTGGTTTCAATTCGGTACCACACCGGGTGCAATAGCTTAATGTAGGCGTGATGGCAGAACCGCAGATTGAACAAAACATCGGATTTCCTTTCACTTGTAGATTTTTCGTTTTGCACCGCGAAGCGTTGCGGTTCGGATAGCCGGTCGGTTGCGAGGTTTTGGGAGCTACCACCGGGAAAAGTGTT